>NZ_CM002139.1:2772031-3072031 GCF_000454545.1 Xanthomonas cassavae CFBP 4642
CTTGGCCAACCATGTCAGAGTGCTGATGTTTCGAAAGCATCGTCACCTCCATGCACGCGCTACATCGGCTCCGGCATGGTTATTCGAGGTGCCCTCAAACACATGTTCGCGTGTGAATGAAGGAGGCGAAGGAATGCAGGCAGAGACAAGCAAGACACTCATCAACCGTAAAAAGCTCCTGGCGATGATTCCACTGTCTGAGCGCACGATCTTTAACATGGAGCAGCGTGGAGAGTTCCCACGCCGCATTGCACTCACCAGCCGAAATGTCGCCTGGGATTTGGCCGAAATCGAGGAATGGATTGAAACGCGCAGGTCGTCCGGTACGCAGGCCATGCGACCTGGATTTGTCGACCGTCACCTGCGGCTCCACCCCTTCAACCGATAAAAGCGCTGCGTTGCTCCGGCGGCAATAGAACGAAAGTCACGCACTCGGCCGCTTCATTGTCCATTCGTCGATCATGTTCGCCCAGTCCTGAAGCATGGCGGTGCGTTGCTCTCTGTACTCAGCCTTGTTGTAGACGGCCCTGACGCCTTTCTGCTCATGCGCCAGGCACTTCTCAATCCAGTCGGTGTTGTAGCCCGCCTCGTGCAATAGCGTGCTGGCTGTGCGCCGTAGGTCATGTGGCCCAAACTTGGGAAGCGACTTTCCTTCCTTTTGCGCCAGCCGATATGTGAGCGTCAATACTTGGTTGAGCGTGGCGCTGCTCATAGGTAGGTCCGAGTCATACCGCGACGGCAACACGTAGTCCGACCCGCCGGCAAAGGTCTTGAGGGCAATGAAAATGTCCAGCGCCTGGCGGGACAGAAACACCAAGTGCGGATTGCGTCGCTTCATTCGCTCCTTCGGGATCGTCCAAAGCGCGTCGCTGAAATTGATCTCGCCCCAGGTCGCGTTGGTCAGCTCGCTTTTGCGCACCATCGTCAGCAGCAGCAATTTGGCTGCTGCCCGGATGGATGGCGTCGTACCGATGCGCTCCATGTACTGATACATCAGGCCGATCTCGTCGGGCGTCAGCGCACGGTCACGCGGCTCGAACTTGGCGATGGTCGTTGGGCGCACCAGTTCTGCTGGGTTGGCGACCTTCTGGCCGCGTTCGATGGCCCAGCGATAGACCTGCGACATCACCTCTCGTGCATGTACTGCGGTGGCCGGCGCGCCGCGCTCCACGATGGCATCGGTGAGCGCGCGCAAGTCCTCATGGGTGATCTCCACCAGCTTCTGATTGCCGAATTTCGGCTTTAACTCGCGCTCGTAGACCGAGCGGCGCATGTCACGTGTGGAGTCAGCCATCTGGTAGCCGCGCAGCCATTTCTCCGACCATGCTCCAAACGTCTCCGCATCCTTAACGCGTGCCTTGTCTCGCGCCTTCTCTTTGGCAGGCGACTTCCCGGCCGCGATCATCTTCTTGGCTTCGCCGAGCCGCTCTCGGGCTTCCGCAAGGGTGATTCCGCCAACACCGTAGCGGCCGAAAGTGATGGTCTCCTGCCGGCTATGGATCGAATAGTTATAGCGAAACGAGATCGCACCTGCAGGCGTGACGGCCACATAGAGGCCATCACGGTCGTTCTCCTTGTAGAGCCTATCCCTCGGCTTGAGGTTCCGCAGCTTGGTATCAGTAAGCATGTTCTTGGCCCTCGATCGGCTCAAATACCATGATCCAGATTCAGCCAAATTTTGCGCAAAAAGCAAATAAATTCAATCACTTACGACTATTTAGTACCATGATCACCATAAAGATTGCTACATGGTATTGCCAGCATCTCCTGGCATCTAAGCTCTCAATGCCATTCATCATGCCATGAAAAAATGGTGCTTGCAGATGCCAAAGATTGCCAGCAAGTGCCAAACAAAATCAAAAAAAGCCCGCATTTACGCGGGCTTAGCTGTGTTCCGGTGCTACTTGATGCCAGTCGTTGCCAGATGTCGAATCACTCCCACTCGATCGTCGCCGGCGGCTTGCCGGAGATGTCGTAGACCACGCGCGAGACGCCGCGCAGTTCGTTGATGATGCGGTTGCTCACCGTGCCGAGGAAGTCGTACGGCAGATGCGCCCAGTGCGCGGTCATGAAGTCGATGGTCTCCACTGCCCGCAGGGCGATCACCCATTCGTAGGCGCGTGCATCGCCGACCACGCCGACCGACTTCACCGGCAGGAACACCGCGAATGCCTGGCTGGTCTTGTCGTACAGATCGGCCTTGCGCAGTTCGTCGATGAAGATCGCATCGGCCTTGGCCAGCAGCTCGGCGTATTCGCGCTTCACCTCGCCCAGGATGCGCACACCCAGGCCCGGGCCGGGGAACGGATGGCGGTACACCATCGTGCGCGGCAGGCCGAGCTCGACGCCGAGGCGACGCACTTCGTCCTTGAACAGTTCGCGCAGTGGTTCGACCAGGCCCAGCTTCATGTGCTCCGGCAAGCCACCGACGTTGTGGTGGCTCTTGATCACATGCGCCTTGCCGGTCTTGCTGCCGGCCGACTCGATCACGTCCGGATAGATCGTGCCCTGCGCCAGCCATTTGGCATTGGCCAGCTTGCTGGATTCTTCGTCGAAGATCTCCACGAACAGGTTGCCGATGATCTTGCGCTTGGCTTCCGGATCACTCACGCCTTCGAGCCTGGCGAAATAGCGGTCGGCCGCATTGACGCGGATCACCTTGACACCCATGTGCTCGGCGAACATCGCCATCACCTGATCGCCTTCCTGCCAGCGCAGCAGGCCGGTATCGACGAACACGCAGGTCAGCTTGTCGCCGATCGCCTTGTGCAACAGCGCGGCGACCACCGACGAATCCACGCCGCCGGACAAGCCCAGGATCACTTCGTCATCGCCCACCTGCGCACGCACGCGCGCGATCTGGTCGTCGATGATGTTGGCTGCGGTCCACAAGGTCTGGCAGCCGCAGACATCGACCACGAAACGGCGCAGCAAGGTCTGGCCTTGCAGCGTATGCGTCACCTCCGGATGGAACTGCACGCCGTACCAACGCTTGTCTTCGTTGGACATCGCCGCCACCGGAATGCGGTCGGTCACGGCAGTAATCGTGAAGCCCGGCGGCACCTGCGACACGTGGTCGCCGTGGCTCATCCACACGTTCAGGCGCGACGCGCCAGCGTGATCGGTCAGGCCGGAGAACAACGCATCGGCGGCCACCACGTCCACTTCGGCATGACCGAATTCACGCTGGTCGGCCGCTTCGGTCGCCCCGCCCAGCTGCGCAGCCAGGGTCTGCATCCCGTAGCAGATGCCGAACACCGGCAAACCGCTATCGAACACTTCCTGCGGCGCGACCGGTGCACCCGGCAAGGTGGTCGATTCCGGCCCACCGGACAGGATGATGCCCTTGGCACCGAAGCCGGCAATCTCGGACGGATCATGATCCCAGGCCCAGATCTCGCAGTACACACCGATTTCGCGAATGCGCCGCGCGATCAACTGCGTGTACTGCGCGCCGAAATCGAGGATGAGGATCTTGTCGTTGTGGATGCTGGTCATTGAGAGCCGGGATTGGGGAGTTGGGATTGGAGATTCGCAAAAACGCAAGCCACAACCGCTGCCGGGTGGGGACGCAGTAGGCTCTTACGACTCCCGAATGCCGAATCCCCAATCCCGCGCGCTGGTTTAACCAGCGCGATAGTTCGGCGGCTCTTTGGTGATCTGCACGTCGTGGACGTGGCTCTCGCGCTGGCCGGCGCCGGTGATCTTGACGAACTTCGGCTTGGTGCGCATGTCTTCGATGGTGGCGCAGCCGACATAGCCCATGGTCGCGCGCAAGCCACCGATGAGCTGATGGATGATGCCACCGACCGGGCCGCGATACGGTACGCGCCCTTCGATGCCTTCGGGAACCAGCTTGTCGGCATCGGAGGCGTCCTGGAAATATCGGTCCTTGGACCCCTTCTCCATCGCACCCAGGCTGCCCATGCCGCGGTAGCTCTTGTAGCTACGGCCCTGGAACAGTTCGACTTCGCCGGGCGCTTCTTCGGTACCAGCCAGCAGGCCGCCGACCATCACCGTGGACGCGCCAGCCACCAGGGCCTTGCCGATGTCGCCCGAGTAGCGGATGCCGCCGTCGGCGATCAACGGAATGCGGTCCTGCAGCGCTTCGGCCACCATGTCCACCGCGGTGATCTGCGGCACGCCGACGCCTGCCACCACGCGGGTGGTGCAGATCGAGCCCGGGCCCACGCCGACCTTGACCGCATCGGCGCCGGCATCCATCAGTGCCAGCGCTGCATCGCCGGTCACGATGTTGCCGCCGATCACCTGCAGGTGCGGATAGGTCTTCTTGACCCAGGCCACACCGTCGATCACGCCCTGCGAGTGGCCGTGCGCGGTATCGACGATGACCACGTCCACGCCGGCCGCAGCCAGCAGTTCGATACGCTGTTCGGTATCGCCGCCCACACCCACGGCCGCACCGACCAGCAGCCGGGTAGCGGCATCCTTGGCAGCGTTGGGGTTGTCGGTCTTCTTCTGGATGTCCTTGACCGTGATCAGCCCGCGCAGCTCGAAGCCATCGTTGACCACCAGGATCTTCTCGATGCGGTTACGGTGCAGCAGCTCGAGCACTTCCTCGTCGCTGGCGCCTTCGCGCACGGTGATCAGGCGATCCTTCTTGGTCATGATGTGGCGGACCGGATCGTCGAGCTTCTTCTCGAAGCGCATGTCGCGGCTGGTCACGATACCGACCAGCTCGCTGCCATCCACCACCGGCACACCGGAGATGTTGCGCGCCCGCGTCAATGCGATCACTTCGCCGATGGTCGTGTCTGGACTCACCGTAAACGGCTCGGTGATCACGCCGGACTCGAACTTCTTGACCTTGGCAACTTCGGCCGCCTGCTGCGCCGGGGTCAGGTTCTTGTGGATGATGCCGATGCCGCCCAGCTGGGCCATGGCCACGGCCAGGCGGTGTTCGGTCACCGTGTCCATCGCTGCCGACAGGATCGGCAACTTCAGACGCAGATCGCGGGTCAGCCGGGTTTCCAGGCTGACATCCTTGGGCAGGACGATCGAATGGGCGGGGACGAGCGAGACGTCGTCGTAGGTAAGAGCTTCAGCCTGGATGCGTAGCATCGGCGGACCCGAGTGTGGGGAAGCGCGACATTTTAACGCATTGGGGCCGGGATTGGGGAGTTGAGATTCGGGATTGGCAAAGGCACCGCCCTGCACCGCCCGCCGTTCGTCAGGATGCCGATGGCCGGATGATCCCGGACGCAATCCGGATCGGCCGACGCATGCGCTTCGCCGTTGCCTTTAACCAATCCCCAATCCCGAATCCCCAATCCCGGCCGCATCAGCAGCCTCGATGGTGTTCTGCATCAGCGTGGCCACGGTCATCGGCCCCACCCCACCCGGCACTGGCGTGATCCAGGCGGCGCGCTGTAGGGCGGCATCGAAGCCGACATCGCCAACCAGGCGCCCGTCCTCGAGCCGGTTGATGCCGACATCGATCACCACCGCGCCAGGCTTGACCCATTCACCCGGAATCAGGCCCGGCCGGCCCACCGCCACCACCAGGATGTCGGCATTGCGTACGCTCGCCTCCAGCACATCGGCCGGAGTGAACTTGTGGCAGCTGGTCACCGTGCAACCGGCGATCAGCAGCTCCAGGCCCATTGGCCGACCCACGTGGTTGCTCACGCCGACGATGGTGGCATTGCGGCCGCGCACCGGCTGGTCGGTGTGGCCCAGCAGGGTCACGATGCCGCGCGGCGTACACGGGCGCAGACCGAATTCGCGCAGCGCCAGATGGCCCACGTTCTGCGGATGGAACCCGTCCACATCCTTGCGTGGGTCGATGCGCTGGATCAACCGATTGGCATCGGGAATGCCCGGCAGCGGCAGCTGGATCAGGATGCCGTGGATTTTGGGGTCGGCGTTGAGCTCGTCGATCAGCGCCGCCAGCTCGGCTTCGCTGGTGCCTTGTGGCATGTCGTAATCGAAGGCTGCGATACCGACCTTCTCCGCCGCGCGCCGCTTGTTGCGCACATACACCGACGATGCCGGATCGCCACCGACCAGCACCACCGCCAGCCCCGGCCGCGCCTTGCCGGCCGCCACGCGCGCATCCACCCGCAACTTCACTCCGTCGAGCAGCTCCTCGGCAATACGCCGTCCGTCGAGAAGGCGGGCCGGAGCGGAGGCAGCTGGCGCGGAAGCGGTCATGGGGCGTCAGGTGTAGAGTCCAAGGCCGTCTATTGTCCCCGATTCCGCCATGACCGACACCACTTCCATCACGGCGTCCAACCGCGATGCGACCACCACCGCCATCGAAGCGGCCGCATTCCGCCGGCTGCTGCAGCATCTCAATCAGGACCGCACCGATGTGCAGAACATCGATCTGATGATCCTCGCCGGCTTCTGCCGCAACTGCCTGGGCGACTGGTACCGCGAAGCGGCCCAAGCGCAAGGGCAGCCGATGAGCAAGGAACAGGCGCGCGAGGCGGTCTATGGCATGCCGTTCGCACAGTGGAAGCAGCAGCATCAGAAGGACGCGACCCCGGAGCAGCGCGAGGCCTTCGCTGCAGCTCAGCGCAAACACGGCTGATGGTTGGCTCTGTGCGCAGGCATCGCGCAATGGCCGGGATGCCTGCGATGACGGTCCTGATTCGTGGCGGTCGAGAAGACTCGAGCCTGCGCGCCGCTCAGTCCTGCACGCTCGGCTCTTCGCCAGCCGCGACCGCCGCTTCGCGGTTGAGCGAGCGGCTCTCCCGGCGCGGCGGCGTGAACGGCGTGGGCCTGGGCACCGTCGGCGTGATCTTGCCGTACATCAGTCCCGCCCCGGCACGCACGTTGCCGGCCGCGATCTCCAGGTCCAGGCGCTCGGCGTCGCGGCGACGGATCGCGCGCGCGATCAGGTCGGCCTCGTCCTCATCCACGCCCAGTTCGACCGGCGCGGCCCGACCGAAGAGCACCGCGGACTCGCAGGTCTCGCGAATCTGGTAATCCACGCCGGCGGCGATCAGCTGCAGCGAATGCTCGCGGTCGGACGAGCGCACCAGCAGGCGCGCATGCGGAAACTCGCGCATGGCCAGGGCAGACTCAACCTTGAAGTGCAACACCTCACAGAGTGTAGGGTGTTGGAATGGGAAGACAGTACAGTCATCTGAGTCCTGAGGAGCGTGCGGTGCTTCAGGTGGAACGTGATCGAGGGACAAGCTTGCGGGCGATCGGCCGCCGCCTTGGACGCAGTGCATCGACCCTGAGCCGGAAAATTGGACGCCAGCAGTCGTCGCGGTAGTCGGCGCATTCGGCGGCAGTCGGCTATCGGGCGCGCCATGTGCGCAGCGTCCGTCCGCGTCTGCTTGCACAGGGGACGGCCATGTTCGCCTTCGTGCATGATCGCCTGCGGGTCGTCGAACAGGCCCAGCCCGAAGCGGCCGATCGCAAGGCCCACCGCCAGGTAGCCGAGCGCCGAGCCCAGGCCCAGCCGTCGGAACAGCGGGATGGCAACCACCGCCGCGCCCAGCAGGCCCACCACGTTGATCAGGTCACTGGAGTGGGCAGTCTGGCTCATGCCCGGATCCTAACGACACCACTGCACCACCGCCCTGCATCTGCTTGCTTGATTGCGGTGGATCTGCGCATCGGGCGACCCTGCCCGATCAGGGCCCAAAACAACGAACGACGCCGGAAGGCGTCGTTCGCGAAACCACAATGACGGAGCGATCAGCCGCGCGCGTCGGCCTTGGCCAATGCTTCGCGGATGATTTCCTTGGCCGGGCCGCCATGCTTCTCGTGCTCAAGCGCGAAGTGCACGGTCGCCTCGATCAGGCCGATATGTGCGCCGCAATCGAAACGTCGGCCTTCGAAACGGAAGGCATCGACCTGCTCCTTCTTCAGCAGCTCGGCAATTGCGTCGGTCAGCTGGATTTCGCCACCCGCGCCTGCGCCAGTGGACTCCAGCAACTCGAAGATCTTCGGGCTGAGCACGTACCGGCCGACCACCGCCAGATTGCTTGGCGCCACTTCCGGCTTGGGCTTTTCGACGATGGCGTTGATGCGACCCTTGCGGCCGTCGAAGGCATCGGTGGAGACGATGCCATAGCTGGCCGTCTTGTCGTGGGGCACGTCTTCCACGGCGATGACGCTGCCACCGGATGCTTCGGCCACGTCGGCCATCTGGGTCAACGCGGCGTCGCCCCGGTTCCACATCAGGTCGTCGGGCAGCAGCACGGCGAACGGCTCGTCACCCACCACCGCCTTGGCACACAACACGGCGTGCCCCAGGCCCAGTGCTTCGGCCTGCGTCACGAAAATGGCGCGCACGCCTTCCGGCAACGCATGACGGACCAGTTCCAACTGCTCCAGCTTGCCGGCGCGCTCGAGCTTCTGCTCCAGCTCGTAAGCCTTGTCGAAGTAGTCGGCAATGGAGTGCTTGTAGCGGTTGGTGACGAAGATCAGTGTATCGCAGCCAGCCTGGATGGCCTCGTCGACAGCGTACTGGATCAATGGTTTGTCGATGATTGGCAGCATTTCCTTCGGCACCGTCTTGGTGGCCGGAAGAAAGCGGGTCCCAAGACCTGCGACAGGAAATACGGCCTTGCGAATGCGCTGACTCATTACAGTCTTCTGACCTCACGTGCGGGGAATGGAACGACCGTATCAGATCGCGCGTCGACTTTCCGTCGAGCAGCCGCGAAATCGGGCATCAGACTGCCCAGCACAGTCTCCATCGCCTTGATGTCATAACGATTAACCGCTTCGCGCAAGCGGGTCACCAACTGCAACACCTGCTCGTGCGAGAACTCGCGCACGCCGGCTTCCAGGATCTTGGGATGCGCGGTAGGCCGATAGTCCTCGTCGGAGTAGAACAGGGTCTCATGCAACTTCTCGTCCGGTCGCAGGCCGGTATAGAGGATGGCCACATCCTTGCCAGGCTGCTTGCCGGCCAGGCGAATCATCTGCTCGGCCAGCAGCCGGATCGGCACCGGTTCGCCCATGTCCAGCGTATAGATCGCGCCATGCGAAGCGGAGGCCGCGGCCTGGATCACCAGCTGGCACGCTTCGGGAATGGTCATGAAGTAACGCGTCACATCCGGGTGCGTCACCGTGACCGGGCCACCCTGGCGGATCTGTTCGCGGAACAGCGGCACCACGCTGCCGGCCGAGTCCAGCACGTTGCCGAAGCGTACCGTGATGAAGCGCGTCGGTGCGTCGCGTGCGTCAAGGCTCTGGCAGATCATCTCCGCATAGCGCTTGCTGGCGCCAAGCACATTGACCGGCTCAACCGCCTTGTCGGTGGAAATGAACACGAACGTTTCGATACGCGCCCGCTGGCAGGCACGCGCCACGTTCTCGGTGGCCAGTACGTTGTTGCGTACCGCCTCGCGCAACTGCTCTTCCAGCAGCGGCACCTGTTTGTAGGCAGCGGCATGGAAGACCGCGTCCGGGGTCGCCGTGTTGAGCGCATGCGCCACCACGGCCGGATCGCCGCAATCGCCGAGTATGCGCACCACCTCGATATCCGGAAACAACCGGCGCAGATCGGAGGCGATGGTGAGCAATGCCAGCTCGTCGATCTCCAGCAGCACGATCCGGCGCGCACCATGCCGGGCGCACTGGCGGCAGACTTCCGAGCCAATCGAACCACCGGCACCGGTCACCATCACGGTCTTGTTGGTCAGCCAGTCGCGGATCAGCCGCCAGTCGGGAGTGACTGGCTTGCGATTAAGCAGGTCCTCGATGGCGACCTCTTTCAGTTCGCCGGGCAGCGAGCGGCCTTCCAGCACATTGATCAGCTTGGGCACCATCCGGAACGGCAGGCCTGTGCTTTCGCAGATCGCCACCACGCGCTGCATGCCGGAAGCATCCAACGACGGTATGGCAATCACCAGCAGCTTGGCGGCGGTTTCCTTGGCGATCGATGCGGCCTGATCGAGGTTCCCAAGCACGTTGAGGCCCTGGATCTTTGCGCCATGCAGGTTATTGGCATCGTCCAGGAATCCGACCGGGACAAACGCACCGGTTCGACGCAGATCGCGAACCAGACCCTCGGCAGCGCGGCCGGCACCCAGGATCAACACCCGCTGGGCGGCATCCCCGGAGTGCGCGATCTGGTAGTCCTTCCAGGCGCGGTACAACAGCCGTGGCGTGCCAAGCAGCGCCGACAAGGCAAATGGATAGACCACCAGGACCGACAACGGCACCCCATCCAGGCGGTCATACGACAGGGCCAGCACAATCGCGACCAGGCCGAGGAAACTCGATTTGAAGATGTTCCACAGATCAGGCACGGAAGCGAACCGCCACAGTCCCCGGTACAGCCCCATCTTCCAGAACACCAGGCCCTGCGCCACCAGGACTACGGCGGTGCGCCAATCCCAGAGCGGCAGCTCAGGCGCGTCGCGCAACATCGAGTAACGGCCAGCGTGCAGCAGCTGCCAGCACACCCAGACCATTAATAGGTCATGCACCACAACGGCTGCCTGCGGCAGCGCCTTGGTCAAACGGTCACGCCAGGAAATCATAAAAATCCATCAAAAATCGCGCAGTCCGGCGCGCAGAAAGTACCAGTTGGCAGCAACGCCCAGGCCCCAGACAATTGCCCCGACGACCTGCGGCCAAGCCCCATCATGACGAGTTAACACATACAAGCAGACGGCAGTGACGCTGAAAGCGAAGTAAACACCAGTTACCGGAACATGGCTCCCGACCCGGCGCGCCAGACGTTGATACACGTGCAGGGAGTGCGGCTCCCACCAGCGTTGCCCGGCGAGCATGCGAGACAAGAGCGTGAAGCCGGCGTCTACAAGAAAGGCAGTCAGTGGTATCCAGCCGGTCCACCAGCTCACCCGCCCTTCCACTATGCTCAGCGCAAGCAAGGCCGCCAGCACGTAGCCAAGTGCTCCACTGCCCCCATCGCCAAGGAAGATGCGAGCGCGTGGGAAGTTGAAAGGAAGAAACCCCAGGCATGCCGCGGCCACTGCCAGCCCGGCGAACGACCACGCAGTGGGAAGCACCGCAGCGAACGCCAGTGCCGCCAACGCAGCCTGGCTGGCTGCCAACCCATTGATGCCGTCCATGAAGTTCCAGACATTGATCAGCACCACACAGGCCGCCACGCTGAGAATGCCGTTCAGGACATTGCCGGTGCAGTGGATGACCAGCCATCCAAGCGATGCCGATGCAGCCAGGTGGATCGCAAAGCGCAGCCTGGCCGACAACGGCCGATGATCGTCCCACCAACCCACCCCAGCGACCAGGACCAGACCGGCCGCAAACCAGCCGACCAGCTGGCGCGACGCCGGCCAGAGCATGCCGGCTACCACGCATCCCGAAAGGATTGCCGCAACGATGGCCATACCACCACCACGTGGAGTGGCAACCGAATGGCTTCGTCGCTCACCCGGGTGGTCGAGTAGACGGCGATGCAGCGCATAACGTCGTAGCAGCCACGTTCCGAGTGCCGCGATCGTCAGGTGCAATGCGCACCACAGCCAGATAGAGGGCATCACCGTGCACCGCGCTCCGAACCGCTGGCGCCATCTAGACCAGCAGTCGCAAAGGACAGGAGCGCAGAAGGCAATAGCATGCCGGCTTGCGCGGCGATGCCGGTACTGCCTGGAGCACGCCATTCAATGTTGGAATGCACAAGCGGTGCCGCGCACCGAACCATTCGGACTGCAGCTGACTGGCACCGCTGCAGACCGTGGCGATGGCCCACCCCGATGTCGACAAGATGGACCTGTCCCGAAAGCTGCGACACGTCCTAGACCACCGCGTAGTTCAACAGCGGCTTGACCGTGCCCCATTCCTTGCAGCTCGGGCATTGCCAATGATGCGTCTTGGCACCGAAGCCGCAGCGGGTGCAGCGGTAACTCGGGTTGCGCACCAGCAACTGGTCGGTGATGTGCTTGAGATCCTGCAAGGTGCCGACCGGGTCACTGCCCTCGGCCAACGTCAGGTCGATCAGTGCCGACTCGCCGCGCACCGATGGACGATCCTTGAGCTGGCGGCCGAGATAGGCCAAGGCAGGCGCCACTCCGTCCTGCGCCTCCATCAACTGGGTCAGCGCCAGCACCGGCGCGATGCCGCGATAGTGCTCGGTCATCTCGGACAGGAAATTGCGCGCGCCGGCGATGTCGCCGACCCGGCGATATGCGGCCATCAGCGCAGGAATGATCTCCGGCAGATAGTCCGGGTCGTGTCGCGCCGCGCGCTCGAATGCCCGCACCGCCGCTTCATCGTGACCGCGCTCGGACTCGATCCGCCCCTCAAGAATGCCGGCCCGCACGGAGGTGGCGTCGGCCTGATAGGCGCGCGCGATCGCCTGCAGGGCCTCATCGGCCTTGCCCAGTCCGCGGTAACGGTCTGCCAGTTCGCACTCAAACTGGGAAATCAGCTTGCCCATGGGCTCGCCGGTGACTTCCTCATAACGGGTGGCGTTATCGATGGCTTTTTCCCAATCGCGTTCGGCCTGGTAGATACCGATCAGATGGCGCAGCGCCTGCGGTGCGCGTTGATCGAGCTGCGCCAGTTCAGTGAACACCGTTTCAGCCCGGTCCAGCAGACCCGACTTCATGTAATCCTCGCCAAGTGCAAGCAAGGCCTGCACGCGTTGCTGGTCGGTCAGGTCACCGCGCTGCACCAGTCCCTGATGCAGCCGGATGGCGCGATCGACCTCGCCGCGGCGGCGGAACAGATGACCCAGCGCAACCTGCGTCTCGAAGGTTTCCTTGTCCAGCTCGGCGATGTGCAGGAACAGCTCGATCGCCTTGTCGGGCTGCTCGTTGAGCAGATAGTTCAAGCCGCGGAAATACGTGCTCGACAGACGACTGACCTGGGTATCGCCATGGCGCTGGCCACCGCGTCGACCGACGATCCAGCCACTCAGCGCCGCCAGCGGCAGGAACAGGAAAAACCAGAACCACTCGGTCAGGAAGTCCATACGTACTCAGAGTCCATCGAGGGGGCGCGGCTCGACGGCGGCAGGCGCAACACGCCTGGCGTCGGCACGACTGACCACGACAGCCTTGTTGGCCTGGCGCAGCTTGGAATAAAGGGGGATGACCACGCTGACCAGCACCATGCCGGCACCGATCAACACACCGACCAGCAGCGCGACGATGATCGCGACCCCGGAGGTCGTATGCACACTGGAAAGCAGGAAATCGAGAGTGACGTCCTGGGAATTGACCGCACCGATGATCAGGCCGACCAACAGGAATGCCAACATCACCAGCAAGCGAAACACCTTCATCGCGCGACTCCGTCGGGAAGGCGCCTAGCTTAACCGAGCCGACATAAACGCAGCGGTAGAGCTGCCGTCAGTCTGCCGCATCGGCCAGATCGACCGGCACCACGGAGCTGACTCGCTCGCGCAATTCCTTGCCTGGCTTGAAGTGCGGAACATGCTTGCCCGGCAACGCGACCGAGTCGCCGGTCTTGGGATTACGCCCCAGACGTGGCGGGCGGTAATGCAGCGAGAAGCTGCCGAACCCGCGGATTTCGATCCGATCACCATCGGACAGCGCCTGCCCCATCATCTCCAGCAGCGACTTGACTGCCAGATCCACATCGTCCGACTTCAGATGCGCTTGGCGTCGCGCCAGGATTTCAATCAATTCGGACTTGGTCATGGGAAGACTTGCTTTTTTCGACTGACACATCGGAATCGGCCCGGGCAAGCCCGGGCCGATCCATCACGCTCTTGCGAGCGCTACGCGCTTACTCGGACTTGTTGTTGTTCAACTGCGCACGCAGCAGCGCGCCCAGCTGAGTCATGCCGCCCGACGCAGCGGAGGACTGGTATTCCTCCAGCGTTTCGCGCATTTCGGCATCGTCCTTGGCCTTGATCGACAGCTGCAGGGTGCGGCCCTTGCGGTCCATGCCCACGAACTTGGCTTCGATCTTGTCGCCGACCTTCAGGTGCTGGGTCGCATCGTCCACGCGCTCGTTGGCGATGTCGCGTGCAGCGACGTAGCCTTCGATGCCATCGGCCAGGTCGATCGTGGCGCCCTTGGCATCCACTTCACGCACCACGCCTTCGACCTTCGAGCCCTTCGGGTTGGACGCCATGTACTGACCGAACGGGTCCTGCTCCAGCTGCTTGACGCCCAGGCTGATGCGCTCGCGTTCCGGGTCCACTGCCAGCACAACGGCTTCCAGCGTATCGCCCTTCTTGTAGTTGCGCACGACATCTTCGCCGGTGGTGTTCCAGCTGATGTCGGACAGGTGCACCAGACCATCGATGCCGCCGTCCAGACCGATGAAGATGCCGAAGTCGGTGATCGACTTGATCTGACCGGACACCTTGTCGTTCTTCTTGTGGGTGGCAGCGAAGGTTTCCCACGGATTGGCGGCAACCTGCTTCATGCCCAGCGAGATGCGGCGACGCTCCTCGTCGACATCCAGCACCATCACTTCGACTTCGTCACCCACCTGCACAACCTTGGACGGGTTGACGTTCTTGTTGGTCCAATCCATCTCGGAGACGTGCACCAGACCTTCGACGCCCGGCTCGATCTCGACGAATGCGCCGTAATCGGTGACGTTGGAGACCTTGCCGAACACGCGGCTGTTGGCCGGGTAACGACGGGCGATGTTGTCCCACGGATCTTCGCCCAGCTGCTTCAGGCCGAGGCTGACGCGGTTACGCTCGCGATCGAACTTCAGCACGCGCACGTCCAGCTCGTCGCCGACGTTGACCACTTCGGACGGATGGCGCACGCGCTTCCAGGCCATGTCGGTGATGTGCAGCAGGCCGTCGATACCGCCCAGGTCCACGAATGCGCCGTAATCGGTCAGGTTCTTGACGACACCCTTCAGGATCGCGCCTTCCTGCAGCTTGTCCATCAGCTGCTCGCGCTCTTCCGAGTGCTCGCTCTCGACCACGGCACGACGCGACACCACGACGTTGTTGCGCTTGCGATCGAGCTTGATCAGCTTGAACTCAAGCTCCTTGCCTTCCAGGTAGGCCGGGTCGCGCACCGGGCGCACATCCACCAGCGAACCAGGCAGGAACGCGCGGACATCCTTGATGTCCACGGTGAAACCACCCTTGACCTTGCCGCTGATGCGGCCGGTGATGGTTTCGTTCTTTTCCAACGCTTCTTCCAGCTCGTCCCACACCATCGCGCGCTTGGCCTTCTCACGCGACAACACGGTCTCGCCGAAGCCGTTTTCGATGGAGTCCAGCGCAACCTTGACCTGGTCGCCCACGCCTACATCGATCTCGCCAGCGTCGTTACGGAACTGCTCGATCGGCACGATGCCTTCGGACTTCAGGCCAGCGTTGATCACCACCACGTCGCCGCGCACTTCCACGACGGTGCCGGTGACGATGGAGCCCGGCTTCAGCTTCGCCAGATTGGCTTGGCTGGCTTCGAACAGTTCTGCAAAAGATTCTGTCATTTGAATTTACTCAGTTGAACACACGGGCGCCGATCGTCGGGGTGCGACAGATGCGAACCGCCCAGCCTGTTGGTCGACTCCGGACAGCGAGTCGGTTGGAAGTCATAGAACCGCCACGCAGGATGCGCGACGGAGCTTTGGAACGCCTTACGGTCGGCGGGACAAACCCGCTTGCGAAACGCTTACGACGGCGCGCGGTCTGCGAGCAACCCGACCACACGCTGGACAACATCTTCGATTCCCATTCCGCTGGTATCGATCAGCACGGCGTCTTCGGCCGGCCGCAATGGCGCCACCACCCGCTGCGCATCACGGGCATCACGCGCCATGATCTCGCGCAGCAGGTCGTCGAAGATAACTGAAACACCCTTTTCCATCAACTGTTTATGGCGACGGCCCGCACGTTCTTCGGCACTGGCGGTCAGAAACACTTTGTAGGCAGCATCGGGGAAGATCACCGTGCCCATGTCGCGCCCGTCGGCGACCAGTCCGGGGGCGCACCTGAATGCGCGTTGGCGCTCTTTCAGGGCGCTGCGCACCTCGGGAATGGCGGCAATGGCCGAGGCCAGCGCGCCGGTAGTTTCCAGGCGCAGCTCACTGGTCGCATCTGCGCCATTGACCAGCACGCGCAGCCCTGCCTCGCCCGCATCGTCGAATTCCACCTTGGTGTCGAAGGTGCAACGCACCAGCGCGGCCGGGTCGGAGACATCCAGGTCCGCCCAGCTCGCCGCCACACCCACCGCACGGTACAGTGCGCCAGAATCGAGGTAATGCCAGCCCAGGCGGGCCGCCACGATCCGGCTGACCGTGCCCTTGCCGGCACCGGACGGGCCATCGATGGTGAGAACGGGTGACAGGTCGGTCATTCAGGTTTCCGGAAGGGCATCAGGCGGTAGTGTAACGCCGCTCGCTGCCATTGCGCTGCAACCACTTGAAAGCACGACGAAAAGCCGGTTAGAATTGCCGGCTTAATTGCGAGTGCACCCTCGAACCGTGGGCACTCTTTCCATCGAACCCAACCGTTTACACCGAGGTGTGCCATGAAAGTCCTGTCCTCCCTGAAGTCTGCGAAGACCCGTCACCGCGACTGCAAGGTGGTCCGCCGCCGCGGCAAGGTCTTCGTGATCTGCAAGTCGAACCCGCGTTTCAAGGCGCGTCAGCGCTAAGCCTTTGCGCCGCGTGCAAGACCCGAGAAAGCCGCCCTCCGGGCGGTTTTTTCTTGGTCAGCGTGCGGCTGCCGGCCAGCCGGCCGGACCGTCGGCGCCCAGGCCGCCCGCCGCAGCGCCGGACTGCACCACCAGGCGCTGCGCGACCGGCATCACCGCCTGTCGCGGTTTTTTGCTGTAATCACCATCCGAAATCTTGTCCACTGGGGAGTAGATGACATGCGCAACCGTTTGTTTGTGATGCCGCCGATCATGCTGACGATCGCACTGATGGGGATCAGTGCCGTCGCGTCGGCCGACACGCTGCTGATCGATCGTGCACAGCAGAAACCCGCCGCCGCCCTGCCCTTGCGTGGCGACAGCATGAGCCAGGTGGAAAGCCGTTACGGCACGCCGCAGGAAAAGCTCGACCCGCGTGGCGGCCAGAAGCGCCAGTGGCCGACCATCCATCGCTGGGTGTACCCAGCGTTCACCGTGTACTTCGAAAAGACCAAGGTGATCGACGTGGTGGCCAACCAGGCCGATGCCAACGAAATCGGGCCGAAGCCGCCGATCAGGTAATCGCAGCCACACTCGGCCACCAGTCCAGGCAGGCATCTGCATGCCGCACCGCTGGTCCGACCGTTCCGCATGCCGGCCTGCTGCGTCCGTCAGCAGCTGGATATGTGTCGCCACGAATCTGCACCAAGGCCTGACGCGTGACTGTGCGTCAGGCTCGCAAGAGCCTGCACCCGGGTGCAGGGTATCGATGAACGTCCGGGCGGTTGCCCGGACACCAAGATGAGTATTGCCAGGCATGACCGACCGTCTTCGCTTCCCCGCCGAATGGGAACCCCAATCTGCCGTGTTGATCGCGTGGCCGCACGCCGGCACCGACTGGGCCGAGCGCCTGGCCGATGTGGAAGAGACCTATATCGCGTTGGTGACGGCGATCGCCCGCTTCGAGCCGGTGATCATCTGCGTGGCCGACGACGATCTGCAGATCTATGCCGAAGCGCGGCTGCGCTCGGCGCGGCTGGACATGACGCGCGTGCGTTTCGTGGTGGCCGCCTATAACGACACCTGGCTGCGCGATTCGGGTCCGATCACGCTGCGCCAGGATGCCGGATTCCGGCTGATGGATTTCCGTTTCACCGGCTGGGGCGGCAAGTTCGAAGCCAGCCTGGACGACCAGTTGGTGAGTTCGCTGGATGCGGCGCAGGTATTCGTACCCGCCTCGGTGCACACGGTGGATTTCGCGCTGGAAGGCGGTGCGATCGAAACCGATGGCGCCGGCACCTTGCTGACCACCTGGAAGTGCCTGCACGAGCGCCACCCGCAGCGCACCCGCGAATCGCTGAGCAGCGATCTTGCTGCATGGCTGTCGCAGGATCGCGTGCTATGGCTGGACCATGGCTATCTGGAAGGCGACGACACCGATGCGCACATCGACACGCTGGCGCGCTTTGCCGGCCCGGATGCGATCGTCTACCAGGGCTGCGATGTCCCCGGCGATTCGCATTACGCCCAATTGCAGGCGATGGGCAATGAACTGGCCGCGCTGCGCACCGCCGATGGCCAGCCGTACCGCCTGTTCGTGCTGCCGTGGGCACAGCCGATTCTCGACCAGGGCCGCCGTCTGGCCGCGTCCTACGCCAACTTCCTGATCGTCAACGGTGCGGTGCTGATGCCGGCCTATGGCGATCCGGCCGATGCCGCCGCGCAGGCAGTGCTGGCCGAGGCCTTCCCGCAGCATGAGATCGTGCCGGTACCCTGCCGTGCGCTGATCTGGCAGAACGGCAGCCTGCACTGCCTGACCATGCAGTTGCCGGCCGGCCTGCTGGCCGCCTAGCCCTTGCATTCGTCGCGGCGATCCATGCGATGCGTCGTTCCTGTTCCGGCCGGCAGGCCAGCGTTCCGCCATGACGCGCTACCGTAGCGCGTCACCCAGTTGGATGTAGCCATGACCCGTCATCTCCTTTCCGTCGCGCTGATCCAGGAGCGCAACCACGGCGACGCCGAGGCCAACCTGGCCGTCATCGAATCGCGCGTGGCCGAAGCCGCCGCGCAGGGCGCCAAGCTGGTGCTGTTGCAGGAACTGCACAACGGTGCGTATTTCTGCCAGCACGAGTCGGTGGAGGAATTCGACCTGGCCGAGCCGATTCCCGGCCCGAGCACCGAGCGCCTGAGCGCGCTGGCCAGGCAACACGGCGTGGTGCTGGTCGCCTCGCTGTTCGAGCGTCGCGCTGCCGGCCTGTATCACAACACGGCGGTGGTGTTCGAAACCGACGGGCGCCTGCTCGGCAAGTACCGCAAGATGCACATCCCCGACGACCCGGGCTTCTACGAGAAGTTCTACTTCACTCCGGGCGATCTGGGCTTTACGCCGGTCGACACCTCGGTGGGCCGCCTGGGCGTGCTGGTGTGCTGGGATCAGTGGTACCCCGAAGCGGCGCGCCTGATGGCGCTGGCCGGTGCGGAGCTGCTGCTCTACCCCACCGCAATCGGCTGGGACCCGGATGACCAGCAGCCCGAGCAGGAGCGTCAGCGCGATGCGTGGATCCTGAGCCATCGCGGGCATGCGGTCGCCAATGGCGTGCCGGTACTGTCGTGCAACCGCGTCGGCCACGAGCCCTCGCCGCTGGGCGCATCCGGCATCCAGTTCTGGGGCAACAGCCACGTGCTGGGACCGCAGGGCGAGTTCATCGCGGAAGCGGGCCAGGACCCGACCGTGCTGATCTGCGATGTCGACCTGCAGCGCAGCGAACACGTGCGCCGCATCTGGCCGTTCCTGCGCGATCGGCGTATCGATGCGTATGGCGACCTGCTCAAGCGCTATATCGACTGACCGCATGCCCGTCGAGTTGTGTGCAGTCCGCGCGGCGGACATCCCGGCAATCACTGCGATCTATGCGGAGCAGATCGCCGGGGGCAATACCTACGAATACAGCGCGCCATCCAGCGAGCAGATGCGCTCACGCGTGGACGCCGTGGTGGATGCTGGCTACCCCTATCTGGTCGCAGAACGCGATGGTGCGGTGGTCGGCTACGCGTATGCAGGAAGTTACCGCGCGCGTGCAGGCTACCACTGGACCGTGGAGAACTCGATCTACGTGGCCGAAGGCCGGCAGGGCCACGGCAACCCCCCCCCCCTCCTTCTGATGACTACCCACATGACTGAGCAGCTTCCCCGCGTTCTGGACGATGCGCTGTCCAGCCAGCCGCATCGCATTATCGAGCGCGATGGTGTGCGCTACACCCTGCTGGGTACTGCGCACGTGTCGCTGGCCAGCGTGGCCGCGGTGCAACGGGCGATCGGCAGTGGCCGTTACGACGCAGTGGCCGTGGAACTGGATACGCAGCGGCTGCAGGCGCTCAGCGATCCGGATGCGCTGGCTCGCCTGGACCTGGTGCAGGTGATCCGCAAGGGGCGCGTGGCGCTGTTTGCGGCCAATCTTGCGCTGGCGGCGTATCAGCGCCGGCTGGCCAAACAATTGGGCATCGAGCCAGGCGCCGAATTGAAGGAGGCGGTCAATCTGGCACGCGCGCAAGGGTTGCCGGTCTACCTGATCGACCGCGAAGTCGGGCTGACCTTCAAGCGCGCCTCCGGGCGGCTGGGCTTCTTCGGCAAGATGAAGCTGGCCGGCGGTCTGCTCGGTGGTCTGTTCGCCGCCGACGAAGTGGGCGAGGAAGAAATCGAAAAGCTCAAGCAGGGCGACATGCTGGAGGCGAGCTTCGGCGATTTCGCCAGCGAAAGCCCCGAGCTGTACGAGACCGTGATCGCCGAGCGCGATCGCTACATGGCCACGCGCCTGCGCGAGGAGGCCGACGGCGGCCAGCGCGAGGTGCTTGCGGTCGTGGGCGCCGGCCATCTGGCCGGGCTTGCGCGGCACTTGGAGCAGGACACCGATGCGCCCGGCCCGTTGCGCGAATCGCTGGAATACGTGCAGCAGCGCAAGCGCGTGCCCTGGATCACGCTGGGCATTCTGGCAGTGATCATTACCGGCATCGGCATCGGCTTCTGGCGCGGCGGCCTGAGCATGGGAGCCGACCTGCTGCTGCAATGGGCGATGTATACCGGCGGCATGGCGGCACTGGGCTGCCTGCTGGCCGGCAGCCACCCGCTGAGCATCCTGACCGCGGCGGCGGTGGCACCGTTCAAACCGTTCCGGCTGAGCGTGCCGACCGGGGCATTTGCCGCGCTGGTCGAGGTCCATATGCGCAAACCGGCCTATGGCGATTTCCTGTCGCTGCGCGACGACGCGCAGACGCTACGCGGCTGGTACCGCAATCGCGTGTCGCGCGTGGTGCTGACCTTTTTGCTGACCAATTTCGGCAGCATGGCCGGGGTGTGGCTGGCCGGCGTGCAGATCTTCAATCGCCTGCATGGGTGAGCGTGGCGGCGCTGCAATCTGTTGCTGTTCGTAGGAGCGCCCCCGGGCGCGAGCTGCAGGCGCACCCAGACGCCGTAGTGGTCCGAGGCCCAGCGGCCTTCGGCATACGGGGTTTCGAACAGGATGCGTGCTTCGCGTGCAAGCAGCCGGTTCTGCTGGAAGAACACATGATCGATGCGTGCCGGCGTGTGGAAGACATGCAGGTTCAAGGTACTTACCTCGGCGGCGCTGTTTCGGTGCACGCTGCCGTAGCTGTCGCCATAACCCTTGCGTAGCGCCTCCAGATCCAGCGCATCGGCGGCGGTATTGAAATCGCCAGCAATCACCACCGGTGCCTGTGCACTGGTGGAACCAATGAACTCCAGCAGATCGGCCACCTGGCGCGTTCGCGTCGCGGTGCCGCGTGCATCGGCGCGTTCGTTGAGATGGGTGACGTAGACATTGACCGGCTGGCCATCGACATCCACCTGCAGATGCGCGGCGACGCGGTAGTCGTCCAGCGGTTGCAGCAGGCGCTGGTGGCTGGTCAGTACCTTGCGTCGGCTCAGCAGCGCATTGCCGTAGCGCTTGGGTGCACCAATGGAATCGACCGAGGCGAAGATGAGGTCGTAGCCCAGCTTGCGCGCTAGCCAAGTGGCCTGGTTTTCCACGCTGCCGCGCCGCTCGATGACCTCCTGCAACGCGATGACGTCCGGCGCCAGCTGCCTGAGTTCCTTGACGATATGCGCGCGACGGCCCGGCCAGTCCTCGCGGTCGTGGTGCAGGTTGAGTGTGACCAGGGTCATCTCGCGCGCCGGCGTGGTGGAAGGGGTCCCCGGCTCTGAGCTCGTAACCACAGCGGCCGCGCCGCGCTGCTTCGCGAGGCCCGTCTTGAGCTGCGAGTCTGCCGGCCCTGCCTGGGCAGCCGCAGCGCACGCCATCAACAGAGCCACCGCGGCCAGCATCACGCCATGGTGGCGCCACTGCCCTGCCCGTCCAGGACAAGGCACTAGCGTCATTGCGCAGCCTCTTCGGCCCGCCGCACCGCGCTGGGGACATCGATCTGCACCGTGGCCGGCAGTTGCTGGATACGCAACTCGCCGTTGTGCCAGTCCACCGTTTCGCCATTGACGCTGGCCTTGCCGGGTTCGCCCTGGTAAGGCCAGGGGAACACCACGCCACCAGGCGGCATCAGCAGGCCAGACTGCAGCTGCAGCACCAGCTGTTTTTCGCTGCGCTGCAAGGTGTAGTTGAGGCGTCCGTAAGGCGTGCGCAGTTCGGCGATGCCGATACCCTTGCCTTCGAACCAGCGCGTCGGGGTCCCGGCGGCGATCACCACGCTCTGATCCGATTCGCGGGTGTAGGCGAACATGTCCAGCACCGAGCGCACGAAGTCCGACGCCACCCAGGCATGCGGCAGGTCGCCGACGAAGAACGGTTTACGCGGCGTGCGCGAGACCACTTCGGCCCATTGGTTCCACGGCTGCGGTGCACGGTCCTTGAAGAAGAACGCGGTGGCGTCCCAGGCACGCTCGCGCCAGCCCAGGCGCACGAACGCGGCGACGTTGCGCCACTCGTAGGGGGTGTAGTCCTTCCATTCGCGCTTGCTGTCGCGACGATCGGAAAATTCCTTCCAGTAGCGCTCGAAGGTGTTGCTCAACAAGTCCTGCGGCAGCCGCTGCTGTTCGCCACCCGGGGTCAGCGCGATGGTGGTGGAGGTGGCATCGAAATCGCCAAGCTCGGCCGAGCCAGGCAGGAAATCCAGGCTGTGCTGGCGTACTGCCGCACCCAGCGAGGCGATCAGGTCGCCGCTGAACTCATCGCGTGCCGCGCCGAAGCGGGCAACATCGTCCGGCTTGTCGAGCGCGCCGGCCAGCATCGCCGCATCCTTGTAGCCGCGCAGCGCCCAGAAGTTGTCCCAGTACGAATGCACCGGCTTGGCCGAATAGCCTTCGTGGCTGATCGACACCGGCATCATTCCGTAGAAGGCCGGGTTACGCATGAAGTTGTCTTCGGTGCGTTCGCTGGCACGCAGTTTTTCCATGTAGTCGACCGCGCCGGTGACGTGCGGCCACATCTTCTCCAGGAACGCCCTGTCGCCGGTGTAACGGTAGTACTCGGCAATGTTGTAGATCAGCTCGCCGTGGCTGTCGTTCTCGGGCACCGGGTCGCTGCCGCGGTCGTCCACGCAGCACGGCACCATGCCATCGGCGAATTGGTACGGCGCGAACCAGTCGACATAGTCGCGCACCACATCTTCGCGGCCGAGCCGCAACAGCCCTTCGGAGATCATGGCGCCGTCGCGGATCCAGCTGCGCGAGTACGAGCGCGTGCCCGGCTGCAGCCGCGGGCCAATGCGCGAGATCAGCATATGCGCCAGTGCCGTGCGCAAGGTATCGACCACCGGCTTGCCTTCGGCCGGCACGCTGATGCGCACCCGATCGAGCTTGCTGCGCCACTGCTGGGCGACCTGCTGCTGCGCCGTGTCGGCATCGAAGCCGGCAGGCAACTGCGCGGTGCCGGTCTGCGGGATCACCAGCGCCACCTCGCGCCGTTGGCCCGGCTCCAGCTTCCAGCGATACAGCAGCACACCCGACGCAAGGCCGGTTTCGTCCTTGACCTGGGTCGTGGCGGGTGGCGTGGCGGCGGTGAGATGGCTGACATCCATGCCGCTGTCGAAGGCGCTGGCAAAGCCGGCATCCGGACGTTGTGCGGCGAATACCCGCGGCTTGCCGTTGACGCTGACCTGCGCGCCCTCCACCGCCAGTTGTTCGATCCGGCTGACGCCGCCCAGGGTATTGAGGAACTGCGACGGCGGATTGACCTGGAACGGACGCACCGCCAGGGCCAGGGTGAACTCGCGCGCGTCCTTGCCGGTGTTATGTAGTTGATAACGTGCGACCAGTTGCGCCTGCTCCGGAGTGCCCTGCACGAACGCGGTGACGCGCAGGTTCATCAGGTCGTGGTGCCAGTCGACGCTGGGAATCGGCAGGTAGTCGTCCTGCAGGCTTTGCTCGCTGCTGACGTCGGACCAGTGCAGCACCTTGCCACCGGTGACCACGAACGGTTCGATACTGAAACCGCCCTTGCCCACTTCCACCGCACCGTCTTCGCCGATCAGGCCCTGCTCGGTGCCGCCATCCAGACCCAGGATGGTCCAGTACGGCTGCTCGCCGGAGAAGCCGCGCGGATAACTGCCACGCGGTAGCTGCGCGGCCAGCGACTTGATGAAGTCATTGGGCGTTGCGGCAAATGCCAGCGGCTGCAATTGCACTTCCTTGATGCCGTAGCGCCAGTTGGGGCCGTCCTTGAGATCGAAACGCAGATAGCGCGCTTCGGTATCGGGGAGCGCCAGCCAATCGGTGCCGCCGGCGCCGGCAGTGACAGTGCGCAGATCGCGCCAGCTGCGGCCATCGGCCGAAGAGCGCACCACATAGTGCGAGGCCTGCAGGCCCGGCACCCACTGCACGATGGCACCGCCGAATTCGCGCACCTTGCCCAGATCCAGCGTGACCGTCTGTTGCTTGACCGCGCCGCTGAGCCAGAACGTGTCCGGCTTGCCGTCGGCCAGGCGCTGTTCCAGTGCCGGCGCGGTGTCGGTGATGGCCTCGGCCTTGAGCGGCGAGGTGTCTTCCGGCGGCAACGGCGTCAGCGTCAGGCGGTCGAAGCACACCGTGCCCTTGCCGCCGACCTTGTTGTAGATGGTGAATTCCACATCTGCGCTGCTGCGCAGCTGCTTGTCCTGGCCCGGACCCCAGGCTTTTTCGATGTTGCGCTTGCGGTAGCTGAAGGTGGTCCAGTTCTTCGGAAATGCAAAGCCGGGGCGGTTGACCCACCACACGTTATCGCCACTGGCATCGATCAGCTTGACCTGCAGATCGTTGGACGGCGAGTCGCCGCGCAGCGCGAAGCCAAGCCGGTAATTGTCCGGGTACTCGATGGGCAGGTTACGGCGGATGCCGACATAGCCGGACACGCCGTTGAAGTTGTAATCCAGGCACAGCGCATGGCCGCCGGAGGTGGTGGCCACCGGGCGCAGCGAACCGCTGACCTGATTGGACACCACCAGGCGCCAGGCGCCGATGTCGTTGAAGCCATCGAGCACGCGCTCCTGCGCCTGTGCCGCGCCCGCGGCGGCAATGGCGGTCATGGCAAACAGTCGCAGGAACACTGGATTCACCCCTTCACACTCCCCAGCAGAAGACCTTGGATGTAGTAACGCTGCAGCGCCAGGAACAATAGCAGCACCGGAATCACCGTCACCACCGCACCGGCCATCATCAGTTCCACGTCCATGATGTGCTCGCGCGACAGCGCCGCCAGCGCCACCGGCAAGGTGTATTGCTCCTGGTCGGTCAGCACGATCAGCGGCCACATGAAGTCGTTCCACGAGCCCATGAAGGTGAAGATGGTCAGGGTGACCAGCACCGGCTTGAGCATCGGCAGCACGATCTGGAAGAAGATCCGCATCTCGCTGGCGCCGTCGATGCGTGCGGCCTCGATCAGTTCATCGGGAATGCTGCGCGCGTATTGGCGCACCAGGAAGATGCCGAACACCGTGGCCAACGCCGGCACCACCACCCCGCCGATGGTGTTGACCAGATGCAGCTGCTTCATCAGCAGGAACAGCGGCAGCATCGCCACCTGCGCCGGGATCACCAGCGCCGCCATCAGGATCTTGAAGATGCGCTCGCGGCCGACGAACTGCAGCTTGGCGAAGGCATAGCCGGCCATGGTGTTGATCAGCAGCGAGCCGAGCGTGATCAGCCCGGACACCAGCAGGCTGTTGGCGAAGTTGCGCGCCATGCCGGTGCGCGCGAACAGCTCGTGGTAGTTGGCCAGGGTGAACGCCGACGGCAGCATCGGCGGCGGAAAGCGGCTGGCCTCGCCGGTGGGCATGAAGGAGACCGACAGCATCCACAGCAGCGGCGCCAGGCTGATCAGGGCCAGCACCAGCAAGCCGCCGTTGATCAGCACGGCATTCCAGCGCGACTCGCCGACATCTCGACTCATATCAGGTCCTTCTTGCGGCCAAAGCGCAGCATCACGCTGGTCACCGCCAGGATGATCAGGAACAACAGGAACGCCACCGCCGACGCGCGGCCGAGGTTCCACCACTTGAAGCCTTCCTCGAACATGAAATACAGCACGCTGACGGTGCTCTGCAGTGGGTCGCCGCGGGTCATCACGTAGGGCTCGGCGAACAGCTGGAAATAGCCGGAGATGGTGATCACCCCGACCACCATCAGCACCGGGCCGAGCATCGGCAAGGTGATGTGCAGGAACTGCTTCCAGCGCGACGCGCCGTCGATGCGCGCGGCTTCGTACAGATCCTGCGGGATCGCCTGCAAGCCGGCCAGGAAGATCACCATGTTGTAGCCGAAGTTCTTCCACACCGCAAACAGCATGATGGTGGGCATGGCCCAGCGCGGATCGCCCAGCCAGTCGATCGGAGCGATGCCGAGATGGCTCAGCCCGAAGTTGACCAGGCCATATTTGATGTGGAACAGATAACGCCAGATCACCGCCACCGCCACCAGCGTGGTCACCACCGGGGCGAACAAGGCGGTACGGAACAACGCCTTGAAGCGCGAGGCCTTGGCGTTGAGCAGCAATGCCGCGCCCAGCGAGACGCCGATCGACATCGGCACGCCCAGCAGCACGAAATACGTGGTGTTCCACAACGACTTCCAGAACAGCGGCGTCTGCAGCAGCTCGATGTAGTTGCCCAGGCCGACGAAGCGCAGATGGCTGCTGTCGGCCAGCGCGTACAGGTCGAAGTCGGTGACGCTGAGCACCAGCGCGGCGAGCACCGGCACGCCGAAGAACATGCCCAGCACCAGGATCGACGGTGCGGCGAACACCCAGCCGGCGACGGAATTACGCTTCATCATCGTGTGGCTCCCTGGCCCGCTGCGGCAGCTGGCGCGGTGGTTTCTGCAGCAGCCGGCGCTACCGCCGGCGTAGCCGTCTCACCGGCCGGACCGACATGCCCACCCTCCTGTTCGAAGATCCAGCGGCGCTTGGCCAGGATCTCGTCCACGCGTTTATCCAGTTCCTGCACGGCCGCCTCGTGCGATTGACCGCCACGCACCACGCGCTCGGTCACCAGACGCATTTCCTGCACGATGCGCTCCCACTCCAGCACCTTGGGCGTAGCCTTGACCCGCTCCAGCTGGTCGCCGAAGGCATGCGCCAGTTCGTCGTTGGCCAGCGAAGGCAACGCCCAGGTACTGCGGCGCGGCGGCAGGTCGCCGATGATGGCGTGGAAACGCGCCTGCACCTGCGGCTGCGAGAGATATTCGATGAGCTTCCAGCTGGCGTCCTTCTGCTGCGACGACTTGAAGATCACCAGGCTGGAGCCGCCGGCAATGCCGGCGCCCAGGCCATTGGGGCCCGGCAACGGCGCGGTGCCCCACTTGCCTTCCATGCCCGGCGGCTGGCGCAGCTTGAACTCGCGCACGTTCCAGGGGCCCGACAGATAGAACGCGTAGTAGCCGTTGAAGAATTCGTACCAGACGTTGGACACCTGGGTCTCGGAGACCTTCGGCGCCCAGCCCTTTTGATACATGTTGTCGTAGAAGCCCAGCGCCTTGCGGAAGCCTTCGCCGCGGAAGTTGCCGTAGTTGTCGTGGTCGCGCAGCAGGCGGTCGTCCTGCTGCAGCGCGAACGACAGCTGCTGCTCGAACTCGTTGAGCGGCATCAGGATGGCGTAATGGTCCGGGCCGACCTTGCGCTTGATCGCGGCCATCACCTGTTCCATCTCGGCCCAGGTCTTGGGCATTTCGCTGTAGCCGGCCTCGCGCAACAGATCCTTGCGGTAGAACAGCAGCCGCGTGTCCACATACCACGGCACCCCGTACAGGGTGCCATCGAACACATTGGTGTCCCACACGCCGGGGAAATAATCGGCCGGGTCGACGATGGTCGAGCGCGCCACGTATGACTGCATCGGCTCCAGCGTGTCCAGCAGGGCGAATTCCGGCAGCCAGGTGTTGCCGAGCTGGCACACGTCCGGCAAGCCATCGGCGGCGAAGGCGGTGAGCAGTTTTTCGTGTGCCGCGGTCATTGGGATGTTCTGCACATCGACCTGGATGTCCGGATTCTGCTTCTCGAAGTCGGCCACCAGCTCGGCCACCACTTCGGCCTCCTTGCCCATCGCCCAGAAGCGCACGGTGGTCTTGGCCGGATCGGAGCGATCACATCCCGCCACACCTGCACACAGGGTGGCGGCCAACATCAACAGTTTCAAAAGGCGCACGGATTACTCGGGTTTTTGGCGTTGCGAGGGGTCTTGCTGCGCCTGGGCGGCGGCGGCACGCGATTCGGCCATGCCCAGCGCGCGCGCGGCCGCCTTCTGTTCGTCCTTCTGCGGCAGCGGCTGCGGCTCGCCTTCGGGGGTGAGCCAGCCGCCGGTGAAACCGGCGCGTTCCAGACCGGCGCGGATATAGGGGTTCTTCTTCATCACGTTCCAGACAAATTCGGTCTGGTAATTGGCGATCATGGTCAGGATCGGACCCTGGTCGATGCCGATGTAGTCGCCGGCCACCCAGCCGCGGTTCGGCACCATGCGCCCGGTCTTGAGCGGGATGTCGTAATTGAAGCTGGGGTTGAACGAATCCAGGAAGCCATAGCTGGAATACAGATAGTCGCCATAGCGCTTGTGCATTTCTTCGGTGGCCGGGATCACCACTTCCGGGGCGAACACGATCGAGGAGATCGCCGCGGTGGGTGCGATGGTGCCGTCGTCGAAGTTCTCGCGCAGGCCGGCGCCGCGCGAGGAGTAGTGGCGGAACTGGCGCTGCTCGCCACGGTATTGCTGGCTGGTGTTCTGCGGACCGTCGCCGGCGGTCAGGCCCCACACGTTCTCGCCGTAGTCCTTCCATTTCATCGGGTTGTCGATGGCGTAGTCGCGCTGGGCCAGGGTGGCGCGGCGGCTGTTGAGGAAGTAGTCGATGCCGCGTTCGCGCATGTACTGGTCCTGGATATCGCGGAAGTCGATCCAGACATGGCTGTACTGGTGGCCGAACAGCGGGCCGAAGGACAGGTATTCCTGGCCCTGGTACACGCCCCAATCGTTGTTATAGGTGCGCGTCCAGCTGGTCCACGCCTCCGGGTCCACGCCATGGGTGGGCGAGCCCAGCGCGAGGATGTACAGCATCATCGCCTCGTTGTAGCCCATCCAGTCGTGGTCGATGAAGCCGCTCTCCGGGAACCAGCCCATCGAGATCAGCGGCGCACGCTGTTGCAGCCAGCGCCAGTCCACGCGCTTGTACAGCGCGTCGGCGATCTGGCGGATTTCTTTCTCGCGCGGGTCCTCGCCGTCGTAGTACGACTGGGTGAACAACACGCCCATCATCAGCAGCGCGGTGTCCACGCTCGACAGCTCGACCCAGCTGTCGTAGCGATTGCCCTGCTGCATGTCCAGAAAGTGATAGTAAAAGCCCTTGTAGCCGGCCCTACCGGTCCGCTGCGGCCCCATCGGCGCGTCGCGGAAGAATTTGAGTGTGGTCAGGGTGCGGTCGATCGCCTGATTGCGACTGACCCAGCCGTTTTCGATGCCGATCGGATACGCGGTCAGCGCAAACCCCACCGAGGCGATGCTGGCGAACGGGCGTGACGGAAACCGGTCCGGCGACAGTCCGTTGACCTCGTTTGTGGTGTCCCAGAAGAACTGGAAGGTGCGGCGTTCGATATCCGAAAACAGTGGCGGCAGCGGCGGCTTGACCGGTTTGGGCGGCAACTGCGCCTCGATTAGGATCACTTTCACTGGCGCCTTCCTTTCGGCCACCTTGGGTTCTTCGGCCTGTTTGCAGGAGGCCAGTACCAGCGCACCCAGCAAGAGTGGAATCGTCAACCAACGCGATGTGTTGCCCCTATTCATCCGCCCCCACTTGTGTAATCGATTACATCTCGCACGCAAACCTACCCTATCCAGGCGCCGAGTTCGACCGCCCTGGCCTTGCAGCCAGGGCAGTCGACCACCTCACCAGTTCAGGCCAAAGGCCAGACGGAAGGTACGCATCGGCGATGCCAGCACACCGGTCGGCGTGCCGTAAGCCGTGTTCAAGTCCTGCAATGTTCCGGTATCGCCGTTGAAGGCGGCGTAATTGACCCAGTTGAACACGTTGAGGATATCCGCACGCACATTGAATGTGACACCTGCGCCGGTATCCCATTCTTTATTGGCGGCAATGCTGAATTCCTTGTAGCCCAGCGTGCCATCCGGCTTGAACTGGATGATGTCGCACTGGTCGTTGCCGGCAAGGCAGTTCTGGCCGTAGCGCGCGGTCTGGCTGGCCAGCGACAGCTTGCCGGACAGCTTGATCTGGTACGGCAGCTCGTAGATGCCGGTGACCACCAGGCGATTCTTCGGAATGCCGCCGGCCTCACGCCAGCCGTAGTCCTGGATGCGTTCGCGGTCCAGCGCGTAATGCTCGCCGAACTGGCGGTTTTCCTTGGCATCGGAGTAGGTGTAGGCCACCGTCAGGCCCCAGCCGGATTCTTCGTCGAAGGGCTTTTCGACCTGCAGCGCGAGCTGGTTGTTGCGGGTTTCCACGCCATTGGTGCCCAGCACGATGGCGCTGTAGCCATCCGGCCCGTCGGTCGGCACGCCCGAGGTCGTGCCCGGCTGGAAGAACGCGCCGTCCGGCAGGCGGTTGCCGCGCACGAAGGCGAAGCCGTCGTGGCTTTCGATGCGGCTCAGGGTCACGTCGGTGAACCAGTCCTGGCCCCACAGCGGCACCATGTTGCGCATGCCGATGCTGAATTGGTCCGAATACGGGGTCTTGAGGTTGTTGTCGATCAGGTAGACCTCGCGCCCACCACCGCCGGTGCTGTCGGCGGTCAGCGTGTTCAGCCCTTCCTGGCTGTTATAGGCCGGATTCCATGCCGTGCACGGGTCGCCCAGGCAGGCGGGGTTGTTGGCGCTGGTGAAGTAGTAGCTATAGGAATTGAAGGAGTTGTTGAGCTGCTCCAGGGCCAGGTAATCGAAGATGTTGCGGTCGTACGCACGGCCGGCACCGCCGTAGATCACGTGGGCCTGGTCGCCGAACAGGTCGTAGGAGGCGCCCAGACGCGGCTGCCAGGCATTCTTGAACGCCTTGCGGTTGTTGCCGGTGCTGATGAAGTCGTTGATGTCGTAGTTGGCGTTGCGCAGGTTCGGCCAGTTCTGCAACGCGCTGGCAACGTCCGAAGGGGTCACGAAATCCAGGAACGCTGGGGTTTCTTCGTAGTCGTAGCGCACGCCCAGATTCAGGGTCCAGTGCTCGTTGACCTCCCAGTCGTCCTGCAGATAGATGCCGTACTGCTTGTTCTTGGACACCACCGAGCCGCCACCTTCCACCAGCGGCGCACCGAAGCGCACCCGGTACGGCGTTTGCACGTCGGTGAGGATGTTGTAGTAGTACTGCGGGTTGGCCGGGTTGAACTGGGTCAAGTCCAGATCGATGCTCTTGAACTTCACGCCCATCTTGACGGTGTGCGCGCCATGCCATTCCAGGCTGTTCAAGGTCAAATCGTCCTGGAAGGTCCAGCCTTTCTGGCCCTTGCGCTGGAAGCTGCTGCCGGCACCGGCGGCCAGGATATCGGTCTCGTTGCCGCGCACCGGGGTGTAGCTGAGGATGTAGCCGTTGCCGTTGTTGATCGGCGCCTGGTTCCAGAACGCGCTTTCGTAGCTCAGGTTGGCTTCGTTGAGGAAGTTGGCGCCGCTGTACTGCCAGCGCAGGTTGGCGCGCTTTTCTTCCTGCCCGTTGATGCTGCCGTGCTCATAGGTCGAGGTCTGGCCGACATCGTTGAGCTCGTCTTCCTTGCGGTACTTGCCGGTCAGCTCGAACAGGTTGTTGTCGCCGATGGTCCAGTCGATCTTGCCGAAGTACAGGTCTTCCTTGAATGGCGTGCTGGAGGTCACCACCAACGGCTGCAGCTGCGCCGGCAACTGGTCGACGCGGTCGGAATAGATCGAGCCGGGAATCACCACGTTCGGCGTGGTGTATTCCTTGGCCTCGTAGGCGATGAAGAAGTGCGCCTTGTCCTTGAGGATGGGGCCGCTGAAGGTGGCGCCGTACTGGGTCTCCTCGAAGTCGTCGCGCACGCCGGCCTTCTTCTCCAGCGGGCTCTCTTCGCGCCAGCCGTCGTTGCTGGTATCCCAGAAGAAGCTGCCGTGGAAATCGTTGGTGCCGGACTTGGACGAGGCCACGATGGCTGCGCCGCTGACCTGGTCGAACTCGGCCTTGTAGTTGGAGGTGATGACCCTGTACTCGCCGATCGCCGACTGCGGGAACGGGTTGCCGCGGCTGGAATCCTGGCCGCTGACGCCGCCGGTCAGCACGTAGTTCTTCTGGCTCACGCCATCGATGTAGACGTTGGTGCCTTCGGCCGAGGTGGCGCCCGAGCGCACCTTGGTGGTGCCGTTGGCCTCGCGGGTGAACTGCACGTTCGGCACGGTGTCGGCCAGTTCCAGGAAGTTGCGCGTGGCACGCGGCAGGTTCTGGATCTGCACGTTGGAAATATATGTGGCGTTTTCGGAGGTACGGGTTTCCACCAGCACCGGCGGCGCCTTGACCTGCACCGCATCCAGCGTGGTGGCGTTACCACCCTCGGCCGTGGCCGGCTCGCCGCCGACGCCCAGATTCAGGGTTGCCGTCTGGCCGACCTGCACGGTGACGTTCTGCGAGCTGGTCTGGCCGTTGGCGGCGACATCGATCCGGTACGAACCCGGCGGCAGGCCGCCGAGCGAATAGCCGCCGTTGCTCACCTGCACGGTACGGGTCAGGCCGGTGGCCAGATTGGTCGCGGTGACCTGCGCCTGTGCGGCCGGTGCCGCGTCGACCGTGACCTGGCCGCGAATGGTGGCGCCGGTGCTTTGTGCGAACGCAGGCGCGGCGCCCAGCAGCAGGCAGCTGGCCAGGGCACAGCTGAGCAGCTTGCGCGCGGGGTGCGCGGAATGGGGGTGGTGATGGTGCATGGTCCCTCCAGGGATCGGTACAGATTGTTGTTGTGGTCGTGCGGTAGTGCAGGAACGACCGCTGCGGGGGAGCAGCGGGAGCGGACAGAACGTCCGCGAAAAGGTCAGGTGCCCGGCGTGCCGGCACCGCAGGACGCGCGGATCACCAGCTCGGGCGTGAGCAGCTGGCGCATGCCGTCGTCGGCGCCCGGCGCTTCGACCAGCCGCATCAGCCGGGTCATCGCCTGCTCGCCGAGCCGCGCGATGCTGACCCGCATGGTGGTCAGCGGCGGATGGACGAAGCGGGCCAGCGGGATGTCGTCGAAACCGGCCAGGGCGACATCGCCGGGCACCGACACGCCGGCCTGGGCAAAGGCGTAACGGCAGCCGAGCGCGGTCATGTCGTTGGCCGCGAAGACCGCATCGGGCAATGCGCCCGCAGCCAGCATTGCCAGCCCGGCGCGGTGGCCGGACGCTTCGTCGAACTCGCCGGCATACTCGATTCCCTGCGCCTGCTCGCCGAATCCGGCAATCGCATCGCGGAAGCCGCGCAGGCGCTCACGCGCATCGACATTGAGCGCCGGCCCGCCGATGAAGGCGATCCGCCGGTGACCTGCGCGCAGCAGATGCTCGGTCATGGTCATGGCGCCGGCATGGTCGTCGGTGCTCAGCACCGGATAGCCCGCACCGGGCAGGTGCGCATTGATCAGCACCGTCGGCAGCGACTGCGGCAGGTTGTCGGTGAGGAAGCCCGGCTGCTCGGCGTACGGTGATAGGACCAGCAGGCCATCCACGCGCCCCCGCATCGAGCGCAGTGCCCGGCCCTGGGCTTCCGGATCGCCGTGATAGCTGGACACCAGCAGGTGCTGCCCGGCAGCGCGTGCCGCGCCATCGATACCGCGGATCAGCTCGGAAAAGAATTCGCCATACAGATCGGGCAGCACCACGCCCAGCGTCTGCGACCGCCGGCTGCTCAGACTGCGGGCGGCAGCATGCGGGCTGTAGCGCAGACGTTCGGCCACCGCCATGACCTGCCGACGCACAGCCCCGGCGACGTTGTCATGCCCGTTGAGCGCGCGCGACACCGTGGCCACGGAGACCTGTGCTTCGCGAGCGACATCTTTGATGGTGACCGCACCTTTGGCCATGCGTGTCGCCCTCCGTAACCGACTTCCCAAAACTGGCGCGGACTGTAAGCGTTTTCATACAGGGGCGTAAACCCCCATCTTCACATGCGTGAAAACACTTACAGATCAACTAGCTGCAAGTGATGAATGCGTGAATTAATGTGCTGCGACGCAACAAAACAGTACCCATGGGCCCACAACCGAAGCAGAACGCGGATCACGCTTGGGGCAGTTTGTTCCGCCATGTCAGGGGACAGTCGACCCCGTAGGAGCGCACCTGGGCGCGATGGGGCGTTACCGGTAAAGCTTCGTCGCGCCCAGGTGCGCTCCTACGACGGCTGCCCTGGTTACCCCGCCTCACCCGGCGCGAAGGCCTCGATCGACAAGGCATGGATATCGGTCTGCATCATCTCGCCCACCGCGGCATAGACCGCGCGGTGCCGCGCCAGCGGCGGCTTGCCGACGAAGGCGGCGCTGACCACGCGCACATTGAAATGCCCACGCCCGTCGCGCGCGCCCACATGCCCGGCGTGGCGATGGCTGTCGTCCACCACTTCCAGCTCGGTTGGCGCCAGCGCCGCCTGCAGCGCGGTGCGGATCCGCTCTGCCCGGCTCATGGCAGCACCCGGCGGAACGGACGCACCTCGGTGCGGGCGTAGACGCCTGCCTCGACATACGGATCGGCATCGGCCCAGGCGCGGGCGTCGTCCAGCGCGTCGAATTCGGCGATGACCACGCTGCCGCTGAAACCGGCCGGGCCTGGATCCTCGGCATCGATCGCCGGACATGGCCCGGCCACCAGCAGGCGCCCTGCCGCCGCCAACGCCTGCAAACGCGCCAGATGCGCCGGTCGGGCCTGCTGCCGGGCCGCCAGTGCGTCGGCGCCGTCATACCCTTCGATTACGAACCACACACGCCACCTCACCCAGAACTTGAAGATCACCCAGGGGATTCTAGCCGGCCCGGCGCTGGACACCGCCCCCGCGCACGCATTACCCTTGGCGCCACTGCACACGCAACCGGACGCAGCGGCCCGTCGGCACAGGCTCAACGCTGTTCTCGACGACCGATTCGCTGCCCACCGCCGGCTCGCGTAGACGACCTCCTCGCTGTTCCGTCGCCGCATGCCACGCGGCGCACGTTGTATGTGGATTTGTGGGAACGTGCCGGCCCAGGCACGACTTTGATCGCAATAACTCAAGGCAAAGCCCTGCAGGCGCGGCTCAGATCGCAGCCGGCGACCGTAAGACCCGATGTCGACCTGATGAATTCCGAACTCGCGCACGACGCGAATCCGCCAGCCACGAGCGCGCCGCCACAGCAGCAGGAAATGCCGCTGGCGGTGGTGCATGGGCAACCGGTGTTGCAGATCCCGCAGGATCTGTATATCCCGCCGGACGCGCTGGAAGTCATCCTGGATGCCTTCGAAGGTCCGCTGGACCTGCTGCTGTACCTGATCCGCCGGCAGAATCTGGACATCCTGGACATCCCCGTCGCCGAGATCACCCGGCAGTACGTGGATTACATCAATGTGATGCAGGAGCTGCGCTTCGAACTGGCGGCGGAATACCTGGTGATGGCCGCGATCCTGGCCGAGATCAAGTCGCGCATGCTGTTGCCGCGCCCGCCCAGCCAGGATGGCGAAGAAGAAGACCCGCGCGCCGGACTGGTGCGCCGCCTGCAGGAATACGAGCGCTTCAAGCAGGCTGCCGAGGACCTGGACACGCTACCTCGCATGGGCCGCGACAACGCCCCGGTGCAGGCGCATCTGCCCGAGCGCGCCGCGGTCAAGCTGCCGCCGCCGGTGGAACTGAAAGAAATGCTGATGGCGCTGTACGACGTGCTCAAACGCGCCGAGCTGTTCACCGGGCACGCGATCAAGCGCGAGGCGCTGAGCGTGCGCCAGCGCATGGGCGATGTGCTCAGCCGCCTGGACGATGGCAAGTTCTACCGTTTCGAATCGCTGTTCACGGCCGAAGAAGGCAAGCTCGGCGTGCTGGTCACCTTCCTGGCGCTGCTCGAATTGGCCAAAGAGCAGTTGCTGGACATCGTGCAGGAAGCGCCGCTGGCGCCGATCTACGTGAAGTCGCTGGCGTTGGGAAATACCAATGCGCCGCTGCAATTCTCCAGCGAATTCGATGACAGCGATGCCGCCAACGAACCTATCTGAAGCCGATCACCGAATGGATCAAGCGCTGATCACCCGCATCATCGAAGCCGCCCTGTTGGCGAGCAGCCAGCCGCTGACGCTGGCACAGCTGCAGGGGCTGTTTCCAGAGGAAGAGCCGGCACCGCCCGACAGCGTCGAGCGCGCACTGGAATTGCTGCGCGAGGCCTGCGCCGAGCGCGGCGTGGAACTGGTCGAAGTGGCCTCGGGCTTCCGCTTCCAGGTCAAGGCCGAGGTGCACGGCTGGGTGGCCCGGCTGTGGACCGAACGCCGCACCAAGTACACCCGCGCCACGCTGGAAACCCTGGCGCTGATCGCCTACCGCCAACCGATCACCCGCGGCGAGATCGAGCAGGTGCGCGGCGTGGCGGTCAGCAGCAATATCATCCAGGCGCTGGAAGAGCGCGAATGGATCCGCGTGGTCGGCCACCGCGACGTGCCCGGCAAGCCGGCGCTGTTCGGCACCACCAAGAGCTTTCTGGATTACTTCGGGCTCAAGCGGCTGGACGAGCTGCCGCCATTGTCCGAGTTGAAGGACATTGCCGAGCTCGAACCGCAGCTGCCGCTGGACCGCGATGGCCAGCTGGACGGCGCAGTCCCGGCCTCGGCATCGATGCGGGCCGAGCAGGATGCGGCGGATGCTGATGCAGCCGACGCCGGCGCCGGTGACACGGATGCAGATGCCGATGTGGGCGACACACCCTCAACGGCAGATGCCGGCACCACACCGGCTGAGTCCAGCGACAACGGCACCGCTCCGGCTGATGAAGAGAACGCCGCCCCCGCCGATAACGGCAATGAGTCAGACGACGACATCGAGGATGCTGCTGCGCAGCCCAGCAGCGCAGCTGATGAGGCGTCGGAGATCGAGCAGGAGCAGCACCGGCACGACGCCGGCAGCCGCGATGCCGACGAGCAGCACCCAGGCACACCGCAGCACCCCGAGCCCGCCTCGGCGCAGGACCCGAATACGCACCACCCCGATGCCGCCCGCGAGGGCGACCCCGACACCGCGCCGGGCACGCGCGCGGATGCAGTGAACGAAGACGAAGACAACGCCGTCGCGACGACGACCGTGGCTGTTGACGAAGCCGATTCCGACCCAGAGGCCGACCCAGAGCGCGTCGGCCGGAGCCAGACACATGAGTGACACCCCCCGCAAGCTGTCGTTGAACAAGCTTTCCCTCAAGCGCGACAGCGCGCCCGAAGCGCCCAAGCTGGAAGAGCGCCTGCACAAGGTGCTGGCCCAGGCCGGCCTGGGCTCGCGCCGCGCGCTGGAACAGCGCATCGCCGATGGCCTGATCAAGGTCAATGGCGCCCTCGCGCAGACCGGCATGTCGGTGCGCAGCGGCGACAAGATCGAGCTGGATGGCCGCAGTTTCGTGGCCAGCGCGCTGACCGAGCCGTCGCGCGTGCTGATCTACAACAAGCCCGAAGGCGAAGTGACAACGCGCGAAGATCCCGAAGGCCGCCCGACCGTATTCGAGTCGCTGCCGGCACTGAAGGGCTCGCGCTGGATCGCCATCGGCCGCCTGGACATCAACACCACCGGCCTGCTGCTGCTCACCACCGACGGTGAACTGGCCAACGCGATGATGCATCCCTCCTACGAGGTCGAGCGCGAATACGTGGTGCGCGTGCGCGCCCCGGAAGGCGAAGAAAAGGTCTCCGACGCCATCATCGAGCGCCTGTCGCGCGGCGTGTTGCTGGAAGACGGCGGCGCCAAGTTCGACGAGATCGAACGCATCGGCGGCACCGACTCGCACGACTGGTTCCGCGTGGTGGTCAAGGAAGGTCGCAACCGCGAAGTGCGTCGCCTGTGGGAGTCGCAGGGCTGCCAGGTCAGTCGCCTCAAGCGCAGCCGCTACGGCAAGATCTCGCTGCCGCGCGAACTGCTGCGTGGGCAGTCCATCGAAGTGGCGCAGGACAAGGTCGACAGCCTGCGTGCCGAACTCAAGCTGGAAGAAGGCGCGCCGTCGGCGCTGACGCTGCAGCCGGTGATCGGCCAGCGCCGCGCCGCCAAGTCCACCGTGCACGTCTCGCGCGATGGCCGCAGCAATGCCTACGTCAACGGCCAGACCTCCGGCGCCGATGAAGGCCGCGAGCTGCGCCGTTTCGACAACCTGCGCGAAGACCGCGGCGGCCGTGGTGGCCGCGGCAAGCCCGGCGGTTTCAAGGGCGGCCTGACCGTCAGCGGCGAAGCCGCAGCCCGGCAGTCGCAGCAGCGCCCGTTCAAGCAGCGTGGCCCGGCCAAGGGTGATCGCTCGTTGCCGGACGGCAACCCGGCCGCGTTCCGCAGCTGGTATGTGCCCGATGGCGTCAGCACCGGCCCGAGTGGCCATCGCAATGCCGGCCCCGGTGGCAACAGCACCGGCCAGGCGCGCCCGTACGCGAAGAAGGGTCCGGGCAGTGCACGTCCGGGTGCCGGCGGCGGCCAGGGTCAGGGACGCGGCGGTGCCGGTGGTCAGGGCCAGGCGCAAGGCCAGGGGCAGCGCAAGCATCCCTACGGTCATCCGGGTAACGCGCCGATCTTCCCGTCCGACCACGCCAACCCGGGCTTCAGCCCGTATGGCGCAGCGCGTCCTGCCGGTCGCCCCAGCGGCGGCCGTCCGGGTCCGGGCGGCAATCGCGGCCCGGCATCGGCCAATCGTGGCCCCGGCGGCCCGGGTGGTGGCGCGCGTGGTCCCGGTGGTCCCGGCGGCGCTCCGCGCGGTCCGGGCGGCCGTCCGCCGGGCGGTGGCAACCGTCGCCCGCCCGGTGGCGGCAATCGCGGTCGCTAAGTCCTGGCGGCGGACACCTGCAATAAAAAGCGGCCCTGCGAAGGGCCGTTTTCATATGCGCCTGCCGGCGGCGTGACAGCAGGTCGAGCGCCACGAGCCAGGACTGCAGCAAGATTGCCTGCACATTCGGCTCGACGATCGTGGCATCGGGCAATCGGCAGGTACCCGGTCATCGCAACACGCGCCCGCAGGCGCGCGCGGTCTTGATTGAACGGCTTACTTGCGGCGCTCGATCACGAAGTTGCCGACGTTGACGCCCAGGTCCACGCCCTCGCCGGTACCGGCCAGGGCCAGGGAGATGTCGCCCTTGGTGACTACCTGGGCGGTACTGGACTTCACCACGCCCGCATGCGCTTCAACCGCTGCGTAAGTGCCGAACAGATCGTCCAGGCTGTACGCACCGGAGAAGGAGCCGCGGCCACCGGTGATCTTCGACTTGCCCACCGTCAGGCCGCCGCCCTTGCTGGAGATCTTGACCGGAATCACCGCGCCGTTGTCGCACTTGATGGTGCCAGTGCCGCTGGCGGTCTTGTAGAACACCGACCAGCCGGACAGGTTGAACGAGAGCTGGCAGTCGATATTGCCGGCGGCCTGCGCCTGCGGAGCCAGCGTTGCGGCGCCGAGCAGCGCGAGAAGAGACAGTGACCTGATCATGTGTGCGGTGCCGGTGGTGGAAGTGGCGCGAGACTAGCAGCGCCGATGTGGCAGCCGCGACAACGCCCACCGCCCTGCGCTGATGCTGTTCAGCCCAGCATTAGCTGGCGGCGCGCGGCGTCGGGGCTGCTGCAAATCGTGGCCACGGCATGGGATCATGTCGGCATGTCACGCCCTGCCCTCCTGCTGTTTGTCGCCGCCCTGGTGTCGCCGCCTGCGCATTGCGCCCAAGCCATTCCAACCCAGGCCTATACCGTGGTGCGCAGTTATCCGCACGACACCAGCGCGTTCACCGAAGGCCTGTTCTATCGCGATGGCTATCTCTACGAAAGCACCGGCGAGCTGGGCCAGTCGCGGGTGCGCAAGGTCGAGCTGGAGACCGGCCGGGTGGTGCAGCAGGCGCAGACGCCGCTTCCCTACTACGGCGAAGGCATCGTGGCCTGGGAAGACCGGCTGATCCAGCTGACCTGGCGCAACCAGCGCGGCTTCATCTACGACCTGGCTACGCTGGCGCCACGCGCACAGTTCAGCTATCCCGGCGAGGGGTGGGCCCTGACCAGCGATGCGCACACCATCTACATGAGCGACGGCAGCGCGCGCATCCGCAAGCTCGATCCGCAGAGCCTGACGCAGACCGGCAGCATCACCGTCACCGCACGCGGCCGGCCGCTGGACAATCTCAACGAGCTGGAATGGGTCAAGGGCCAGCTGCTGGCCAACGTCTGGCTGACCACCCGCATCGCGCGCATCGACCCGGCCAGCGGCAAGGTCATCGCCTGGATCGACCTCAAGGCGCTGGTACCGGCGGCGGACACCCTGACCGACCCGGCCAATGACGTGCTCAACGGCATCGCCTACGACGCCGAGCACGACCGCCTGTTCGTCACCGGCAAGCGGTGGCCGAAGATCTATGAGATCAAGGTGGGTGAGTAGCCGGGCATTGGTGAGTAGCCGGGATTGGGGATTCGGCATTGGGGATTGGTAACAGCGGGCGCGCTGACACCTGAGCGGCAGCGGCTTGCACCAATCCCGAATCACGAATCCCGAATCCCGAATTTATCGGCATCCAGCATCGCCGGGAAACGGGCGCGGTGGTCGGCCAGGGCGGCGGCGCTGATGGTGGTGGTGACCACCTGTTCGCGTTCGCGGATTTCTACCTGCGGCTGGCCGAGGAAATCGATCACCGCGCTGTCGCCGGCGTAGTGCAACTGATTGCCGTCCACGCCGATGCGGTTGACGGCGGCGACGAAGCACAGGTTTTCGATCGCGCGCGCGCGCAACAGCGTCTTCCAGGCGTAGGCGCGTGCCGACGGCCAGTTGGCCACGAACAGCTGCAGGTCGAAATCCAGCTGGCCCGGGCGCTCCACATCGAAGCGGTTGCGGCAGAACACCGGAAAACGCAGGTCGTAGCAAACCTGCGGATTGATCCGCCAGCCCTTCCAGTCGATGCAGAGGCGCTCGCGGCCGGCCGCGTAACGCAGATGCTCCTTGCCGAAGCGGAACAGGTGGCGCTTGTCGTAGTACTGCAGCGCCCCGTCCGGCGTGGCCCACAACAGACGATTGAACACGCCGTCTTCGGTGCGCAACTGCACGCTACCGGTCACCGCCGCCCCCAACCGCGCCGCCTGCGCGCGCATCCAGTCCACGGTCGGCCCGTCCATGCCTTCGGCCTTGTCGATGGCATCGTTGGAAAACCCGCTGGTGAAGGTCTCCGGCAGGATCACCAGATCGCTCTGCCCGGCCAGCGGCTCCAGCAATCCAGCGTAATAGTCGCGATTGCCAGCCGGGTCATGCCAGCGGGTATCGCCTTGGATCAGGGAGATGCGAAGGTCGGTCATTGAAGGCTCGGGATTCGGGATTCGGGAGTGGGGATTCGAATGGCGGGTCTCGGGCAGCTTTCTGTCGTCGGGCATTTCGCGAACTCATCAACAAACGACCAACCGCCGTTACGAATCCCCACTCCCGACTCCACCATCCCGGCTCGTCAGAGCCGCTGCAAACGCTCGATCGCCGCATCCAATGTCGCATCGATCTTGGCGAAGCACAGCCGCGCCAAACGCTGACCAGCCGGGGCATTCTCATAGAACGGCGACAACGGAATCGCGGCCACGCCCTTCTCGATCGTCAGCCACTTCACGAATTCGGTATCGGGCAGATCGCTGATCGCCGAGTAATCCACCAGCTGGAAATAGCCGCCGGGCACCGGCAGCGGCTTCAGGCGGGTGGTCAGCAGCTGCTCGCGGAAGCGGTCGCGCTTGGCCTGGTAGAACGCGCCCAGCTGCTCGTCGTGCTCGGGCTCGTCGCGGATCATCGCGGCGAAGGCGTGCTGGGCCGGGCCAAAGCTGGTGAAGGTGTTGTACTGGTGCACCTTGCGGAATTCGGCGGTGAGCGCCGGCGGGGCGATCGCATAGCCGATCTTCCAGCCGGTGCAATGGTAGGTCTTGCCGAAACTGGAGATCACGAACGCGCGGTCGCGCAACTCCGGCCAGCGCAGCACCGACTCGTGGCGGCGGCCGTCGAACACGATGTGTTCGTAGACCTCGTCGGAGAGCAGGAAGATGTCGGTGCCACGCAGCAGTTCGGTCAGCGTCTGCAGGTCGGCGGCCGAGAGCATCGCGCCGGACGGGTTATGCGGCGAGTTGATCATCAGCAGGCGCGTCTTCGGCGTGATCGCCGCGCGCAGCGCGTCCCAGTCCACGGCGAAGGTCCGCGGGTGCAGCGCCACGTGCACCGCGCGCGCGCCGGCCAGATCGATTGCCGGCTCGTAACAGTCGTAGGCCGGGTCCAGCACGATGACCTCCTCGCCTGCGCGCACCACTGCGTGGATGGCGTTGAAGATCGCCTCGGTGGCGCCGCTGGTGACGGTGATCTCGCTGTCGGCATCGACCTGCGCGCCGTAGCAACACTGCGCCTTGCCGGCGATGGCCTGGCGCAGCGCGGCCACGCCGGTCATCGGTGGGTACTGGTTGTGGCCGGCCGCCATGGCCTTGGTCAGTTCGTCGACCAGCCGCCGCGGCACCGCGAAATCGGGAAAGCCCTGGCCCAGGTTGACCGCGCCGTGCTCGGCCGCCAGCTGCGACATGACGGTGAAGATGGTGGTGCCCACCTTGGGCAGCTTGGTCGTGAGGGGCATCGCGCCAGTCCGGTCAGCAATCGGGGGACCGCGAGTGTACGCAAAGCGACCCGGCCGGTGCGCCAGGCGCCATGCAAAACAGCGTTCCCGGACACATCACGCCGCGCGCATGCGCCCCGGCGGCGGCCATCGTCGTTACAATGCGCGCCCTGCTTCACAGCGTGTTGCGCCGGTTGCCTGTTGGCGATGGCCCGACACCCGCTCGCCCACCCCATGCCGTCCTGCGACGGGAGTCCGCTGCGCCGATGATCGAACCGCTGCACACTGCGCCCCCGCTGCTGGCGGCGCGCGCGCTGGCCTTCAGCCGCAACGAAGAGCCGGTGTTCGGCCCGCTGGATTTCCACGTGGATGCCGGCGAAGCCCTGCTGGTGCAGGGCGACAACGGCGCCGGCAAGACCACGCTGCTGCGGGTGCTGGCCGGGCTGCTGCAGGTGGAGCGTGGGCAGATCCAGATCGACGGCAAGACCGCGCGGCGCGGCGACCGCAGCCGCTTCATGGCCTACCTGGGCCACCTGCCCGGCCTGAAGGCCGACCTCAGCACGCTGGAGAACCTGCATTTCCTGTGCGGCCTGCATGGCCGCCGGGCCAAGCAGATGCCCGGCAATGCGCTGGCCATCGTGGGCCTGGCCGGTTACGAGGATGCGCTGGTGCGGCAACTGTCTGCCGGCCAGCGCAAGCGCCTGGCGCTGGCGCGGCTGTGGCTTTCGCCGGCTCCGTTGTGGCTGCTGGACGAGCCCTACGCCAACCTGGACCTGGACGGCATCACCCTGGTCAACCGGATGATTTCCGCGCACCTGCGCGGCGGTGGCGCGGCACTGGTCACCACCCACGGCGCCTACGCGGCACCGCCGGTGCGCACCCGCATGCTCACCCTGGAGGCCGCGGCATGACGCCGTCATCGCAGCCGTCCTTGCTGCAAGCGGCCCGCGCGCTGCTGCGTCGCGATCTGCAATTGCTGTGGCGCCGTCGCAGCGACGCACTGCAGCCGGCGCTGTTCGCGCTGCTGATCGTGGTGCTGTTCGCGCTGGGGCTGGGGGGGCGCCCGGACCTGCTGGCACAGGCCGCACCGGCGGTGCTGTGGCTGTCGGTACTGCTGGCCGGCCTGCTGTCGCTGGATGCCTTGTTCCGCAGCGACGTGGAGGACGGCTCGATGGAGCAATGGTTGCTGGCGCCGGTGCCGCTGGCGTGGCTGATCGCGGTGCGCGTGCTGCTGCATTGGGCCACCAGCGCGCTGCCGTTGATCGCGGTGACGCCGCTGCTGGGCGAATTGCTGCACCTGCCACATGACCAACTCCCGGTGCTGCTGGCATCGTTGGCGCTGGGCACACCGCTACTGAGCCTGCTCGGCGCAGTGGTCGCGGCGCTGACGGTCACCATGAAACGCTCTGGTATTCTGGTGGCGTTGCTGGCGTTGCCGCTGTACGTGCCGGTGCTGGTGTTCGGTGCCGGCAGCGTGGCGGCCAGCGGGCAAGGACAGGATGCGGTGGGTGCGTTGTTGTTGCTGGGCGCAGGGTTGGTGATCGGCATCGTGCTGGCACCGCTGGCGGCGGCAGCGGCGATCCGGATCTCGCTCAGCTGATCGACGTTGCAGATGCGCCATTGATGGGACACCGTAGGGTGTACGGTGGTGTCGTACCGGAAGTTGCCTCCATGCAAAGAGCCATCGCCATGCCAAGAGCCATCGCCATCGCATGAACGTCGTCGCCCGCTGGTTCCACCAACTCGCCTCGCCTCCGATCTTCGACCGTTTCACCGCACGCTGGGCCCTCTGGTGCTACGCGCTGGGTGCGCTGTTGCTGGGCGCGGGGATCTGGCAGGCCCTGTTCGCTGTACCGGCCGATTACCAGCAGGGCGACAGCTTCCGCATTCTGTACATCCACGTGCCGAGCGCGTGGATGAGCCTGTTCGTGTTCGGGCTGATGGCGGTATACGCGGCGATCGCGCTGATCTGGCGCATCAAGATCTGCGAGATCCTGGCGATGGCCTGCGCGCCGATCGGCGCGGCATTCACCGTGATCACCCTGCTGACCGGCAGCATCTGGGGCAAGCCGATGTGGGGCGCCTGGTGGGACTGGGACCCGCGCCTGACCACCGAGCTGATCCTGCTGTTCCTGTATCTGGGCGTGATCGGGCTGTACCACGCCATCGACGACCGCCGGCAGGCGGCGCGCGCGGCCGGCTTGCTGGCAATCGTGGGCGTGGTGCTGTTGCCGGTGATCCGCTACTCGGTGGTGTGGTGGAATTCGCTGCACCAGGGCCAGAGCATCCGCCTGTTTGGACCATCGACCATCGATGCCAGCATGTTGCTGCCGTTGTGGCTGATGGTGATCGGCACCAAGTTCTGGTTCGCCGGGTCGCTGCTCACCCGCGCGCGCGCCGACAACCTGCGCCGCGAGGCCGGCAAGGCCTGGATCGTGCGCGAGCCGCAGGACACTGCCGCATGAGCTATCTGCCGTATGTCATCGCCGCCTACGCCGTATTCGTGCTGGTACTGCTGTGGGACCTGATCGCCGGCCGTTGGCAGGTGCGTCGCGCATTGAAGACCGCCCAGGCGCGCCGCCTGCGCGAGCGCAAGCGCAACCTGCCCAGCGATGCGGAGCTGACCCGGTGAACCGGCAACGGCGCCGTCGCCTGTGGCTGGTGCTCGCCTTGGTGCTGGCCGGCGGGCTGGCGACCACGTTGGTGGCGATGGCCTTGCAGCGCAACGTGGCGTACCTGTACACGCCGTCGGAGGTGCTGCGCGGAGATGCCGGCGAGCATGCGCGCTTCCGGCTCGGCGGCATGGTGGAAAAAGGCTCGTTCAAACGCGCCTCCGGGTCGCTGGAAGCGCAGTTCCGCGTCACCGATGGCGATGCGCAGCTGCCGGTGCGCTACGACCGCATCCTGCCCGACCTGTTCCGCGAAGGTCAGGCCGTGGTCGCGACCGGTCGCATGCAGCAGGGCGTATTCGTGGCCGACGACGTGCTGGCCAAGCACGATGAAACCTACATGCCCAAGGAAGTAGCCGACAAGATGGGCAGTGCGCATCGCAAGCATCAGGTGGAGGGGCAGCAGTGAGGGAGAGGCATGTCGGGCCCCGGGGACCGGGACCCGGGATTCTGGAACAGCTCGATGCCGTCAGCGGAGGATTGAGCGCGTCCGTCTTCTGCACCCGTTGCGGTTGCGGTTTCGGGCCCCGGGGCCCGGGCCCCGGGGCCCGGGAAAAGCCAAGGGCCGTCGGCGGAGGCTTGATTGCGCCAGTCGTCTGCACCCGCCCCCCCCGGGGCGCCGCTGTTGCGGGTCCCGGGTCCCGGATCCCGGGTCCCCGGTCCCGGCTTTCCCATGCTTCCTGAACTCGGCACCGTCCTGTTGGTCCTGGCCTTGCTTGTCGCGCTGGTGCAGGCCGCCTTGCCGCTGGCCGGCGCACAACGCGGGCATGCCAGCTGGATGGCGGTGGCGCGGCCGGCGGCGCTGGTGCAGCTGGGCCTGATTGCCAGCGCGTTCGCGTTGCTGACGCACGCGTTCCTGGTGCAGGACTTTTCGGTGCGCTATGTGGCCGAAAACTCCAATAGCCTGCTGCCGGTGATCTACCGCTACTCGGCGGTCTGGGGCGCGCACGAGGGCTCGCTGTTGCTGTGGACGCTGGTGTTGGCGCTGTGGACCGGCGCGGTGGCGCTGTGGTCGCGGCAATTGCCGGCGCAGGTGGTGGCGCGCGTGCTCGGGGTGATGGCGCTGATCAGCGTGGGCTTTCTGGCGTTCCTGCTGTTCACCTCCAATCCGTTTGCGCGCCTGCTACCGGTGCCGCCCGAAGGCGCCGACCTCAATCCCTTGCTGCAGGACCCGGGCCTGATCATCCACCCGCCGATGTTGTACTGCGGCTATGTCGGCTTTGCAGTGCCGTTCGCCTTCGCCATCGCCGCGCTGCTGGAGGGGCGGATGGACGCGCGCTGGCTGCGCTGGACCCGGCCCTGGACCAACGTGGCCTGGGCCATGCTCAGCGTCGGCATCGCGCTGGGCAGTTGGTGGGCGTACTACGAACTGGGCTGGGGCGGCTGGTGGTTCTGGGACCCGGTGGAAAACGCCAGCTTCATGCCATGGCTGGTCGGCACTGCCCTGCTGCATTCGCAGGCAGTCACCGAAAAGCGCGGCATCTTCGCGAGCTGGACACTGTTGCTGGCGATCGCCGCTTTCGCGTTGTCGCTGCTGGGCACCTTCCTGGTGCGCTCGGGCGTGCTGACCAGCGTGCATTCGTTCGCCGCCGATCCGTCGCGCGGCGTGTTCATCCTGGTGTTCCTGCTGGCGGTGGTGGGCGGCGCGTTGCTGCTGTACGCGATCCGCGCGCCGCGCCTGACGCCTGGCGACGACCCGCGCCGCGCGTTTGCCGGCAGCTCGCGCGAAACGCTGTTGCTGCTCAACAACCTGCTGCTGACCTGCGCCTGCGCGATGGTGCTGCTGGGCACGCTGTACCCACTGGTGGCCGATGCGCTGGGACTGGGCAAGCTGTCGGTGGGCCCGCCGTACTTCGGCACCTTGTTCGTAGTGCTGATGGCACCACTGGTAGCGTTGCTGCCGTTCGGCCCACTCACGCGCTGGCAGCGCGAGCAGGCCTCGCGGCCGCTGGCGCTGCTGGCGCCGTGGGCCGGCCTGGCGCTGGCCGCCGGCATGCTGGCCTGGTTCATGGCACCGCAGGGGCAGCTGAAGGCAGCCATCGGCGTCACCGGCGCGGCGTGGGTGCTGTTCGGCACACTGCGCTTCCTGTGGACGCGCCGTGCCGCCAAGGGCCGGCGTTTCACCGCCGAGATGCTGGGCATGGTGCTGGCGCACCTGGGAGTGGCGGTGTTCCTGGCCGGCGCCCTGCTGGTGGAATCGCTGAGCCTGCAGCGTGAAGTGGCGCTGGCACCCGGCCAGCAAGTGCAGATCGGGCGGTATGCCCTGCACTTCGAGACTCTGGAAGAGTTGCGCGGGCCGAACTACCTGTCCGACCGCGCCAACCTGCAGGTGTTCAAGGACGATGCGCCGATCGGCAGGCTGCATGCCGAAAAACGCCGCTACGCCAGTGGCGGGCAAACCCTGACCGAGGCGGCGATCCGCCCTGGTCCGTTTGACGACCTGTATGTCGCCCTTGGCGAACCGCTGGGCAATCAGGCCTGGGCGGTGCGCGTCCACCTCAAACCGTTCGTGCGCTGGATCTGGCTGGGGGCGCTGCTAATGGCGCTCGGCGGCCTGGTGACTGCGGCCGACCGGCGTTTTCGTCGTTCTCCGGAGATCCAAGATGGTTGAGTCACGTTCGCCCCGCCTGCCCACTGCGGTTCTGGTGGGCGCCATCGTGCTGCTGCTCGCGCTGGCCGCACTGCTGGTGTATGCGGTGGTGCGCTCCGGCCAAGGCGATCGCGATGCCCTGCCCTCGGCATTGATCGGCAAGCCGGCGCCGGACTTCGCGCTGCCGTTGCTGCACGACCCCAGCATCGTGGTGCACGCGCGTGAGCTGCGCGGCGCGCCCTACATCATCAATGTGTGGGGCAGCTGGTGCCCGGCCTGCCGCGAAGAACACCCGGTGCTGAGCAAGTTTGCGCTGACCAAGCGGGTGCGCGTGATCGGCTACAACTGGAAGGACGAGCGTGCCCACGCCCTGCGCTGGCTTGAGCAATTGGGCAACCCCTACCTGCTGGTGGTGGCCGACATCGACGGCCGTACCGCCATCGACTTCGGCATTGCGGCGGCGCCGGAAACCTTTCTGGTCGACGGGCGCGGCGTGGTGCGCTGGAAGTACAGCGGCATGCTCACCCAGGCCATCATCGACACCCAGTTGATTCCGGCACTGAGCGCGATCGAACGCTCGCCCACCGCCGCCCCGGACCTGCACGCCAAACCATGAGCCGCGCCTGGCTGCTGACGCTGCTGCTGTTGCCCTGGCTGGCGCTGGCCCAGCCGGTCGGCGACCCGGCGCCGCTGCGCTATGCCTCGGCCGAGGAAGAGGCGCGTTTCCACGCGCTGACCGCCGAGCTGCGCTGCGTGCAATGCCAGAACCAGTCGCTGGCCGACTCCAATGCGCAGATTGCGCAGGATCTGCGCCGCGAGGTGCTGGCGCTGATGCAGCAGGGCCGCAGCGATGCGCAGATCCGCCAGTTCCTGGTCGCGCGCTATGGCGAATTCGTGCTGTACCGGCCGCAGGTGGAATCGCGCACCTGGCTGCTGTGGTTCGGCCCGCTGCTGGTCCTGCTGCTGGGCGGCACGGCGGTGGTCATGCTGGTACGCCGGCGCAGCGCCGCCGCGCCGGCCCTGCCGCCCGACGAGCAGGAGTGGTGATGGTCGGTTTCGTGATTGCAGTGGTGGCGCTCGCATTGCTTGCCTTCGGCGTGGCGTTGCGGCCCCTGTGGCGGCAGGCGCGCGGGCTGGCCGCCAGCGTTGTCGCGTTGTTGCTGGCCGCCAGTGCAGCGCTGTACTGGCTGGTGGGCACGCCCGGTGCGATCGAGCTGGCCGCCAACCGCCCGGACGCACCACGCACGCTGGACGAGGCCATCGTGCAGCTGCGCGCCGCGCTGGCGCGCAATCCCGACCAGGCCGAAGGCTGGGTGCTGCTGGGGCGCTCGTTGTCCAGCCAGCAGAAATTCGCCGACGCACGCGACGCCTTCGCGCGCGCGGTGGCGCTGCGACCGGATGAACCGGACGTGCTGGTGACGGCCGCGCAGGTGCGCATGCTTGCCGACGACAGCGGCCGCCCGGATCCGCAGGCGATGCGCCTGCTCGAGCATGCGCTCAGCGTGCAGCCGGACCACCAGCGCGCACGCTGGTTTCTGGGCGTGGTGCAGCGCCAGGCCGGCCAGCCGGCCAAGGCCAGCGCCACCTGGGAGCCATTGCTGCAGGTGGTCGACGCCAGCACCCGCCCTGGCCTGCTCGAGCAGATCAACGCCGCACGCCGGGAAGCCGGGCTGGCCGTGTTGCCGGCAGCGGTCGAGAGCGGCGCCGATGCGGCAGCAGGCAAACGCATCAGCGTGCGGATCGCGCTGGATGCGGAATTCGCCAAACGCACCGCGCTGCCCGGCGACACCAGCGTGTTCGTGATCGCCCGATCAGCCGACACTCCGATGCCGGTGGCGGTGGAAAAACACGCCCTCAGCGAATTGCCGCTGACCGTCACCCTGGACGACGGCGACAGCCCGATGCCTACCCGCGCCCTGTCATCATTGGACAACGTGCAGGTGCTGGCGCGGCTGTCGCGCAGCGGCAACGCGATGCGCCAGGCCGACGATGTGGAAAGCCTGCCGATCACCGTGCAACTGCCGACCAACGCCCCCGTGGAGCTGGTGATCGGACGCTGATCGCCGCTGTGACTGCGTGCGTCAACCAGACCACCACACTGCACAACGTGGTTTCACTTGCGCTACGAAAGCACAGCCAACCGCTCCTCCGATGCCCGATTCCCAACTCCCACCCTCATGACCGAATTCATCCCTACCGGCAGCCTGTTCCACGCCCTGCCCTCGCCGTTTCCGATGAAGCGCGGCGGCGCCCTGCACCAGGCGCGCATCGCCTATGAAACCTGGGGCACGCTGGCCGCCGATCGCAGCAATGCGCTGCTGATCGTCACCGGGCTGTCGCCCAATGCGCATGCCGCCGCCAACCAGGCCAATCCCGAGCCGGGCTGGTGGGAAGCGATGCTGGGGCCAGGCAAGCCGATCGATACCGAACGCTGGTTCGTGGTCTGCGTCAATTCGTTGGGCAGCTGCAAGGGCTCGACCGGCCCGGCGTCGATCGACCCTGCCACCGGCACGCGGTATCGCCTGGGTTTCCCGGACCTGTCGATCGAAGATGTGGCCGATGCCGCAGCCGACGTGGTGCGCGCGTTAGGCATCCAACAACTGGCCTGCCTGATCGGCAACTCGATGGGCGGCATGACCGCACTGGCCTTGTTATTGCGCCACCCCGGCATCGCGCGCAGCCATATCAATATCTCAGGCAGTGCGCAGGCGCTGCCGTTCTCGATCGCGATCCGCTCGCTGCAGCGCGAAGCCATCCGCCTGGACCCGTACTGGAACGGCGGCCATTACGACGACACGCGTTACCCGGAATCGGGCATGCGCATGGCGCGCAAGCTCGGCGTGATCACCTACCGCTCGGCACTGGAATGGGATGGCCGCTTCGGCCGCGTGCGGCTGGATTCCGAACAGGCCGCCGACGATCCGTTCGGCCTGGAATTCCAGGTCGAAAGTTATCTGGAAGGCCATGCGCGCCGCTTCGTGCGCTTCTTCGATCCCAACTGCTATCTGTATCTGAGCCGCTCGATGGACTGGTTCGATCTGGCCGAGTATGTCGACAACAGCCCAGCCATCGACGCGCGTATCGATGGCACGCAAACCGACGACATGGCTGTCGCCGCCAGGCCGGATACAGGCATGTCGACCGACGCCAGGGTGCTGGCCGGCCTGGCGCAGATCCGTATCGCTCGCGCCTTGGCGATCGGCGCCAACACCGACATCCTGTTCCCGGTACAGCAACAGGAACAGATCGCCGATGGCCTGCGCGTCGGCGGCGCCGAGGCACACTTCATCGGCCTGGATTCGCCACAGGGCCACGATGCCTTCCTGGTCGATTTCGCGCGGTTCGGGCCGGCGGTGCGCGACTTTCTGGACGCCTGCTGATTGCCAGGTCCGCATCCCGATCGAAATCGCGCTGCTCTCAGACCATCAGCGACGTGGTTGCTGGGTCCAGATCCCGATCGAGGCCGACCGCCCGTGGTGTGCTACCGCGCCGGCTCTTGTCCGGCCTGTTTGCCATCGGAGTGCTCGGCCTGGTGCTGACAGAGCGCCTGCCGGCGGCGATTGCGCTCTGGTACGCGGCCACCAGCATTGCAGCGCTGATCGCCTATCGGCTGGACAAGACCGCCGCCACACGCGGTCAGCGCCGCACCCCGGAAGCCACCCTGCATGCCATCGCATTGCTCGGCGGCTGGCCCGGTGCGCTGCTGGCGCAATCGCTGTTCCGGCACAAGACCGTCAAGACCTCGTTCCAGATCGCGTTCTGGATCAGCGCGCTCGCAAACGCCGCGGTCCTCGCCTGGGCGGTGTATCTGGCGCGCTGAAGCGCGCCATGCCTGCGCTTATGAGGGGCGAACAAAACGCCTGCGCAGCCGCGGTGCAGGCGCGGCCGCTGCTCGCTGCGGCATGTCCCACGCGTCCAACCGGGTTCTGAGCGCGCCATCCACGCCCAGCTGACGATTGCGCGCTTCGTTCTGTTGGCCGCTCCAGGACCCAGCCATGGCAAGGCCGCTCACTCCAGCGGCTGCAGCGTTCCTTCACGCATGCGGTAATGCCGGTGCACCACACCGGCAGGCACGCTGTCGTGGGTGATCATCACCAGGCTGCGCTCGCCGAGCGCGGCGGCCAGATCCAGCAGCAAGGCATGGGCGGTATCCACATCCAGCCCGTCGGTGGGTTCGTCCAGCAGCAGGATGGGCGCATCGCGCAGCAAGGCGCGCGCCAGCGCCAGACGGCGCGCCTGGCCGGCAGACAGCGTGGCACCGTTCTCGCCAACCCAGGTCTCCAGCCCGTTCTGCGCGCTGGCCCAGTCGCGTAGACGCACCTGGTCGAGCACCGCCCACAGCGCAGCGTCGCTGGCGGCGGCGTCGCCGATCAGCAGGTTCTCGCGCACGCTGCCGGCAAACACCGGCGCATGCTGCGGCAACCAGGCAATGCGCTGATGCCAGTGCGCCTGCGCACACCATTGCAGATCGATACCCGCGTAGCTGACCTGCCCGGCCTGCGGATCCCACAACCGCAGCAGCAGCGCCGACAAGGTGCTCTTGCCGCTGCCGCTGTCGCCGCTGATGGCGATGCGCTCGCCGGCTGCCAGGCACAGGTCGACGCTGCGCAGCACCGGACGCACGCTACCGGGCCAGGCGAAGCACACCTGTTGCAACTGCAGCGTGCCCGTGCGCGGCACCGCGACGGGCTGCACCGGGTCGCTGACCAAGGGCGCCTGATCGACGATGGCCTGCAGCCGCCCGGCCGCCACGCGCGCGCTCTGCAGTGCCTGCAAGGCCAACCCGGCGCCGGCCGACACTTCCAGCAGGGCCATGGTGAGAAACACCAGCGCGGCCGCCAGTTCGGCGGTGATCGCTCCCTGCTCGGCGGCGCGCAGTGCCAGCCACAGCATGCCGGCCACCCCGATGCCGCCGCAGAGCGCATGCAGCAGGTTGCCGGTGATCAAGCGCCGGCGCTGCAGGCGATCGCCGTCCATCAGCGCCGCAGCGGCCGCATCGACCTGCTGCAGCCAGGCGTCCTGGGCGTGGACCGCAGCCAGATCCGCCGCACCTTCCAGACCCTCGAATGCCCGCGTCCGCAGCTGCGTGCGCAGCTGCGCGCGCCGCCGTTCGCGCTGTGCGCCGCCGCGTGCCACCTGCCACGGCACCAGCCCGCCGATCGCCACACCCAGCGCCAGCAACACCAGGGCCGCGGGTGGATGGATCAACGCGGCGGCAACCACGCCGGCCACCCAGATGCCCAGCAGTGCCGCCAGCGGCGCCAGCGCACGCACGCTCACGCCGTCGACCTCGCCGATGTCGGACATCAGCCGCGCCAGCAGATCGCCGGTCCGCGTGGCCGACAGGCGCCCCGGTGCCAGCGGCAAGGCGCGGCGGAAGAACCACACGCGCAGATCGCGGGCGATGCGCAAGGTGGCATCGTGGCCGATCAGTTTCTCGCCGTAGCGCGACACGATGCGCGCGAACGTCAGTGCGCGGATACCGGCCGAGGGCGAAAAGAAATTGAAACCGGCCCCCATCCCGACCACGCCGGCCAGGGCCGCGGCGGTCAGGAATCCACCGGACAGCGCGAGCAGGCCCACGCCGGCCAGCAGGGTGACCAGCACCAGCAGTGCCGACAGCCCCAGACGCCAGGCGTGCCGGGCGAACACATCGCGCAGACGGTCGTGGTGCGCAGCGCTCATGGCGACTCCACCGTGACGCTTGCTCCACGCAGGTCGATCACCGTATCGGCCCAGGCCATCACCGCCGCGCTATGCGTGGCCAGCACCACTGCACGGCCGCGCGCGAACACACCCAGCGTGTGCAGCAGCGCAGCTTCGGTGTCCGGGTCGAGGAAGGCGGTGGGCTCGTCCAGCAGCAACACCTCTGGCTCGCGCAGCAGCAGCCGCGCCAGCGCGACGCGACGCGCTTCGCCACCGGAGAGCCCGAAGCCGCGCTCGCCGATCACCGTGTGCAGGCCCTCCGGCAGATGCGCGGCAAAGCGCATGACCTGCGCAGCCTCGGCCACGGCATGCAGCCGCGCGTCGCTGGCCTGCGGGTTGGACAGCCGCAGATTGTCGGCAATGCTGCCGTGGAACAGATACGGCCGTTGCGTGGCATAGCCCACTCGCGCGCCGGGGCGCAGCAGCACGCTGCCCGCCTCCGGGGTGAGCCAGCCGGCCAGGCCTTCCAGCAGCGTGCTCTTGCCGCTGCCGCTGGCGCCGATCACCGCCACCCGTTGCCCGGGTTCCAGCACCAGCGAAAACCGCTCGACCACCCTCTGCGGCGCGCCAGGAGGACGCAACGCCAGGTCGCGCGCCTGCAGCAACGGCATCTGCGCCTGCGCCGCCTCGGCCGCAGCAGGCAGCGGCAGTGCGACGGCGATGGCGGCGTTGTCCGCAAACCCTTCCAGCAAGCGCTCGGACTCGGCCACCGCGGCCAGCGCATTGGCACGGTCGTGGTAATGCGCGGCCAGCCGCCGCAATGGCGCGAAGAATTCCGGCGCCAGCAACAGGCAGAACATGCCGGCGCCCAGCGTCGGCAAGCCGTGCAGATCCAGCATGCCCAGATAGCTCAGGCCGAAGTACAGCGCCACGATCGCCACGCTCACCGAGGCGAAGAACTCCAGCACGGTGGACGACAGGAAGGCGATGCGCAGAACTCTCAGCGAGCGCTCGCGCACACCGTCGGCCGCGGCGGCAATGCCGCTCAGTTCGGCCTGGCCGCGGCCATACACGCGCAGCAGTCCCAGGCCCTTGAGGCGGTCGGCGAAATGCCCGCCCATGCGGGCCAGCTCGCGCAATTGCTCGCGGCCGGCCGCCTCGGCGCCCCAGCCCACCAGCATCATGAAGAACGGAATCAGCGGCGCGGTCAGCAGCAGCACCAGGCCCACCACCCAATCGACCGAGAACACCGCGATCAGGATCAGCGGCGGCACCAGCAGCATTTCGGTTCGCGCCAGCTGATAACCGACGAAATAGCCTTCCAGCGCATCGGTGTGCGCCAGGCTCAGTTCGCCCAGCTCGCCGCTGCGTTGCCGGCGCAGCCACACCGGCCCGTGCTGCACCAGGCGGCGGGCGATGCGCGCACGCAGCTCCCGTTTGGCGACATCGGCCACCTCGCCGGTCAACGACTGCGCCCAGGCCGTCAGCAGGGCACGGCCGAGCACCGCCAACAGCAGGCCGGCAGCCACCTCACGCAACTGCAGCAGTGCCAGATGCTGTACCTGCACCGCCTGCAACAACCAGGCGATGGCGGCGGCCTGTGCCAGCAGCAAGACGCCCGACACCGCCACCGCCATGCCGGCCAGGCGGCGCGGGCGAGTGGCCGATGCGGCCAGTGCGTCCAGCCATTGGCCGCGCTGACGGCGCTGGGCGGGCGTTTCGCTGGCGCGTGCGCTGGGCTGACTCACATTGCGTTCCGAAGACTGCTCACTGCGGGCGATTGTAAGTCGCTTCCTTCCCATGTCGGGATGGACAGTGTGCCGCACCGTGTGCGGGCCGCATTGATTTGGATCAACGCGCATGGCGCGGCAAGCGCAGATGATCCGCCCAACTCCTTCATCGACACCCAACCAGGCCCGCCCGCCATGATCGATTCGACAGTTGTTGAACTGTCGCGGCTGCAGTTCGCAGTCACCGCGATGTACCACTTCATCTTCCCGCCGCTGACCATGGGGCTGTCGTTCCTGCTCGGCATCATGGAGAGCGTCTATGTGATGACCGGCAAGGATATCTGGCGGCGCATGACCATGTTCTGGGGCGTGCTGTTCGGCATCAACTTCGCCATGGGCGTGGGCACCGGCATCGTGATGGAATTCGAGTTCGGCATGAACTGGTCGTATTACAGCCATTACGTCGGCGACATCTTCGGCGCGCCGCTGGCGATCGAAGGGCTGATGGCGTTCTTTCTGGAAGCGACCTTCCTGGGCCTGTTCTTTCTGGGCTGGAACCGGCTGAGCAAGGTGCAGCACCTGGCCACCACCTGGCTGGTGGCGCTGGGCAGCAACTTCTCGGCACTGTGGATCCTGATCGCCAACGGCTGGATGCAGAACCCGACCGGCGCGGTGTTCAACCCGGACACCATGCGCATGGAAGTGGTCGATTTCATGGCGGTGCTGTTCAACCCGGTGGCGCAGGCCAAGTTCGTGCACACCGTCAGCGCCGGTTACGTGCTGGGCGCGGTGTTCGTGATGGCGATCAGCGCGTTCTACCTGCTGCGCGGCAAACACCTGGACATGGCGCGCCGCTCGTTCGCGGTGGCCGCAGCCTTCGGCCTGCTGTCGTCGTTGTCGGTGGTGGTGCTGGGCGATGAAAGCGGCTACGCGGCCAACGAACACCAGAAGATGAAACTGGCTGCGATCGAAGCGATGTGGGAAACCGAAGCCGCACCGGCCGACTTCACCGCCTTCGGCATTCCCAACCAGCAGACCCATCGCAACGACTACGCGGTCAAGATTCCCTACCTGATGGGCCTGATCGCCACCCGCTCATTGGATACGCCGATCCCCGGCATCATGGAACTGGTGGAACGCGCCGAGCACCGCATCCGCGGCGGGCAGATCGCCTACGGTGCGCTGCAGCGCATTCGTGCCGACAAGGACGATGCCGACGCGCGCAAGGTGTTCGATGCGCACTGGCAGGACCTGGGCCACGGCCTGCTGCTCAAGCGTTATCGCGACGACATCGGCAACGCCACGCCCGAGCAGATCGCGCAGGCGGCCATGGACACCGTGCCGCGCGTCCTGCCGCTGTTCTGGACCTTTCGCATCATGGCCGCCATCGGCATCTATCTGATCGCCTTTTTCGCGGTGGCGTTCTGGTTCGCCTGCAAGCACAGCTTCCAGGAAAAACGCTGGTTCCTGAGCTTGGCGCTATGGACCTTGACGCTGCCGTGGATCGCGATCGAGTGCGGTTGGTTCGTGGCCGAATACGGCCGCCAGCCATGGGCGGTGGAAGGCGTGCTGCCCACCTTCTATGCAGCGTCGGGGCTGGATCTGTACGGGATCGTGCTGACCCTGGTGGGCTTCACCGCGCTGTACACCACGCTGCTGGTGATCGCAATCAAGCTGTCGCTGAAGACGATCCGCAAGGGCCCGGATGCGCTGTGTCCACCGAGCCAACGCACCCCGTCGCCACACGGCAGCTCGCCCCACGCGTCCTCACCCGACGCCCCACTGAGCACCGGCGCGCTGGCCGGCGGCGCACCGTAAGCCAGGAGAGACAACCATGGATTTCATCTTGCTCGACTACACCACATTGCGCGTGATCTGGTGGCTGTTGCTCGGCGTATTGCTGTCCGGTTACGCGGTGATGGGCGGCTTCGATCTGGGCGTCAGCACGCTGCTGCCGCTGGTTGCCCGCAACGATGCCGAACGCCGGCTGGTGATCAACACCATCGGCCCGGTCTGGGAAGGCAGCCAGGTCTGGCTGATCCTGGGCGGCGGCGCGATCTTCGCCGCATTCCCGCCGTTGTATGCGGTGAGTTTTTCCGGGTTCTATCTGGCGATGTTCCTGATCCTGTTCGCACTGATCCTGCGCCCGGTCGGGTTCAAGTTCCGCGGCAAGCTGGCCGACCAGCGCTGGCGTAGCAACTGGGACTGGGCGTTGTTCGTCGGCGGCTGCATTCCGGCGCTGATCATGGGCGTGGCGGTCGGCAATGTGCTGCTCGGCGTACCGTTCCACTTCGATGCCAGCATGCGCACGTTCTATACCGGCAACCTGTTCGGGCTGCTGACGCCGTTCGCGCTGCTCGCCGGCCTGCTCAGCGTGGCGATGTTGATGGCGCACGGCGCGGCGATGCTGGTACTCAAGACCGACGGACCGGTGGCCGAGCGTGCGGCGCGTTTTGGCAGCATCGCCGCGCTCTGCGCGATGGCGCTGTTTGCCGCCGCCGGTGCATGGGTGGCGCTGGGTCTGCCGGGCTATGCAGTGACCTCGCTCCTGGCCACCGATGCGCCGACCAATCCGCTTGGCAAGACCGCCGCACTCACCGCAGCCGGCGGCTGGCTGCACAACTACAGCAGCATGCCGGCCACATTGATGGCACCGCTGATCGGCCTGGTCGGGCTGGCGATGAATGCGCTGCTATTGCGTGTGCGTCGCGGCGGCCTGGCGTTCATCGCCTCGGGTTGCGCCATCGTCGGCATCGTCTTTACCGTTGGCTTTGCGTTGTTCCCGTTCCTGTTGCCCTCGTCCACCGCACCGAGCGCAAGCCTGACGCTGTGGGATGCCTCCAGCAGCCGCCTGACGCTGTGGATCATGCTGCTGGCGACCACGCTGTTCATGCCGATCGTGCTGGCCTACACAAGCTGGGTCTATCGCGTGCTCAGGGGCAAGGTCACCGCCGACGAACTCTCGGCCAATCCGAACGCCTACTGAGCATGCCCGCCGCGCGTTGCGATGCACAGCCGCATCGCGCTCGCAGCAGGCCTCGACCTCGCACCTGCTTCAACGACTCAAGGAGAACGACAATGTGGTACTTCGCCTGGATCCTCGGCACCGGTCTGGCCGCACTGGCGGCCGTGCTCAACGGCATGTGGTTCGAAGCACGCGAGCCGGAGCGTGGCCAACCGCACCAGTAAAATTATTTTCGCTAGATGCTTGCCGATTCCGCATTCCCTATGTAACATACGCGGCTCCTTCGGGGTGTAGCTCAGTCTGGTAGAGCGCTACGTTCGGGACGTAGAGGTCGCAGGTTCGAATCCTGTCTCCCCGACCAGTTTCAAAACACAAAACCGGCCTCGTGCCGGTTTTGTGTTTTCAGGCGCTGGCGCATGCATGCGCGCAGTGCGGATGGTCTGTCATGTCTGTTGTCATTGCCGCTGCTTCCCCGTCCGCCCGGTTGCGTGGTCGCGGCCTGGTGCTGGCTGCCATTTTGTTGTCCGCCTTCAACTTGCGTACCGCGGTGACGTCGCTGACGCCACTGCTGGAACGCATTGCCAACGAGTACGCATTCGGCGCGCCCACCATGGGTGCGCTCGGCATGTTGCCGACGGCTGCATTCGCACTGACCGGCGTGGCCACGCCGGCCTTGCTGCGCCGCTTCGGCCTGCTGCGCACCGCGCTGCTGTCGATGGCATTGGCCACCGTCGGCCTGGTGCTGCGCCCGCTGCTGCCGGGCACTGCCGGACTGCTGATCGGTTCGCTGGTGGCACTGGCCGGCATGGGCATGGGCAACGTGGTGTTGCCGCCGCTGGTGAAGCGCTATTTCGGCGATCGCGTCGGCGGCATCAGCACGCTCTACATCGCCGTACTGCAGGTCGGCACCCTACTCCCGGCACTGCTGGCGGTACCGGTGGCCGATGCGCTGGGCTGGCGCAGCTCGATGGTGGTGTGGGTGTTGCCGGCACTGCTGGCATTGGCGGCCTGGGCTCTGGTGCACACCAGCCATCGCCGCATCCGCGCGACCGGGCCGGCACCGGTCACGCCCACGCCCACGCCCGAGGCCGAGGGCCGCGTGGCACGCACCGCCCTGGGCTGGAGCATGGCGGTGACCTTCGGCATGACCTCGCTGGTCACCTATTCGATGTTCACCTGGTTGCCGACGCTGCTGCGCGAAGCCGGCGCCTCGCCCGCGTTCGGCGGCACCATGGTGGCGCTGTTTTCGGCATTGGGCATGGTCGGCGCATTGACCATGCCGGCGCTGGCGGTGCGCATGCGCAACCCGTTCCCGATCGTGCTGGTGTGTGCGGCCTGCCATCTGGTCGCGTTCGCGGGGCTGTGGTGGGCGCCGCTGGCGGCGCCGATCCTGTGGGTGACCCTGCTCGGCCTGGGGCCGAGCACGTTCCCGCTGGCATTGGTGCTGGTCAATCAGCGCAGCCGCACCGCAGCCGGCTCGGCGGCCCTGTCCGGGTTCTCGCAGGGCATGGGCTATGCGGTGAGCTGCCTGGGGCCGTTCCTGTTCGGCTGGCTGCATGCGCACCACGGCGGCTGGACCTCGCCGTTCGTGTTTCTGGTGATCTGCATCCTGGTGCAGCTGGCCGCCGCCTGGGTGGCCTGCCGTCCGCAGTTGCTGGAAGACAGCTGGGCGCCGCCGGCACGCGGCGCCCGCGCGGTCAGCGCACCGGCAGACTGATGTAGCTGGGCTGCTCGGGGCTCACATAGACGCGCTGGGTGGCCTTTCGATAATCGCCGGGCTTGGCGAAGAAGATGTTGTCCACGTAGGTCTGCGGATTGCGGTCGTACAGCGGAAACAGGCTGGACTGCACCTGCACCATCACCCGGTGGCCCGGCTGGAAGGTGTGGTTGGCGGTCGGCAGGCCGAACTGGAACGCCAGCGGCTGATTGGACGCCAGCGGCTTGGGCGTGCTGAAACTCTCGCGATAGCGGCCGCGGAAGATCGCCAGCGACACCGGCAGCTCGTAGCCGCCCATCTTGGGACTGGACGCCATCTCGTCCGGATACACGTCGATCAGTTTCACCACCCAGTCGCTGTCGCTGCCGCTGGTGGAGGCCTGCAGATGCACGTCCGGTGCACCGGCGATCTGCAGGGGTTCGGTCAGCGGCTCGGTGACGAAGGTCAGCACGTCCGGGCGGCCGTCGACGAAGCGCTGGTCCTGCACCAGCCAGGTGGTCCACATGCTGCGATCGCCGAAGTCCACCGGGCGCGGCACGAACGGCACCGGCCTGGCCGGGTCGGCCACGTATTCCTCGAAACCCGGCTGGCCTGCCGCCGGCCGCTGGAACGACAGCTTGCCGCCGGCCTGCAGGTACAACGATTTGCTGCTCGACGCACAGCCCTTGGCGCAGCTGCGCGGCCAGGCCTGCAGACGGTCCCAATGATTCTCTCCGGTGTTGTAGATGAACACCGGCGGCGTGCTCGCCCTGGGCGCGCCATCGACCAGGTATTGATCGAAGAACGGGCGCAGCACATCGTGGCGGAACTGGCGCGCAGTATCACCGTCGAAATTCAATGCGCCCAACGCGCTGCCGTCGTAGTTCACCTGGCTATGCCGCCACGGGCCCATCACCAGATAGTTGAGCGTGTTGCCTTTGTCGCGCGGCTCCATCGCCGCGTAGCTGTGGATCGCGCCCCACATGTCTTCCTGGTCCCACAGCCCCTGCAGCCACATCGTGGGCACCTTGAGCGGCGTGCGCGCCATCACCTTGTCCAGCGCCTGCTCCTGCCAGAACGCATCGTAGGCGGCGTGTTCGGTGAGCTTGTGCCACCACGGCAACTGCTCCAGGCCGGCGGCCTTGGCGAAGTCGCCGGCCGAGCCGGCACGCAGGAAGTTGCTGTAGTCGTCATGGCCCTGCCGCGGAATGCCGGCCCCCTTGCCGCGCTTGCTGAGCTGGCCGGTGAAGTAGTCGAAGTTGACCTGGCGGAAGGCGCCGTAATTGAACCAGTCGTCGCCCATCCAGCCATCGATCATCGGGCTTTCCGGCACCGCCACCTTCAACGCCGGATGCGGGTTGGTCAGCGCCATCACCACGGTGAAGCCTTCGTAGGACGAGCCGATCATGCCGACCTTGCCGTTGGATTCGGCAACGTTCTTGACCAGCCAGTCGATGGTGTCCCACGCATCGGTGGCGTGGTCCAGGTCGCTGGGATTGAGCGCGCCACGCAGCGGGCGGGTCATCACGTAGTCGCCCTCGGAACCGTACTTGCCGCGCACGTCCTGAAACACGCGGATGTAGCCGCCTTCCACGAAGACGTCGTCGCCGGGTGGCAGCAGATCCTTCATATGCGGCGAGGCCAGGCGCTCGCTACGGTCACTGGCGTCGTAGGGCGTGCGCGTCAGCACCATCGGTGCATGGCGCGCGCCCTTGGGCAGCACGATCACCGTATGCAGCTTCACGCCATCGCGCATCGGGATCATCACCTCGCGCTTGATGTAGTCGTTGGCGGCATCACCTGCCACGAACGGCTTGCCGGTGATGTCCGGCGTCATCGGCGAAGTTTGCGCCAGCGCGCTGCCGGTCGCAATGGCGGTGGCGAGCAGGCAGGCGGCAAAACGGCGCATCGACGACTCCGGAACGTGCGGGGGCAGTCGTCCACTGTAGGCAGAGCGTGGCCTGCCGGGGGAGTGTCAAAGGTCGTGGTTGCCGGGTAGGTCGTGATTGCCGGGTGGCTGACCTGCGTATCGCCGATCAGTGCCGTATCTGGCCCTGGCCACGCACCACGAAGCGCTCCACGGTTAGCGCTTCAAGGCCCATCGGGCCGTAGGAATGCAGGCGCGTGGTGGAGATGCCGATCTCTGCACCCAGGCCGAGCTCGCCGCCGTCGGAGAAACGCGAGGAGGCGTTGACCATCACCACCGCCGAGCGCAGCGACTGCACGAACTGCTCCGCGTTGGCGGCGTCCTGCGTGGCGATCACCTCGGTGTGGTCCGAGCCGTACTGGCGGATATGCGCCAGCGCGGTGTCCAGATCCGGCACCACCCGGATCGCCAGGATCAGGTCGAGGAATTCGGCGGCATAGTCGTCGTCGCTGGCAGCTGCGACGTCGGGCAACACGGTGCGCGTTGCCGCATCGCCACGCAGCTCCACGTTACGTTCGCGCAGGGCTTGCGCGGCCAGCGGCAGGAAGCGCGCGGCGATATCGGCATGCACCAGTAAGGTCTCCAGCGCATTGCAGGCCGACGGCCGGCTGGCCTTGCCATCGACCAATAGACGCACGGCCAGATCCATGTCCGCCAATGCATCCACGAACAGATGGCACACGCCCTTGTAATGCTTGATCACCGGCACTCGCGCGTGTTCGGCCACGAAGCGGATCAGCCCCTCGCCACCGCGCGGAATCGCCAGATCGACGATATCGCTGAGTTGCAACAGCTCCAGCATGGTCTCGCGGCGCAGATCCTCGACCAGGGTCAACGCCGCTTCCGGCACGCCGGCCTCGCGCAAGGCGCGCTGCAGGGTGCGCGCGATCGCGGTGTTGGAATGGATCGCTTCCGAGCCGCCACGCAGGATCACGCCATTGCCGGCCTTGATGCACAGCGCTGCCGCATCGGCGGTCACATTCGGGCGCGCCTCGTAGATCATCGCGATCACCCCCAGCGGCACCCGCACCTTCTGCACGACGATGCCGTTGGGGCGAACGTCCTCGCGCGTGACCTGCCCGACCGGATCGGGCAGTTGCGCCACCTCGCGCAGCGCGGCGGCGATGCCGGCCAGGCGCCTGTCGTCCAGCGCCAGACGATCCAGCATCGCCGTCCCCACGCTCTTCGCACGCGCCGCCTCCAGATCGCGCGCATTGGCCGCCAGGATCACCGCCGCATCCTGTTCCAGCGCGGCCGCCATCGCCTCCAGCAAGGCCTGCTTGGCAGACGCGGACAGTTGCGACAACACTTGCGCGGCATCACGGCATTGCAGGGCTAGGGTTTTGATGGTCATTGGAGGGCCGGGATTGGGGAGTCGGGAGTCGGGATTGGGGATTGGCAAAAGCGGCAACACCGTTTTATCACCACAGGGAATCAGTCGTCGGGACACGGAGGCAACGTTAGGGAAACGCGGTGCACATGCGTTTGCAAATCCCCAATCCCGACTCCCTAATCCCCGCTACAAAAGCACCAAATCATCGCGATGCACCACATTCTCGCCGTAGCTGTAACCGAGCACGGGCTCGATCTCGCGGGAGTGGCGGCGGGCGATGCGGCGGATATCCACGGCCGAGTACTGGCTGACGCCGCGTGCCAGGCAGCGCTCGCCGGCGGCGTCGCGCAGGTGGATCTCCACCATATCGCCGCGACGGAAATCGCCCTGCGCACCGGCCACGCCGCCCGGCAGCAGCGAGGCGCCCTTGTCGGTGAGCGCGGCGGCGGCACCGGCATCGATCAGGATCGCGCCCGCTTCCACCGGCGCGTGCCGCAGCCAGTACTTGCGGGCGGCAATGCGCGTGCGTGCGGGATGGATACGCGTGCCGTGCAGGCGATCCTGCGCCAGGGCGCGCACCACATCGCCATTGCGACCGTTGAACAGATAGGTCTCGATGCCGGCCGCGCCGGCCTTTGCGGCGGCTTCCAGCTTGGTGCGCATGCCGCCGGTGCCCACGCGGCTGCCGCTGCCGCCGGCCATCGCCAGCACCTCGGCGTTGAGTTCGGCCACCTCGTCGAGCGGCCGCGCCAGCGGACTACTGCGCGGGTCGGCGCTGTACAACCCGTCGATATCGGTGGCGATGAACAAGGCATCGGCATCGACCAGCGCGGCGACGATCGCGGCCAGGTTGTCGTTGTCGCCCAGCTTGAGCTCGTCCACCGACACGGTGTCGTTTTCGTTGATCACCGGCAACGCGCCCAGCCGCAGCAACTCGCCCAGCGTAGCGCGTGCGTTGAGATAGCGGCGGCGGTTACGCAGGTCGTCGTGGGTGAGCAATACCTGCGCCACCGGGCGCTCGAAGAAGCGCTGCCAGAGCGCGATCAACTGTGCCTGCCCGAGCGCGGCCAGCGCCTGGCGCGCGGCGATCGGCGCACCGGCCTCGGCGACCTTGGGCAGGATCGCGCGGCCGGCGGCAACCGCGCCGGACGACACGATCACCAGCTCGCGCCCGGCTGCCAGGTTGGCCGACACGAACTGCGCCAGCCCCAGCGCAAAGCGCGGCGACAGGCCGCCGCCATCGGCGGCGAGCAGGCTGCTGCCGACCTTGAGCACCGCGCGCCGCCATGGCGGCAGTATCTGTTCGACGAACGGAGAGTGAGCCTCAGCAGTCGGCAGGGTCATGATCGGCCTTTAGCGGATGGTCCATTCGTGCACGGTCAGCTCGGAGGCCTGCAGGGTCGCCAATGGATCGGTGGCAACGATGGCCTGCGCCTGTGCCAGGGTGTCCACGTTGCACAGCACATAGGCACCGCCGCTGCCGTCGGTGAACCCGCCGGTGAGATGCAGCCTGCCCTGCGCGCGCAGCGCATCGAGGAAGTTGCGATGCGGTTGGATAGCGGCATCGTCGAAGCTGGGCAGGCGCATGGCCAGGACCAGATAGAGCGTGGTCATTGCACGAATTCCTCAGCGACAGCAGCGGCCGACGCGCTCATCGCAGCGCCTGCCAGCGGGCCCGCAGCACATCCAGCTGCAGGTCCGCCGCCGCACCGGGCGATACCCGCGCAGCCAGGCTGCCTTCCGGCGTGCGCCCCTGCCCTGCGCTGTCCGATGCTTCGGCTGCAGCCTTGTAGGCATCGCGAAATGGCACGCCGGCCACGGCCGCTTCCACCGCCACATCGGTGGCGTACATGCCCGAATCGATCGCCGCCTGCAGCCTGTCCGGGCGCCATTCCAGGTTTGCCAGCAGGGCCGGCAGCAATTCCAGCGCGGCCAGGCCGCGGCCGAAACCGTGCACGATGGCGCCCTTGCTGCTCTGCAGATCGCGGTGGTAACCGGACGGCAGCGACAACAGTTGTTCGATCTCGGTACGTGAGGCCGCCACGCTGGCGTGGGTGGCGCGCATCAATTCGATGACATCGGGGTTACGCTTGTTGGGCATGATCGAGCTGCCGGTGGTGTACTGCGCCGGCAACGCGACGAAGGCGAATTCGCCGCTGGTGAACAGCGACAGGTCCCAGGCGATGCGGCGCAGATCCAGGGTGGCGCTGCCCAGCGCTTCGAGCGCGGCCAGCTCGTACTTGCCGCGCGAGAGCTGGGCGTAGATCGGCGAGACCTGCAACCGCGCAAAACCCAGCGCGGCCGTGGTGTGCGCACGGTCCAGCGGCAGATTGACGCCGTAACCGGCCGCGGTACCGAGCGGATTGCTGTCCACCAGCTGCAAGGTGTCGTGGGCGCGCACCGCGTTGTCGATGAAGGCCTCGGCCCAGCCGGCCCACCACATGCCTGCCGAGGACACCACCGCCCGTTGGATATGCGTGTAACCGGGCACCGGCAGCGCCGCTTCAGCCTGCGCGCGGTCCAGCGCCACCTTGGCGATCTCGCCGCTCAGCTCAGCCACGCGCTGCAGCTTGTTCTTCAACCACAGGCGCGTGGCGACCAGGATCTGGTCGTTACGGCTGCGCCCGGTGTGGATCTTGCGGCCGGCATCGCCCAGGCGCTCGGTCAGGCGCGCCTCGATGGCCGAATGGCAATCCTCGTACCGCGCGTCCAGCACGAACGCACCGCTGCGGAAATCATCGGCCAGCAGCGCCAGCTCGCGCTCCAGGCTGGCCAGCTCGTCGGCGGTGAGGATGCCGATGTGCTGCAGGCCCTGCGCGTGCGCCGTGCTGGCGGCGATGTCGTGCAGGAAGAATTCGCGGTCCAGGATCACGTCGTCGCCAGCCAGGAAGGCCTGGATCTTGGCGTCTACGGCCACGCCGGGTTTTTGCCACAACAGATTGGTCATCGGGGGTCCTTTTTGCGTCCCGGGTATCACATCGGAATTGCCAACAATTCGTCCCAGCCAAACGCCAGGTTGAGATTCTGCATCGCCTGCGTCGCCGCGCCCTTGAGCAGGTTGTCCAGCGTCGCCACCACCACCACCCGCTTGTTGCCGGGCGCCAGGGTGATGCCGCCGATCTGCACGCCGTGCCGTCCGGCGATGCGGCTGACCCACGGCGCTTCGTCCACCCGCTCGATCAGCGGCTCATCGGCGTAGCGCTGCGCATAGCGCGCCTGCAGCTGCTCGCGCGTCAGCGGCTGCTGCAACCAGGCATTGACGGTCATGGTGATACCACGGAAATGCGGCGCCACATGCGGCATGAATTCCACCGGTACGCCGAGCTGTGCGGAGACTTCGCGCTCGTGCATGTGGTTGGTCAGCGCATACGGCATCAGGTTGTCGGCGAGCAGCGCGGGATTGTTCTTGTCCGACGGTGTGGTGCCGGCGCCGGAATAACCGGACACGCCGAAGCACTGCGGCGGGCCGGCCAGCTGATCCAGCAGCGGTGCGATCACCAGTTGCATGGCAGTGGCATAGCACCCCGGATTGCTGATGCGCCGTTGCCCGGCATAACGCGTACGGGTGAGTTCGGGCAGGCCGTAATACCAGGCCGGATCGAAGCGATAGTCGGCGGACAGATCGATCACCAGCGTCTGCGGCCTGGCCGCATCGATCGCGGCCACGAACGGTTCGGCCTTGCCATTGGGCAGTGCCAGAATCACCACGTCCGCGGCCTTGGCGGCCACCGCGTCGGCGTCCAGACTTTCAAACCGCAGATCGCCGCGATAGCCGTCGTTGTGGTCGGCCACCGCCTGCCCGGCCAGTTCGCGCGAGGACACGAAGACCAGCTGCAGATGCGGATGCGCCGCCACCAGCTTGATCAATTCCGAACCGGTATGCCCGCGGGCGCCGACAATGCCGATGGTGGCGGTTGCTTGAACACTCATGCGTTTGCTTCCAGGCGGAACTGCAGGTGGCGTTTGACCCCGGCCCATTCCGTATCGATGATGGAGAACACCACGGTATCGCGCGGCGTGCCGTCGGCGTGGCGGGCGTGATTGCGCAGCACCCCGTCCTGCTTTGCACCGAGCCGCGCGATGGCCGCGCGCGAGGGATGATTGAACCAGCTGGTCTCGAACACCACGCTCAGGCAATCCAGCGTTTCGAAGGCATGCTGCAGCAGCATCAGCTTGACCTCGGTATTCACGCCACTGCGCTGCGCATGCAGGGCGTACCAGGTGTAGCCGATCGACAGCCTGGGCACCGTCACGTCCAGCCCATAGTAGCGGGTGCAGCCGACGATCTCGCCTGCCGCATTGCGCACCACGAAGGGCAGCATCCTGCCTTCGGCCTGCGCCGCCAACGCGGCGGCCAGGTAATCGTCCAACTGCGCCGGTGCCGGCACGCCGGTGTACCACAGCCGCGACAACGCACCGTCTTCCAGCGCGGCACGCAGGCCGTCGACGTGCGCGGCCTGCAAGGGCTCCAGCGTTGCATGCTGCCCGCGCAGCGTAGGCAGCTCGCGCCACAGCAAGGGCAATTGGCTCCAGGTCATCGCGCTCAGCCCAGCAAGGTCGGCTGACGGGTGGCGCAATGCGCCACGCAGTGCTGGATCTGCTCGAAGTTCTCCAGCCCGTACCAGAACACCTTCCACTTTTCCTGCTTGATGCAGCCGTCGGATTCGGCGTAGTAGAAGATGTTGACCTGGTTGTTGTGACGCGAGCGCCAGAACAGTTGCGGGGTTTCCTCGCGCATCACGTTCCACACCGCCCGGCCCAGGCCTTCGCCCTGCGCGTCGTCGAGCACGGCGAACTTGTCCAGATAGGTCAGCCGGCCTTCGCCGAGCTGGCCTTCGTCGGTGAGGATGACCGCGGCGCGATAGTTCTCGCTGACGTAGGCGCGCAGCAACGTGGTGTTGGAAAAATAGTCCGGCACCAGGGTGCGACCGAAGCTGGATTCGATCAGCGATCTGAGCCGTGGCAGATCCAGTTCGTCCCAGGACGTGGCGCGCAGCACGCGCTCGCCCCGCCGGACCAGCGTACCGGAACCCTTGTGGGTGAACAGTTCCTTGGCCAGATCCGCCGGCCGGGTGATCGACACCGACGACTCCAGTGGCAGCCGGTCGAGCAGGTCCTTGATCTGTTCGATCTTCACCCGCATGCCGCCGTTGATCCACGGCTGCTGCATCAGGTGGTCGTACTCGGTGGACAGGTTGATCGAATCGATCAGCTTGCCATCGGCATCCAGCAGGCCGCCGGTGCCGGTGAGGAAGATGATCTTGTACGGTTGCAGCTCCTGCACCAGCTCGTTGGCGGCAAAGTCGGCGTTGACGTTGAGGATCTGCCCGCTGGGCGTTTCGCCCAGGCTGGTGATCACCGGGATCGAACCGGCCTGCAGGCTGGCTTCGATCGGTGCCAGATTCACCGCCTTGACCTCACCCACCAGGCCATAGGTCTCGCGATCCAGATACTGGGCTTCGAACACGCCGCCGGTGATGGAGGTGGCGCGCGCGCCGTTCTGCTGCAGCGCTTCGACCAGCTTGAGGTTGGAGGCCTGGAACACCTTGCGCACGATCGCCAGCGCTTCGGGCGAGGTCACCCGCAAGCCGTTGACGGTCTGCTTTTCGATGCCGGCGGCCGACAGTTCGGCGTCCAGCTGCGGGCCGGCGCCATGCAGCACGATCGGGGTCAGCCCCACTTCCTGCAGGAACGACAGCGACGAGGTCAGCGCCTCCAGATCGTCGCGCAACACCGCGCCGCCGACCTTGACCACCGCAAAGCGTTTGGCGTCGAGCTGCGAAAACCGCTTGAGGTACTGGCTGATTTCCTTCGCGCTGGCCATGCTCGAAAGCAGGCGCACGATGGTCTGGCGGGTCTGTTTGTGGGGCTGTGCTGGGAGGGACATTGCCGTGATCGAAAGAGGAAGGAAGCGCCAGGCGCAAGGATTGGTTTAGCGGGAACCGTTGATGATGCGATGGACCGATTCGGCATAGCGCTGCAGTTGTTCCAGCGTCACGAACTCATCGGCGGTGTGCGCCTGGGCGATGTCGCCCGGGCCGTAGACCAGCGCGGTATAGCCGCCGGCCGAGAACAGCGAGGCCTCGGTCCAGAAGTCCACGGCATTGCCGATCGGCAGGTCCAGCGCGTCGGCCACGTCGCGCGCGGCCAGGCGCCGCTCTTCGGCACGCGCAATGTCGCCCGACGGCAGGCTCGGGCCGCGAAAGGTTTCTTCGAACTGTGCCGCTGCCGGATCGGCAAAACCGGCGAAGGTCGCCAGCAGTCCATCCACATCCATCGACGGCAGCGGTCGGAAACCGAAGCGCAACTCGGCCGCCGGCGCGATCATGTTGGCCTTGATGCCGCCATCGACGCGGCCGATGTTGAAGCGCAGGCCGGTCAGCCCGCCGAAGCGTGCATGTGCCAGCGCCTCGACATGATCCAGCGCCTTGCCGCCCCAGCGCATCGCCTGGTGGAGCGCGCTTGCTGAAGGGTCCTGCTTGCCCGACGCATGCCCGGCGCGGCCGGCAAAACGCATCAGCACCGAGCTGATGCCGCGATGCGCCAGCACCGCCTCGCTCATGGTCGGCTCGGCCACCAGCACCGCTTCGAATACCGGGACCCGGGACCCGGGACCCGGGACCGCGGGGTGGGCGGCCAGGAATGCGGCAATACATCGCGGATCGTTGGCTTCCTCATCGGACGAGAACAGGAACGCTGCATCGCCATCGCCGGCATTGGCGGCGGCAATCAACGCCGCAGCCGCGCCCTTGATGTCGCACACCCCCAACCCGATCACGCGGTCGGCGGTGCGCCGCATCACATGCGGATTGGCGCTCCAGTGCGGCGAATCCGGCACCGTGTCCAGGTGCACGTTGAACAGGTACCTGGGCGTCCCGCGCACCGCATACAAGCTCACCGCGCCAGCGCCGTGGTCGATTACCTCGACCTGGAAGCCGGGCAACTGCGCGCGCAGGTAATCGAAGATCCCGCCCTCAGCAGCGATCGCCCGCGGCGGATTGCGGGTGTCGAAGGACACCAGGGCGCCCAGGTGGGTCAGCGTGTTGTCGAGCAGTGTGGTCATTGATTGCGTCTGGTTGCGTCGGGCAGCGTGGTGCTGCGTGTCCGAGTGTGCGGGGTAGCACTACGTTCATACCGCTCTTCCCCCGCCTGCGGGGAAGGGCGGATGGGGGCAATGCGACAGCCTGCCCCTCATCCGGCGCTACGCGCCACCTTCTCCCGCAAGCGGGAGAAGGGAATCTGCAAGCGGGAGAAGGGAATCTGCGAGCGAGAGAAGAGAATCTGCGAGCGGGAGAAGGACTCTGCGCTCGGCACAACTGCTCCCGCGCTACGGTCGATCACCTCGACCTGGAAGCCGGGCAACTGCGCGCGCAGGTAATCGAAGATCCCGCCTTCGGCAGCGATCGCACGCGGCCGATTGCGGGTGTCGAAGGACACCAGCGCTTCCAGGTGCGTGAGGGTGGATGCGAGTAGATCGGTCATGTCAGTTGGATCAAGGGTCCGAAGCAGCGGCTGGATGAAAACGTGCAAAGCACCGAGGTGCGCAAACGACTCATAAATCACATCGACGCCAACCCTTCTCCCTCCGGGAGAAGGTGCCCCGAAGGGGCGGATGAGGGTGCGGGCGAAGCTCTCGCACTAGTGAATCGCACGAGGCTTCGCCCCGTACCCTCACCCCAACCCCCGCTCCGCGCCCCGGAGGGAGAGGGGCTTGCCATCTGCTTGCCAGAGGCCCCAAACCCTCAGCGATTCACCTGCGCGTACAGCGTGGAGCTCATGCCGAACAGCTTGATGAAGCCTTCGGCCTCTTCCACGCCCCAATCCGCCGACTGCGCATAGGTCGCGCCCTTGGTGTTGAGCAGGTGCGGCGAACGCACCGCCACCGCATCGACGCGGCCACCGCGGGTTTCCAGCACCACTTCGCCATTGACCTTGGACTGCGACGACTTCAGGAATGCCTCGATGTCGGTCTTGAGCGGGTCGTGGTAGAAACCTTCGTACACCAGCTCCACCCACTTGCGTGCCACGTCCGGCTTGAAGCGGTTCTGCTGCTTGGTCAGCACCGCATCTTCCAGCGCACGGTGCGCGGTCAGCAGCGAGATCAGGCCCGGCGCTTCGAACACGATGCGCCCCTTCAGCCCGATCACGGTGTCGCCGGTGTACACGCCACGGCCCACGCCGTACTGCGCAAACAAACCATTGAGCTTGGCCAGGATCCTGGCGCCCGGCAGCGGCTTGCCGTCCAGTTCCACCGCTTCGCCTTCGACGAACTTCAGCGTCACCGTCAGCGCTTCGGTCGGCCATGCGCTGCGCGGCGCACACCAGCCATGCGCGCCCTCGCCCGGTGCTTCCCACCGATCGATCTCGCCACCGGACATGGTCAGGCCCAGCAGGTTCTCGTTGATGGTGTAGGCCTGCTGCTTGGCACGCACGCCGAAACCGCGCTCTTCCAGATACTTCTGCTCGTAGGCGCGGGTCTGGGTGTGCTCCTTCTGGATTTCGCGGATCGGCGCGACGATCTGGTAGTCGCCCAGCGCCTTCACCGCCAGGTCGAAACGCACCTGGTCGTTGCCCATGCCGGTGCAGCCGTGCGCAATGATGCGCGTGCCCAGTTCTTCGGCGCGCTTGAGCGCGGCATCGACGATCAGGTAACGGTCGGACACCAGCAACGGGTACTGGCCCTGATAGCCCTCGCCGGCCCACACGAACGGCTTGACGAAGCCATCCCAGATTGCCGGGCCACCGTCGACGGTGACGTGGCTGGCCGCGCCCAGCTCGGCGGCACGCTTCTCGATGAAGTCTCGCTCCTGCGCATCCACACCGCCGGTGTCGGCGAACACGGTATGCACCGCATAACCGCGCTCCTGCAGATACGGAATGCAGAAGCTGGTGTCCAGACCACCGGAGAACGCCAGGACGATGTCTTTGGTGCCGGGATTTGAGATTGGGGATTCGGGATTGGTGGAAGCGGTCTGTTGCGACATGGGGGGTCTCTTTGGAAGTTGACTAAGTTAGGTCGGGAGCGGAGTTCGCCGTTGCGAATCCCCAATCCCCAATCACGAATCCCGGCTGCCCTGGCCCACCAGGGCAGCCATGATCGCCTTCTGCACATGCAGGCGATTTTCGGCCTCATCGATGGCGATGCAGTTGGGCGAATCCATCACCGCGTCGGTGGCCTTGACGTTGCGACGCAGCGGCAGGCAATGCGAAAACACGCCGTTGTTGGTCAGCGCCATCTTGCGTTCGTCGACGATGAAGTGCTGATACTGGTCGCGGATCGGCTTTTCAGGCTCCCAGTTACCGAAGAACGGCAACGCGCCCCAGCTTTTGGCATAGACGACATCGGCACCGGCGTAGGCGCTGTCGATATCGTGGCTCACCTGCAGCGAGCCACCGCTTTCGGCCACGTTCTGTGCCGCCCAGCCCATGTAGCGCTCGTCCAGGATGTAGTCCGGCGTCGGGCATAGCAGGGTCACGTCCATCCCCAGGCGGGTGGCAATGGTCAGCGCCGAATTGGCCACCGCGGTGTTGAGCGGCTTGGGGTGGTAGGTCCAGGTCAGCACGTACTTCTTGCCGCGCAGATCCGGCGTGCCGAAGTGTTCCTGCAGCGCCAGCGCGTGCGCCAGCTCCTGGCACGGGTGGGTGATGGTTTCCATGTTGATCACCGGCACCGGCGAGTACCTGGCGAAGCTCTTGAGCACCTGGTCCTCGCGATCCCTGGACCAGTCGACGAACTTCGGAAACGCACGCACGCCGATCAGGTCGACATAGCGGCCAAGCACGCGCGCCACTTCGGCGATGTGCTCTTCGGTGTCGCCATCCATCACCGTGCCCAGGTTGAACTCGATCGGCCATGCATCCTTTCCCGGCTGCAGCACCACCGCATGCCCGCCCAGCTGGAAGGCACCCAGTTCGAAGCTGGTGCGGGTCCGCATGGACGGGTTGAAGAACACCAGCGCGATCGACTTGCCCTTCAGCTCGCTTCCCAGCCTGTTGCGTTTGAACAGCGCGGCCTGGGTCAACAGCGCGTCCAGTTCGGCGCGGCTCCAGTCCTGGGTGTTCAAGAAGTGCTTCAGTGACATCGATCGATCCTTTGCTGCGTGCTGCTGCTGCGTGGTCCGTCAGGAGCGACGGGGTGCGCGACATGCGCGTTTCTTGCGGTTGAAACTTTTGTGACGCCAAAACGAAAAAACCCAGCCTCGGGCTGGGTCTTTGAAAACAGGCAGCAAAACGCTCCGGTTACCCAGCGAAAATGTGGGATTCCGGTCGGCGGGCACGCGAGGTCATGCCGGAAGCCATCCGGGCGGCGCTGGTGTCGTGCTGAAAGGCGTTTGCTTGCATAGGGCGCGAATCCTCGCATGCATGCGGGCACGGCGCAACCGCTGCGCCACTCACCGCGGCGGGGCAACGATGGCGTCGGGAATATAGGGGGTCACCGAAACGCGGATCCGCAGCCGGTTACCCGGGTCCTCCGGCAGCCGCGAGCGGTATTTGGTGCCCTTGTAGACGTAGTCCACGTCGAAGGCGATCGGCCGGCGGAACTCGCGCGGGACCTCCACCACCTTGCAGTTGCGGCGCGTGCTGGTCGGCGGCACCGCCACCGGCGCGGCCGGCTCGGGGCGACGCGAGAACATTTCCTTGACCGAATCCACCATGCGGTTGATCCGCCCCTCGTCCTCGGCCGGCGCCACCGCCACCTGGGCGGCCTGCTCGGCCTCGCACTGCTCCTCGATCCGGGTGGCGCGCAAGGTCTGGTAGACCGGCTCCACGTTCAATACCTGGGCGTAGTCAAGCTTGACGTTTTCGATCACGACGACCCGGTTTTTGACCTCGGGATCTGCCGCATGTGCCGGCATCACCTGCCAGGCCAGCACGCACAGCATGGAGAACGGGAGAAGTCGCATCAGGAGCAAGGTGGCGAAGCCGGGCAATACGTAAGTGTATGGAGCTTGGGTGGTTCCGGGCTGAACGCAGCCCATCCGGTTGCCGGGCAGCCCAATCGGTTCGCCGCACTGCTGCGACCGGCTAGAATCGCGAGGTTGCCCTTTTCAAGATGCCGATGAGCCTGCGCCTGCACAACAACCTGACGCGGCGGGTCGAACCGTTCGCGCCGCTCGATCCCGCCCGCCCCACCCTGTACGTGTGCGGCCCCACCGTCTACAACTACGCGCATATCGGCAACGCACGCGGCCCGGTGGTGTTCGATGTGCTGGCCGCGCTGCTGCGGCGCCGCTATGGCGCGCTGCGCTACGCACGCAACATCACCGACGTGGACGACAAGATCAACGCCGCCGCGCAGGCGCAAGGCGTGCCGATCTCCGTCATCACCGACCGTTTCGCCGCGCTCTATCGCCAGGACATGGCCGCGCTCGGTGTGCAGCCGCCGGACATCGAACCGGAAGCCACCGCGCACATTCCGCAGATCGTGGCGATGATCGAGCAGCTGATCGAGAGCGGACATGCCTACGCCGCCGAAGGCCATGTGCTGTTCGCGGTGACCAGCTTCGATGGCTACGGCAAGCTGTCGCGGCGCGATCCGGACGAGATGCTGGCCGGCGCCCGCGTGGACGTGGCGCCGTACAAGCGCGACCCCGGCGACTTCGTGCTGTGGAAGCCGTCCAGCGACGAGCTGCCCGGCTGGGAGTCGCCCTGGGGCCGCGGCCGCCCCGGCTGGCATATCGAATGCTCGGCGATGGCCGCGGCCCACCTGGGCCCCACCATCGACATCCATGCCGGCGGTGTGGACCTACAGTTTCCGCACCACGAAAACGAAATCGCGCAGAGCGAGTGCGCCCACGGCGGCGCCACCTTCGCGCGGTTCTGGCTGCACAACGGCATGCTCAACTTCAGCGGCGCCAAGATGAGCAAGTCGCTGGGCAACATCGAAACCGTGCACGACCTGATCGCCAGGCATCCTCCGGAGGCATTGCGTTACGCCTTGCTGAGCGCGCACTACCGGCAGCCACTGGACTGGTCGGACGGCTTGATCGAACAGGCCAAGAACACGCTGGACCGGTTGTACGGGACGTTGCGGGATGTGGCCGCGCTGGACGCAGGCGACGCACCGGGCGGCAGCGCATCAGCGGCGATTCCCGCCGAGGTGGAGGCTGCGCTGGATGACGACCTCAACACGCCGCAGGCCTTGTCGATCATCGCCAGCATCGCTACAGAGGCGCGTGCGCTGCGTAATCAAGTGGCCCACGGTGCAGACATATCGGCGCGACGTGACGAACTGCGCGATATCAAAACCCGGTTGCTGGGCGCAGGCCTGGCGCTGGGCCTGCTTCAACAGGACCCGGCCGCCTGGTTCTCACGCGGTACCGATGCCGGCGACGATGCCCGCATCACTGCGCTGGTCGAAGAGCGCAGCGCCGCGAAGAAGGCCAAGGATTTCGCCCGTGCCGATGCCATTCGCAAGCAGCTCGCCGACGAGGGCATCGTCCTGGAAGACACCCCGCAAGGCGTGCGCTGGAAGCGCGCCTGATGCTCCCTTCTCCCGCTGGGAGAAGGTGCCCCGCAGGGGCGGATGAGGGTACGGGCGAGCTAGATGCACTGTTTTGAGGTAAGGCGAAGCCACCTGCATGACGGCAGCCGACGCGTCGCCCGTCCCCTCACCCCACCCCCTCTCCCGGCGGGAGCGGGGCTTTGACCGAATGCCCCTAGATTTTTTTGCGAATGATTCTGGAACTTTGATGACCGACTCCCCCTTCCCGCTCGAACCCACTGCCACAAAGGCGCAGGCCGCCATTGCCGAGGAGTTTTCCTTCTTCGGCGATTGGTCCGAGCGCTACCAGTACCTGATCGACCTGGGCCGCAAGCTGCCCGCCTTCCCGGAGCAATGGAAGACCGAAGAGCATCGCCTGCACGGCTGCCAGTCGATGGTGTGGATCGTGCCCGAGGGCAGCGCCGAGCGGCTGGATTTCCACGCCGTCAGCGATTCGGCGATCGTGTCTGGCCTGATCTATCTGGCGCTGCGGGTGTATTCCGGGCGTAGCGCGCAGGACATCCTGGCGACCGAGCCGGACTACATCGCCGGCATCGGCCTGGCCAAGCACCTGTCGCCGACCCGCAGCAACGGCGTGGCCGCGATGCTGGACTTCATCCGCGACACCGCACGCGCGCAACAGTGAGCGCGCCCGCACCCTCGCCCGCCGATTCGCTGCGCACGCTGTTTGCGCATCCCGGCTTCGGCCTGGTGCTGCTGTATCGCGTCGCGGCGATGCTGTCGTACCAGATCGTGGCGGTCACGGTCGGCTGGCATATCTATGAGATCACCCGCAACCCGCTGTCGCTGGGCTTGATCGGGCTGGCGGAAATCCTGCCGTTCTTCTGCATCGCGCCGTTTGCCGGCTACCTGGTCGATCACCTGCCACGGCGGCGGCTCGGCATGGTTGCGGTGCTGGGCCTGGTCGCCACCGCACTGCTGCTGCTGGCCATCACCCATGGCTGGCTGCCGGTGCAGGGCGTGTGGCCGATCTATGCGGCCGTTGCGCTGACCGGGGCGGCACGCTCGTTCCTGTCGCCGGTCTATAACGCCCTGTTCGCGCGTGCGCTGCCGCGCGAGGCCTACGCACGCGGCGCCAGCATCGGCAGCGTCACCTTCCAGGCCGGCATGGTGATCGGCCCGGCGCTGGGCGGCGTGCTGGTCGGCTGGGGCGGCAAGGGCCTGGCCTATGGCGTGGCCGCCAGCGTGGCGCTGTTGGCGATCCTGGCGCTGGCGCTGTTGCGCGTGGAAGAACCGATCAACGACGGCCCACGTGCGCCGATCTTCCGCAGCATCGCCGAAGGCGCACAGTTCGTGCTGTCCAACCAGATCATGCTCGGCGCGATGGCGCTGGACATGTTTTCGGTGCTACTGGGCGGCGCGGTGTCGATGCTACCGGCCTTCATCCACGACATCCTGCACTACGGACCGGAAGGCCTGGGCATCCTGCGCGGCGCGCCGGCGCTGGGCTCGATCGTGGTGGGCGTGTGGCTGGCAAGACACCCGCTGCAGCGCAATGCCGGGCGCATCCTGATGCTGTCGGTGGCCGGCTTCGGGCTGTGCACGATCGCGTTCGGCCTGTCGCGGCACTTCTGGCTGTCGGCGGCGATCCTGCTGGTCTACGGCATGTGCGATGGCGTCTCGGTGGTGGTGCGCCAGACCATCCTGCAGCTGGCCACGCCCGATGCGATGCGCGGCCGGGTGTCGTCGATCAACGGCATCTTCATCGGCTCGTCCAACGAGCTGGGTGCGTTCTACGACGGGGTGATGGCGCGCCTGGTCGGCCTGGTGCCGGCGGTGGTGATCGGCGGCTGCGTGACCCTGGGCGTGGTCGCCACCACCGCGTGGAAGGCGCCCAAGCTGCGCAAGCTGGATCTGCGCGACCTGCAGTGAGGTCTGCGACGGTGCCCGCAGGTCTGATCGATATCACCTAATCGATGCCTGCCTGGCCGCATGACACGCGCCAGGCGTGTCGACGACTGCAACGTCCGTCGCGCTTGCACGATGCGCATAAAAAACCCCGCACATGGCGGGGTCTTTCAGTCGACGGACACGGCCTGGACCTTGTCGAACGATCAGTCGCCCTGCTGCTTCTGCAGATGCTCCCAACGCTCCTGGGCATCGATGGTGCGTTCTGCGGTCAGGCGCGCTTCCAGGCGGTCCAGGCCGATTTCTTCGCCAGTGTCGACACAGAAGCCGTAATCGCCGGCCTCCAGACGCTTGAGCGTGCTGTCGATCTTGCCGATCAGCTTGCGATACCGGTCACGGGTACGCAGTTCCAGCGAGTTCTCGGTTTCGCGGGTGGCACGCTCGGCTTCGTCGCCGATATCGCGCACTTCTTCGCGCAGGTTTTCGATGGTCTGCTTGGATTCTTCGACCAGATCGTTGCGCCAGCTCTGCAGACGCTGACGGAAGTATTCCTGCTGCAGCGTAGTCATGTACTCCTCGTCCGCCGCAGGCTTGTAGCCCTTGGGCAGGATCGGGCGACCGGTGGCCTCGTCGGTCTTGTAGTCGACCACCTTGTACTTGGTCTTGGCCGCCGGGCTGGCCGGCTTGGAGGTCACGGCCACGGCCACCTTGCCGACCGGACGGGTCGCGGCGGGCTTGGCGGGGGATTCGGTTTTGGTTGGCGTTTTTGCGGAGGATTTCGAAACGGGCACGGGATTCTTAGGTGACGGGGTCGCAGGCTTCGCAGGGACGGCCTTGGGGGCCGGTGCGGGCGCGGGCTTTTCAGCCTTGACCGGGAGTGACTTGGCCGGAGCCGGCTTGGCGGCCGGCTTCGGTACGGACTTGGACGCCACCGGCTTGGCGGCCGGCTTGGCGGCAGCAGGCGCTGCCTTGGTCGCCGCCGGCTTGGCAGCGGTCGTCTTGGGGACAGGTTTCACGGGCTTGGTGACTGCCGGCTTGGCGGCCGGCGCCTGCTTGGCAACGGCCTTGGCCGCAGGTGCCTTCTTGGCGGCAGGCTGCTTGGTGACCGGCGCGGCCTTCTTGGCGGCCGGTTTTGCAGCAGCGGGCGCCGCTGCCTTCTTCGCAACGGGTTTGGCGGACTTCTTGGCGGCCTGGACGGCCTTTTTTGCAGGTTTTTTAGCAGCCACGAAACGCTCATCCTTGGTTCCCCCGGGGCCCGGGAAAGCGGGCCTTTATAACGCACCCCGCGGACCCCCGGCAACCACCTATTAATGCAACTGGCATATCATTGGCAAGTGATCTCACGCCTGCTCATTGCGCTGTTGCGCTTCTACAAGCTGTTCATCAGCCCGCTGCTCGGGCCGCGCTGCCGCTTTGCGCCCAGTTGCTCGGAGTATGCAATGACCGCCATCGGCCGCTTCGGCCCGCTGCGCGGATGCTGGCTGGCCGCACGCCGGATCGGCCGCTGCCATCCGTTCCATCCCGGTGGTTTCGATCCGGTGCCCGACGCGCCCAGGCCTTCTTCTTCACCCTCGCCCTCTTCCTGCAGCTGCAAAGGACCTCATCCATGAGCCGAACCCTCATCATCAACGCCCGTCTGGTCAATGAAGGCAAGGAGTTCGACGCAGATCTCCTGATCGAGAGCGGCCGCATCGCCAAGATCGACAGCAAGATCTCCCCCGCTCCCGGCGACACCGTCGTTGACGCAGCCGGGCGCTGGGTATTGCCGGGCATGATCGACGATCAGGTGCACTTCCGTGAGCCGGGCCTGACCCACAAGGGCGACATCGCCACCGAATCCGGCGCCGCCGTGGCCGGTGGCCTGACCAGCTTCATGGACATGCCCAATACCAACCCGCCGACCCTGGACGCGGCCGCGCTGCAGTCCAAGTACGACGCGGCCGCCGGACGCGCCTGGGCCAACTACGGCTTCTACATGGGCGCCAGCAACGACAACCTGGCCCACATCCAATCGCTGGACCCCAACACCGCGCCGGGCATCAAGGTGTTCATGGGTGCCTCCACCGGCAACATGCTGGTCGACAACCCCGAGACGCTGGACGCGATCTTCCGCGACGCGCCAACACCGATCATCACCCACTGCGAAGACACCCCGACCATCGACGCGACGATGGCGCAGTACAAAGACAAATACGGTGATGCGCTGACGCCGGACATGCACCCGGACATCCGCTCGCGGCAGGCCTGCCTGAAGTCCTCGCAGCTGGCGGTGTCGCTGGCACGCAAGCACAACACCCGCCTGCACGTGCTGCACATCTCCACCGCCGACGAGCTGGGGTTGTTCGAGGCCGGCCCGCTGGTCGATGCCGACGGCAAGCTGCGCAAGCGCATCACCGCCGAGACCTGCATCCACTTCCTGCGCTTCGATCGCAGCGACTACGCGCGGCTGGGCAACCTGATCAAGTGCAATCCCGCGATCAAGGATCCCGAAGACCGCCTGGCGCTGATCCAGGCGCTGGCCGACGACGTGATCGACGTGCTCGCCACCGACCACGCCCCGCACACCTGGGAAGAAAAGCAGAAGCCCTACGCACAGGCACCCTCGGGCCTGCCGCTGGTGCAGTACGCGCTGGTGGCCGCACTGGAGCTGGTGCACGAAGGCAAGCTGCCGATCACCCGCATCGTGCAGAAGTTCGCGCACGCGCCAGCGCAGCTGTTCGACGTGGAACAGCGCGGCTTCCTGCGCGAGGGCTACTTCGCCGATCTGGTGATGATCGACAACACGCCATTCACCGTGAAGCGCGAGCAGGTGTTGTCCAAGTGCGGCTGGTCGCCGTTCGAGGGCACCACCTTCCGTTCGCGCATCGCCGCAACCTGGGTCAACGGGCAACTGGTGTGGGACGGCGAGCAGTTGGTCGGCAGCGCCGCCGGCCAGCGCCTGACCTTCGACCGCTGATGCGTGCAGTCGTGCTGGGTGCATGGCTGGCGCTGGCGCCGGCCGTGCTGGGCGCAGCCACCGCGCAAGCGCAGGCTGCCGACGACGCCGGTGTGGCGTTCCCGGCCAGCGCGTCGCAGGGCGCCATGGTGATCGGCAAGGTGCCGGCCGGCAGCAAGGTGCAGTACGCCGGCCGCCACCTGCGGGTCAGCGGCTATGGCAGTGTGGTGTTTGGTATCGGACGCGATGCCACTGGCCCGTTGCAGGTGCAGGTCACCCTGCCCGACGGCAGCCAGCGCACGGCCAGTGTGGCAGTGACGCCGCGCGATTGGCCCACCGAGCGCGTCAACGGCGTGCCGCCCAAGACAGTCAACCCACCAGCGGCGATCGCCGAGCGCATCAAGCGCGAGCAGGCGCAGGTGACCGCGGCCCGCGATCGCGACGATGCACGCCCGGATTTCGCGCAGCCGTTCATCTGGCCCGTGCAGGGCCGGATCAGCGGCCGCTTCGGCAACGCGCGGGTCTACAACGGCCAGCCTGGCGCCGGCCATTCGGGCATGGACATTGCCGTGCCGACCGGCACGCCGGTCAAGGCGCCGGCTGCCGGCGTGGTGACCTTTGCTGCACCGGATCTCTATCTGACCGGCGGCACGGTGCTGCTCGATCACGGTTTCGGCATCAGCTCCAACTTCCTGCATCTGTCGCGGATCGACGTCAAGGTCGGCGACCGCGTGGAACAAGGCCAGGTGATTGCCGCGGTGGGAGCAACCGGGCGTGCGACCGGGCCGCATCTGCATTGGGGGATGAATTGGTTCGATGTGCGCATCGATCCGCTGCTGGTGCTAGAACGCGGCAAGTAGTTCCGCTGACTCAGGGAGCACCGGCGCGCAGCGGCGCGGGAGCATGTGGGCAGCCAGATCTTTCTGCGGCGCGGTTCGATGTGCGTATCGATCCCCGATTGGTGCGTGTGCGCGGCAAGTATTTGCAGATCTGCGGCTTTTGCCTCTCCGATCGGAGAAGGTGGCGCGCAGCGCCGGATGAGGATGCGTCGGCGGCTGGTTGACTGTGCAACCGTACCCTCACCCCAACCTCTCTCCCGGGGGGGCAGAGGGGCTTCCACTTCGCGACAGCCAGGAGGCCCTCGACGATCCGCCCACGTGTTGATCGATCGGGTGGGCTTGTTGCGCGCGCAGCTATGCGGCATCAGGAGCGTGGGTCGATTACGCACCATTCCTGTTGGGTTAGCGCAGATCAGACATGCTGAACCTGCAGACCAGCACTGACCCACTGCAGTCAAGATCTGAAACCTCTGAGACCCGAGCGCAAGCAACGGGAAAAATCAATACAGCGCAGAATCGTCACGTTCCGCCACACCTACCCGCTGCGCTTGTGTCCATCGCCGGGCTTTGGGGTACAACCGGGAGGGCGTGGATCATTGCCGGTAACAGCGGCCGATCAGTCAGCGACGGCCAGTCCGTGTCGCAGCCCAGTCCTGGCAACCGACGTGCTTCGTCTCCCCTCCCCCGACTGCAGGAGATGTGCGACATGCGCAACGAGCAACTCAAGCCCACACGCGGCACCTGGCAGCTGTGGGAAATCGCAGTGGGCTTGGTGATCTCCGGCGAATACTTCGGCTGGAGCTATGGCTGGGGCACCGTCGGCACACCTGGCTTTCTTGGTCACCACCCTGCTGGTGGCAGTGATGTAGGTGCGCGCCTATGCGGTGGCGCGGCAGTTCAAACCGCTGCTGGTCAATACGGTGGTTGGTTTCATCGGCCCGGAATTTCTCTACGACGGCAAGCAGATCATTCGTGCGGGGCTGGAGGATCATTTCTGCGGCAAATTGCTCGGTGTGCCAATGGATTGCGATATCTGCTACACCAACCATGCCGCAGCCGACCAGGACGATATGGATGTCTTGCTGACCCTGCCCGGCACTGCCGGCATCAACTTCATCATGGGCATCCCCGGCTCGGACGACGTGATGCTCAACTACCAGACCACGTCATTTCACGATGCGCTGTATGCGCGCCAGGCGCTGGGCCTGCGGGCGGCCCCCGAATTCGAGCAATGGCTGGAACAGCAAGGCATCCTGCGACTGCAGCGGGACGGGCGATTTGCACTCGGCGATGAGATGCCTGCAGCGTTTCACCGTGCGCTGTCGCACTTTCCCAGCGGATCACCGCAATGAGCAGCCCCACGACATTTCCGCGCGATGCGTGGGCGCAACTGCGTCGGCTCACCCCTGCGCGCATCGCGCTCGGACGGGTCGGTACCAGCCTGCCCACCGCAGCCCACCTGGATTTTCATCTGGCGCATGCGCAGGCGCGCGATGCGGTGCACCTGGCCTTCGACCCCGTTCCCCTGCAGGCCGTGCTGGACCAACGCGGGCGCACCAGCATTCTGCTGCACAGCGCTGCGATGGACCGGCACGCCTATCTGCAACGCCCGGAGCTGGGCCGCCGCCTGGCCGACGATGCTGCCACGCACCTGCGCGGGCTCACCGCCGTCCATGGCGGCGGGCAGGATGTCGTGGTGGTGGTCGCTGACGGGCTGTCTGCGCTTGCCGTGCATCCGCATGCGGCGCACATGCTCGAACAGATCGATGCCCTGGCTGCGCATGAGGATACGCCGACGCCACACACAAACTTGCGTTTCTGTTGCGCGAATCGTCCCGTCGCAAGCTATCCGGCGTACAGCTCAAGGATGAAGCAGAGCGACCGGCGTTGCCATCGGACGGGCCTGCCGCTGCGGTGTCACGTACGTTTCTGCTGCCAGACGCGTGATGACCTGACCGGTGGGCTTGGGAGCGATCTTCAGCAAAGCCGCTCGCAGCCATGCCATGTGTAACATCCGCGCCCAGCCGATCAAGGCACAACACAAGGCGCATTGCGCACACCTTTGCCACCGGCCTTCATGGACACCCCTAGCGCGCACCCGGGCGTGATGATGCCCGCGCATGGCCGTTACCGCAGTGCGCCGTCCTGCGGGTTGCTTGCGGCATACGTGCTGGTCCGCAGCTCGCTGTCATGCACATGACGCAATGCATTGCGCACGTCCTCAGGCAGCCGATCGACATCCAACAACACCTTGCCGGAATGCACGTCGCGCACCGCCGACACCGGCAGAACGAAATCGCCACCGTTTTCGATATTGATCACCAACTCGGCACCGTCGTCGCGAAGATCGCGCACCGCGCCAACGCCAATTTCGCCATCGCGTAAAAAGACCATCTGGCCGATTTCAATCTGCTGCATGTCCGTCTCCTCGTTGAGCACTGCGACACAAGCGCGCCGTGCATTGGCGAACGATGATCGCGCCGCCCGGTGTTCTGAGCTGGTGAAGCAAGAATCAGTGCCGCGTGGGAGCGCGCAACTCGGCGGCCACTGACCTGCGGACAGCCAAACCAAGCGCTCATGCACTGGCATGCGATGCAAGCGGCACCCATACTCCCTGCGCGTGCCCATGACAGGTGCAGCGACCTCATTGCGCCCACGCGGCTATTTCAACCGCGTGCGCGTCTGTGGACATCAGCGCAGTGGAACGTCCGCCACCTTGTCCTGATAGTCCTTCTTGGGGTCGACACCGAGCAGCACCTTGATACCGGCCAGCAGGCTGGACCCGTTGAGCCAGATCTGCGCATGATCGGGATCCAGGCGCAGCAGCGCCAGCTTGGGATCATCCTTGCCGCCTTCGTACCAGGCAGCCACATACGGATTCCAAAGGCGATCGATCACCGCCCGGTCGGTGTCTTCGCGCAACGAACCACTGATGCTGGCGAACAGATCATGTCCCTTGCTGCTGAAAGCGCCGATTACCCGCCGCCCCTGCCCCAGCATTGCAATCAATGCATTGTCCTTGGAAGTGAAAAACCAGATCGGGCCGCCGCTGTCGCCTTCGATTTGCGCGGTCATCGGGCGTGCATGACCGTCTTCCACACCATCCAGGCCAAGCATCACGGTGCGATCGGATTTCAGGGCTTTCCAGAATTTATCCTGCAGCTCTTTTGGGTCGGTCATTTGCATTCCTGACATGCGCGTCTTGCGCGGGTGATTGAGTCTGGAAGGCCGCGTGCCCACGGCATGTGATGACCAGCGCGTTGTATCGCCGCATCGATGCACGTGAGTAGGCATGCGCTGGTATACGCGTTGCGACCTGGTCCGGATTCAAAGCGTGACCACCCAGCAAATCCTGCACATCGCTTCGCCCAGCCGGGCACCGACAAGCGATCCCAGCAGTACCATCGCCCTGCCCCGCAGGTGGCGATGTGTTCCCCCCGTCCAGCAACGGACTGGCAACACATCCCATCCGACCGGTGGCTCACGCAGTGGCCAGCAACCGCCGGCAACCAACATGCATGCATCCCTTTCCAAGAGCACCACACCATGTCCGCCTCGCACTTTCGTACGACCTGCATTGCCGCTGCACTGTTGACGCTGGTCAGCGTCGATGCGGCAGCACTTACCGGCACCGCCACGCGGCCGCAGCTCACCAGCAGCGAAGCAAGCACCTATACGATCGCCAAAGCGCTGGCCAAGGCCGGCCCGATCAACGCCCTGGTCACCGATAACTGGAATCCCACCGCAGGCGTTGCCCTGCTCAGTGCGGACTATGCCGTGGCAGCGGATGGCTCAACGCGTTACCGCAGCCTGCAGTCGGCCATCGATGCGGCAGTGACGGCAGGTGGCAGTACCCGTCGCTACATCAGCATCAAGGCGGGCACCTATACCGAACTGGTGTGCGTCCCTGCCACCGCTCCGCCATTGACGGTGTTCGGGCTTGGCGCATCTGCCGGCGATACCGTCATTCGTTTCAACAACGCCAACCCCACGCCCAAGCCGGCCGGCACGGCGAGCCATGCCTGTGCCAGCAATGCGTCGGCCACCACCGTGGGCACCTCCAACAGCGCGACGGTAACGGTGCGCGCCGCCGATTTCCAGGCACGCCATTTGCGCATCGACAACAACTATGTCGAAGGGACTTACACCGACAACAACCAGTCGGCAGTCGCACTGGCGGTACGTGGCGACAAGGCCAGTTTCGAGGACGTGGTGATCACCGGCAACCAGGACACCTTGTTGATCAGCGCGACCAACGCGGCCAACGTGAATCGTGCGTATTTCAAGAACAGCACGATCGATGGCGATGTGGACTTCATCTTCGGCTCGGGTATCGGCGTGTTCGACACCGCCACCATCCGCTCCATCGGTGCGCGCCTGGGCAGCAGCCGTGGCGGCTACATCTTTGCGCCCAGCACGCGGCCAGGCAGTACTTACGGCTTCCTGGCCATCAACAGCAGTTTTGTCGCCGTCTCCGGCTCACCCGACAACCAGACCTACCTGGGTCGTGCCTGGGATGAAGGCGTCAGCAGCCTGAGCGCGTACGTCAACGGTACATCGCCCAATGGCCAGGTCACCGTGCGCGACTCCACCCTGGGCAGTCACATCCGCAAGGCCGCACCCTGGAACGCTTCCACTGCAAGCCGGCCGTTCTGCGTCAGCAGTTGCAGCAACTCGCCCAACCGCTTCTACGAGTACAGCAACAGCGGAGCCGGCGCCGCCAACTAGCAGTGGCGAACAACACCCAGCAAGCGGTGTCAGGCGGGTGTGGATGGCGCGCTCAGAACCACAGTGTTCAAGGGGCACACACCGATACCGAGTAGCAGTCACGCCCGCCTGGCAACTGCGTAAGGCAAGTGACAGACAGTCTGCCGGCGTGCCGGTACGAGCAACGCAGTTTGAGGACCTGGACATAGCGCCTGTTGGCACCCGCGTGATGCGGTGTGCAAGCAGGCGCTTTCTTACAGACATCGCCTGGCGCCCGCACGTAAACGGCTAGCGATGAGACAACCGTTTCCTTCGGGCGCGCGGCGCTGGATTCGCTCCACCGCCATCGACGAACGCGCTCAGGCGCCACGCTGGCGCCTCCTTGTGGCCGCTCACGCGACACCATCGACACCAATATTGCATGTAGCGCGGCTACCGGCCGATGGTCACGCCACTGTCATGCATCGGGTTGATGCCGTGTAGAGATCGGGCACCACCGTTCGTCCCGTTGGAGCACTCCCCCATGCACCCACCATCCACCATCCCCGCCTTGGCCCCACTGTCCCTGGCGCTGTTCGGCCTTGCAAGTTTTCAGGCCTCCGCCAAGGGACCCTCACCACAGGATCTGCCGGAGACCGCACACAGCATCGCGACCCGCTGGGGCGTTGTGCAGCAACCCACGCTGCCCAGACAGGTCTGCGCCACGCTCAAGGCGGCCCTGGTACCGGTCGCTGGCTCGCTCGATGCGCTGGATGAGGATCCCAGCCAATCCAGACGCGATACGGCGCGCCTGCAGGCGGCCATCGACGATTGCCCCGCCGGCAGTGCGGTGCGCCTGGTTCCCGGCGATGCCGGGCAGTCCGGCGTGTTGAGCGGCCCGCTCACCCTCAAAAGCGGCGTGACGCTGTGGCTCGACCGTAATGTCACCTTGTTCGCGTCACGCAATCCGCAGGACTACGACAACGGCCTGGGTACCTGCGGCACCGCCACCAGCGACAAGGCCAAATCGTGCAATCCGCTGATCCACGTGACCGGCGCAGCCGGCAGCGGCATCGTCGGCGCAGGCAAGATCGACGGCCGCGGTGGCAGCACGCTCACCGCCGGTCCCAATGCAGGAAAAGCCAGTTGGTGGGACCTGGCCTATCTCAATGTCAGCAAGGGCCTCAGCCAGCATGTGCCCCGGCTGCTGCAGATCGACAACAGCACCAACGTCACCTTGTACGACATCACCCTGGAGAATTCGCCGAACTTCCACGTCGTCAGCGACAACGTGGTGGGCCTGACCGCCTGGGGCATCAAGATTCTGGCGCCCAGCCTGGTGTATTCGCGACCGGGCTACCGCTGCCCGGCGGGCAGCACGCCCGACGTCAATCCGCATGCGACCTGCTTCACCCCGGAAACTGCCAAGAACACCGATGGATTCGACCCGGGGCAATCGAAGAACGTACTGCTGGCGTACTCGTATATCGGCACCGGCGACGACGGCGTGGCGATCAAGGCGACCGCCAAGGCCAGCCGTGTCATCGCGTCGGAGAACATGCTCTTTGCGCACAACCAGTTTTACTACACGCACGGGTTCTCGCTAGGCAGCGAAACCGACGCAGGCATGCGCCACATTGCGGTGCGTGACTTGAGCATCGATGGCTTCAATGCCAACGACGTCCTGCACGACCCTTATGCGGCCAATGGCCTGCGCATCAAGTCCGATGCCTCACGCGGCGGCCACGTGGAGGACATCAGCTTCGAAAACATCTGCATGCGCGGCGTTGCCCGTCCGCTGGTGTTCGATGCCAATTACGCCAATCCGGCCACGCGCACCAAGCTCCCGCAGTTCACCGGCATTTCGCTCAGCAACGTGCACTCGCTGGGGTCGACGACGCTGGGGGGCGGCGAACTGAGCTTCTACGGATACCGCGACGCCAGCACCACCTTGCCGATCACCATCAGCCTGGACAACGTGGTGCTGGAAGGCGGCAAAATCACCTTTGCGCAACCGCATTTCGGTGGGCCGGCCAGCAATCCCGGGGCAACGCACTTCACCTTCAACGGTGGCCCGGTGAGTTTCTACGATCGTTTGACGCCATCGGTTCCCAATGATGTGCAACTGCAGGGCACGCCCGGGCCAGGCGCGCCACTGCAATGCAATGGCGCCTTCATTACCCTGCATTCGGTGCTGCCGGATTCGCCGATCTAATGGCGTGTTCTGCGTATCGATGACCGCGTCTGCAGGTGATACGTGCTTGCTGCGGCCTGTCGGCCGCAGCAAGAAGTCTGCCATGGTCTAAGCCTGCGAACTCTGGCCTTGCCCGCGGGCAGCACACGCTTACCCACTTGCACGATCACCTCAGGAGACGCGCCCCCGGCCCCGCTCGCGCTCAGTCCGTGCCGCTGGCAGCGCGCCAGCTATGCCACAACTGCTGGACCGGCGGCGGATAGGCCGGCTTGCCGGCCAGCTCGCGCAGCAGGCGCACGCGTGCCAGCCGCGACCACACCCGATGCGGGCGAGCCAGCGCCGGCTTGCGCGGCCAGGCCCGCAACAACTGCGTGCGCCAGGCCACGGCACTGACGCCGCCGGGTGCTGCGCTATCGCCAGCCACGCGCTGGCGCGCGTCCAGCCACTGCACTGCCACGGCTGTGGCATCGCCAGGCTGCGCACGCGCAAACAGCACCGCTTCGGCGGCCACTACCGCCTCGGCGAAGCCACGCAATTGCTCCAGCGCCTGCGCAAGCGATGCGGGCTGCACGCGTGCGGCCTGCATCGCCGGCAAGGTATCGGCCAACTGCGCCCATGGCGCACGCACCGGTTCCAGCACGCGTCCCAACGGATGCCGCGACCGTTGCTCGGACCAATCGCGCAGTTCCTGTTGCCACCACGCCAGCTTGGCATCGGCCGGCAAGGGATCGCCGGCGATGTTCATGATGTCTTCCCATTCCTGCAGCAAGGCGAACCAGGCGGCAGTCACGCGCCGCTGCGGTTCGGGAATGAAGAGTTCGGCAACCGACCATTCCGGCCAGCGGGTTCGCCACTTGTCGAGAAAACTGTCGAGGGCGCTGGATTGGCTCATGGCGGGTCCGGACAAAAACAAAAAATGATCAGGTCTGCGGCCACGTCGCCGGGTTCCACAGCAACTGCGGCGCATCGACCAGCACATCGGCCTGCCACCGCGCCGGTACATCGTCGTGCAGCCGGTAGCCCCACAACACGGCAACCGACGGCATGGCGGCCGCGCGTGCGGCGAGGATGTCGCGCTCGTCGTCGCCCACATACACGCACTGCGCCGGCGCAACGCCGATGTGCTGTGCCGCAGTCAGCAGCGGCAACGGATGCGGCTTGCGCTCGGCCAGCGTATCGCCGCCGATCAACACGGCGCAGCGCTGCTGCCACCCCAGTTGCGGCAGGATCAAGCGGGCCAGGGATTCAGGTTTGTTGGTGACAATGCCCCAGACGCAGCCGGCGCTTTCCAGTCGCGCCAGCAGGTCTTGGACACCATCGAACAGTTGCGATCGCGTGCCGATCAAGACTTCATAGCGACTCAGGAATTCCGGCACCAGGGCTGCACGTGCCTGCTCATCGAGCTCGGCAAAGGCCACACCCAGCATCGCACGCGCGCCCTTGGACACCACCGGCCGCAGCTGCTCCAACGCCACCGGCGCACGCTCGCGCGCCGCCAGCATTGCGTTGACAGTCGCCAGCATGTCCGGCGCACTGTCCAGCAGGGTGCCATCCAGGTCGAACAACACCGCCCGCGGAAATCTCACAGCACCACCGCCATGCCATCGCGACCAGCAAGCAGGCCAGAACCAGGAAATTTCAAAACCCCGGCCAACCGCCGTTGCGATTGCGATTCCCGACTCCCGATTCCCGACTCCCCGCCCGTCACGTCCTCACCGCATACGCCAGATAATTGACCTCGGTACGCGAAGACAACCGCGCCCGATTGCGCCACGGCTCGTACAGCATGCCGCTGACGTCCTCCAGCTGCAGCTCGGCGGTGCGCAACCACGCCGCCAGCTCGGACGGCTTGATGAAGTCCTTGTAGTGATGCGTGCCCTTGGGCAATAGCCGCGCGATGTACTCGGCACCGACCACCGCCAGCGCAAACGCGGCCGGGGTGCGATTGAGCGTGGACAGGAACAGCTTGCCGCCCGGCTTGAGCAGGCTGGCGCAGGCGCGAATGATCGCAGTGGGGTCCGGCACGTGTTCGAGCATCTCCATGCAGGTCACCGCATCGAAACTGCCCGGCTGTTCGGCGGCCAGGTCTTCCACCGACTGCACGCGATAATCCACCTGCACGCCCGATTCAAGGCTGTGCAGGCGCGCCACCTTGACCAGCTCCGGCGCCAGATCGATCGCCGTGACCTGGGCGCCCAGACGCGCCATCGACTCGCTGAGCAGGCCGCCACCGCAGCCCACGTCGAGCACGCGCGCGCCGGCCAGCTCCTGGCGCGCGGACACGTACTGCAGGCGCACCGGATTGAGCGCATGCAGCGGCTTCTGCGGGCCGTCGGCGTCCCACCAGCGGTTGGCCAGCGCGGCGAACTTGTCCAGTTCGGTCTGACGGAAGTTGCCGGAGGTGGTGGAGGTATCGGGATTCATAGGGAACTCCGTGAGTCGATGACGCGCGCTCAGGCGCGGACGGTGCGGATGCGCTCGCGCCACTGGCGCGCATTGGCGACCAGGGCCGCGGTATCCATGTCGATGAGCTCGCGCTGCACCAGCTTGGGCCTGCCGGCGATCCACACATCGGTGACCTGGTGGCGGCCGGCGGCGTAGATCAGCTGCGACAGCACATGATGCAGCGGTTGGGTTTCCAGTGCAGACAGGTCCACGCAGACCAGGTCGGCCTGCTTGCCGACCTCGATCGAGCCGATCCTGTCGCCGAAGCCCAGGGCACGCGCGCCGCCTAGCGTGGCCGCACGCAAGGTGGTGGCCGCATCCAGCGCGGTCGCATCGTTGGCCACTGCCTTGGCCAGGATGGCGGCGGTGCGGTTTTCGCTGAACATGTCCAGGTCGTTGTTGCTGGCGCAGCCGTCGGTGCCGATGGCCAGGTTCACGCCTGCACGCTGCAACGCACAGGCCGGGCAAAAGCCCGAGGCCAGCTTGAGATTGGATTCGGGACAATGCACCACGCTCACGCCGCGCTCGGCGCACAGGTGGATTTCCGCATCGGTGAGCTGGGTCATGTGCACCGCGATCAGGCGGTCGTTGACCAGGCCCAGGCGGTCCAGCCGCGCCAGCGGACGCTGGCCGTATTGCTTGACCGAATCGGCCACTTCCTGCTCGGTTTCGTGCGTATGCAGATGCACCGGCAGATCCAGCTGGTCGGCCAGCATGCGCACACGTTCGAAGTTGGCATCGTTGACCGTGTACGGCGCATGCGGCGCGAACGCGGTGCTGATCAGCGGATCATCGCGCCACTGGTCGTGCAACTCGCCGGCGCGGGCGAAATACTCATCGTCCGACGACGCCCAGGCGGTGGGGAAATCGATGATCACCGCGCCCACCAGCGCACGGAAGCCGTGCTGCTTGTACACGGCGGCCTGCACATCGGCGAAGAAGTAGTTTTCATTGACGCAGGTGGTGCCGCCGCGCAGCATTTCGGCGATGGCCAGCGCGGTGCCGTCGGCGACGAACTCCGGCCCGATCACCGCCGCTTCCACCGGCCAGATGTGCTGCTGCAGCCACACCATCAACGGCAGGTCGTCGGCCACGCCGCGCAGCAGCGTCATCGGGTTGTGCGTATGCGCATTGACCAGGCCCGGGATCAGGGCCGCGCCCGGGCGCGAGACGGTCTGGGCCGGCGCAAACCGCAGCCGCGCCTCGGCAATCGGAAGGATCGCCACGATGACGCCGTTGCTGACCGCCACGGCGTGGTCTTCCAGCACCACCGCATGCGGCTCGATCGGCACCACGTACCCGGCTTCGATCAGCAGGTCGCAGATTTCTGGAGAAGCGTTGGTCATGAGCGAATCCATAGGAGATGTGGGGCAAACGACGTCGGTCATTCGGAGCCTGCGACAGGCAGGTGGCGTCGACCGTTGTAACGCATCAGCTGTCGCTCACGGCGTGTCTGTTCGGTGGTGCGTTCGGTAGCTACGTCACTGCGGGTCGTCACGGCCCTGGCGCTCAGGACGATGTCGGCGTAGCCGGCATGCACGTGGTCGGACAGCAACAGGCTCCGGTTGGCCTGTTCGCTGATCATCTCGCCCGCGGCAGGGCTGCACACCTCGCCTTTCAGCAACGACCACTGGCTGAGGTCGTGCTCGAGCACAGGGCGCAAGAGTATGCTGTCGCGTATCAGCAGGGTCAGCGCATCGTTTGTGCGCGTCGCAAGCTGCAGCAGCCGATTGCGCGAGCGCAGGGCACGCAAGCAACGCACCCCACAGCCCTACCACGACACTGGCACCGCGCCCCGCTCGATCAGGCCAGTGTCCCGGACGCATCGTCTTACTTGACGCGCGCCGAGTATTCGCCCGAGCGGGTGTCGACCTTGATGATTTCGTCCTGGTTGACGAACAGCGGCACGCGCACCACCGCGCCGGTTTCCAGCGTCGCCGGCTTGCCGCCGCCGCCGGAGGTATCGCCGCGCACGCCCGGGTCGGTCTCGGTGATCTTCAGCTCGACGAAGTTCGGCGGCTGCACCCAGATCGGCGTGCCGTTCCACAGCGTCACGATGCAGTCTTCCTCGCCCTTGAGCCACTTGTCGGCGCCGCCCATGCCGGCCTTGTCGGTCTGCACCTGCTCGAAGGTTTCCGGGTCCATGAAGTGCCAGTACTCGCCATCGCTGTACAGGTAACGCATGTCGGTATCGACCACGTCGGCCACTTCCACGTCGTCGGTGGCCTTCATGGTCATTTCGACCACGCGCCCGGACTTGATGAAGCGGTACTTCATGCGGGTGAAGGCCTGGCCCTTGCCCGGCTTGACGTATTCGGTCTCGGTGATGACCGCCGGCTCGTTGTTGACCAGGATCTTCATGCCGTTCTTGACGTCGTTCATGCCAACAGTGGCCATGGTGCAGCTCCTCGATAGACCACGACCCGCCACAGTGGGGGCGGGCCGGATTAGAATGGGGCGCCCGCCGCAACCGGCGGGCATTGGTTTTGTGACCGCACATGATAACCGCAGCCCCCCTCGCCTTACAGCCATCGCCCGCCACCACCCTGCCGCCAACGCGCTGGCAGCAGCAGTGGCGCGACGCCGTGCGCGACCCGCGCGCGTTGCTGGCGCTGCTGGGCCTGGATGCGCAGGCCGCCGGGATCAGCGATGCGGCCGCCGCGCAGTTCCCGTTGCGGGTGCCGCACGCCTTCGTGACGCGGATGCGGCATGGCGACCTCGACGATCCGCTGCTGCGCCAGGTACTGCCACTGGATGCGGAAATGCGGCCGGTACCGGGCTTCGGCCTGGACGCGGTGGGCGATGCCGCGGCCAGGACTGCCGCCGGCGTGATCCAGAAATACCGCGGCCGCGCGCTGCTGATCGCCACCGGCAGCTGCGCGGTGCACTGCCGTTACTGCTTCCGCCGCCACTTTCCCTACGCCGAAGAAACCGCCGCGCGCGACAGCTGGCGCGAGGCCGTGGCCGCGATCGCCGCCGATGCGGACATTGACGAAGTGCTGCTGTCCGGCGGCGACCCGCTGTCGCTGGCCACGCCCAAGCTGGTCGAACTCACCGACGCGCTGGCCGCCATTGGGCATCTCAAGCGGCTGCGCATCCACAGCCGCCTGCCCGTGGTGCTGCCGGCGCGCGTGGATGCGCCTTTGCTGGCCTGGCTGCGCAGCCTGCCATGGCCGGTGGCGTTCGTGATCCATGCCAACCACGCCAACGAATTCGATGCCGAGGTGGACGCGGCGATGCAGGCACTGCGTGGCGCTGGCGCGCAGATGCTCAATCAGGCCGTGTTGCTGCGCGGCGTCAACGACAGCGTGGACGCGCTGGCCGCGCTGAGCGAACGCAGCTTCGCTGCCGGCGTGCTGCCCTATTACCTGCACCAGCTCGATCGTGTGGCCGGCGTGGCGCACTTCGAGGTGGACGACGCCCACGCGCGCGCCCTGCATGCGCAACTGGCCACGCGCCTGTCCGGGTATCTGGTGCCACGATTGGTGCGCGAAATTCCCGGCGATACCGGCAAGCGTCCGCTGTAACCGCCCTTACCTCAGCCCACTCCGTCGCAGGAGCGCACCCGGGCGCGACGAAGCTTTACCGGTAACGCCCCATCGCGCCCAGGTGCGCTCCTACGCAGTTATCGGGCACTGCGCCAAGTCCCCGGTGATGACCGCTGCAACGACCCAAACACGCTCTTCGCAGGAGCGCACCCGGGCGCGATGGAGCCACCAGTAAAGCCCGTTGCGCTCGGGCGCGCTCCTACGCTGCTCAGCCTGCAGCGATCAGCTTGACCATATCGGCCGGGCTCAACGGCCTGCTGAACCAGTAGCCCTGGCCCAGATCGCAGCCGCGCTCGCGCAGCAGATTGAACTGCGCCTCCTGCTCGATGCCCTCGGCCACCACCGTGATGCCCAGCGAATGCGCCATGTTGATGATGGCCGTGGTCAGGGCCAGATCGTCGGGGTCGCGCTGCAGGTCGGCAATGAAGCTCTTGTCGATCTTGACCCCGTCCACCGGCACCTGACGCAGATGGCTCAGGCCCGAGAAGCCGGTGCCGAAGTCGTCCAGCCACACCTTCACCCCGGTGCGATGCAGCTGGTCGAGCAGACTGGCCGCCATCATCTCGTCGCCGATCACCGCCGTTTCGGTCAGTTCCAGGTGCAGGCGCGCGGCCGGCAGCCCGGATTCGGCCAGGCATTCGGCCACGGTGTCGATCAACGCCCCGCTGCGGAGCTGGCGTGGCGAGACGTTGACCGAAATGAACAGCCCCTCGCCCACCATCGGCCATTGCGCCGCTTCCAGGCAGGCCGCGCGCAGCACCTTGGGGCCGATCACCTCGATCAGCCCGCTCTGCTCGGCGATGTCGATGAAGGTGGACGGCGCGATCGTGCCCAGCGCCGGGTGTTGCCAGCGCAGCAACACCTCCACGCCCACCAGCACACGGTCGCTGGTGCGGTAGATCGGCTGGTACACCAATCGCAATTCGTCGCGCTCCCAGGCGCCACGCAACTCATGTTCCATATGCACGCGACGCTCCACCGCATGATCGGCGGCGCGACTGTAGAACCGGTGGCAGTTCTTGCCTGCCACCTTGGCCTGGTACATCGCGATGTCGCCGTTCTTCAGTAGCGCGGTGGCGTCGTTGGCATCGTCGGGGAACAGGGTGATGCCGATCGAGGTTCCCAGGAACACCTCGCGCCCCTGCACGTTCAATGGCCGGCTCAGTTCGTGCACCAGGCGTTCCGCCAGCTGCGCGGCCAGCAGGGCGACGTCGCCGCTTTGCAGCAGGATCACGAACTCGTCGCCACCGAAGCGCGCCAGGATCGCGTCTTCCCCACCCAGCGCGGAGACCGCGCGGCTGATGCGGCTGGCGAACTGCAACAAGGCCTCGTCGCCGGCTTCGTGACCGAGGGTGTCGTTGACCCGCTTGAAATCGTCGATATCGGCGAACAGCAATGCCAGCTTGCTGTCGGTGCTGCGCGCGGTGTTGAGCAGGTAATTCAGCCCTTCGCGGAAGCCCAGCCGGTTGGTCAGCCCGGTCAGCGCATCGGTGTAGGCCATATGGCGCACTTCGCGGTCGTGCCGGGCGATGCTCTCGCTCATGCGGCCGAAGGCGGAGATCAGCTCACCGATCTCGTCGTTGCGCGGATGCGGCGGCAGCTGCACCGCATAGTCGCCACGCTCGATCTGCCGCGCCGCTGCCGCCAGCAAGCGCACCGGCGCCACCAGCGTGCGTTGCACGTAGATCGCCAGCAACACTCCCAGCCCGACCAGCGCCGCCAGCAGCACCAGCAGCCAGCCCAGGTCGCGCTTGCCGATCGCATTGAGGTTTTCGACCAGGGTCAAATTGGCGCCGGACTCGATCTTGCGCACGCGCTCGCGCGACATGCCCACGCGCACGCCGCCGATGCGCTGGTCGCCGATCGTGATCGGCACCGTCACGTCCAGCACCTCGGGCGAGGATTGCAGCAGCATGGTCTGCGCCGTGGCCGCCGTGGCCGCCAGCGGGTCGTTCATCTGCTGGCCGTAGCGCTGCAGGTTGGGCGTGCCGTCGTGTACCAGCCGCCCACGCCGATCGAACACCAGCACGTAGCTCACCACCTGCTGGCGCGAGGCATTGCGCACCAGCGCGCCCACCGCGCCCAGGTCCGAGTAATACAGGGGATTGGCCAGGCCGGAGGCCAACTCGGTGGCCAGCGTCTCGCCGCGGGTGCGCAGGCTGCGGTCGAACAGCTCGTGCAGGATCTGCGCGCTCAAGCCGCGGACTTCGCGCTGCATGGCGCTCTGGCGCTGCAGCAGCGAGGCCAGGATCGCGCCGACCAGCAGCAGGGTCAGCGCCATGACCAACAGGAAACGTGCCTGCAACCCGAAGCGCACCTGACTCATTCCATTTCATCCTTGACGTGCTGCAAGCCGGCGCTAAATGCATCCAGGCGCCTGCGGCTCCCCTCATCCACAGGATGAAACGCGGTGGTGCCGAAGAAACGCTTCAGTGCCGGGCCAGCCTTCGGGTCGGAAGCAGCCTGTAATAGCACGATGCGCAGGCGGCGTTCCACCGCCGGTTCCATCCCCGTGCGCACCATCTCCACCGCACGCGGCACCGGCGCACTGCGGTGCACGATACGGAAATCGCGCTTGAACGCTGGCGGCAGATGCCGCTCGTCGTCCCAATCGAGATTGCTGAAGGCGCCGGCATCGATCAGGCGTTTGTGCACGAACGCGGCGATGTTCAATTTCGATCCGACCATCAGGTAACCGACCGAACCCATCACCTGGGTGTCATCTGGCGAGAGCAGCACGTCGCAGGCGATGCCACTGCGCATCAACTCCAGCATCGGCACAAGGTAACCGCTGGTGGACGAGGCGTTCTGCAATGCCAGGGTATGCCCGCGCAGCTGCCCGAGCGACTGGATCGGGCTGTCGCGGCGCACGAAGAACACGGTATGGAAGTCGCGCACGCCGCCACGCTCGGTCATCAGCAACGGGTGTGCGCTGCCGCGCTGCTCCAGCAACATGGCCGCACCGGTGGTTTCGCTGACCCAGTCGACCCGGCCACGCCGCAGGTAGCTGGACATCTGTCGCGCATCCGGCGCCATCAGGATCTCGCCGCGACGGATGCCCACCTCGCGCATGCGCGGCACCACGTAGTCCAGCAGCGGCTTGAGTTGATCGTAATGCGTTGCCGGATCATCGCTGATCCGCCCTAGCACCAATACCGAGGAAGGCGCTGCCGCAGCCGTCACGGCCAAGCCTGCCCCGGCGATCAGCCAGCAGGCAATCAGACACCATCGTAGACCGCGCAAAACCGACACTCCCCTAGAGCCGCCGACAGCCTAGCCGAATCTTTGAAGATGTGACAGACGTCAGTTTCCGGCCCGCTTGGCCAGCATGGCCATGCGCTGCGCATCGGACAGGATGCCGCGGATCAGGCGCACCTCCTGCTCGGTCATCTCGGCGCGCAGCAGCAGCCGGCGCAGCTTGCGCATCGCCGACTCCGGCGCGCGCCCCTTGTGGAAGTCGATCTCGTCCAGGGTGTCGCCCAACTGGCCGAACATGCCTTCCATCTGTGCGTGACTGGCCGGCCCGTCACGCAGGCCGGTGGCCGCCGCGGGCGCCGGCTCGGCCTCGCCGGCGGCCAGCTGCGCCAGCCGCACTTCGTACGCCAGCACCTGCACCGCCGCCGCCAGGTTGAGCGAGCTGAACTGCGGGTCGGAGGGGATATGCACTGCGGCATGGCAGAGCTGCAATTCGTCGTTGGTCAGGCCGGTGCGCTCGCGGCCGAACACGAACGCCACCTCGGCCGGCTCACCGGCCTTGGCCAGGGCACGCTGCGCGCCCTGGTCCGGCAGCAACTCCTCCAGGGCCACCCGACGCGCGCGCGCCGTACAGCCGATCACCAGGGTGCAATCGGCCACCGCTTCGCCCAGGGTGTCGAACACCGGCGCATCGCCAAGCACCTCTTCAGCGCCGGCCGAGCGCCGGTAGGCGTCATCGTCGAGCGCACGTTCCGGCGCCACCAGCACCAGCCGCGAGATGCCCATCGTCTTCATCGCACGCGCCGCGGCGCCGATGTTGCCTGGATGCTGGGTACCGACAAGGACGAAACGGATGCGCTGGGTGACAGACATGAACGGAGATTGGGGAGCGATTCGGTCGTAGATGGTAAACTGCGCGGCCGGCTTTGGCGCCGGACCGCTCTTTTACCTTCGTCATTGTCCATTCTGCCTTCACGGGAGCTTTAACCATGCAGAAACCCGCCGTCACCGTCATGGTCAAAGCTGCCCGCCTCGCCGGCAATGTGCTGTTGCGCGGTATCAACAAGCTCGATGCGCTCAATGTGGTGCAAAAAGGCCGCATGGACTACGCCAGCGAAGTCGATGCCGATGCGGAGAAGGTCATCATCAAGGAACTCAAGCGCGGCTACCCCGAGTACGCCGTGTTCGGCGAAGAAGGCGGCGTGCAAGGTGGCAAGAGTGGGCGCTACACCTGGGTCATCGATCCGCTCGACGGCACCAGCAACTATCTGCGTGGCTTTCCGCATTACTGCGTGTCGATCGCGCTGGTGGAAAACGGCGAACCCACCGATGCGGTGATCTTCGACCCGCTGCGCAACGAGCTGTTCACCGCCAGCCGCGGCGCCGGCGCGGTGCTCAACGACCGTCGCATCCGCATCGCCGAACGCAAGGACCTGGAGGGCGCGATGGTCCACACCGGCTTCCCGCCGCGTGAACGCATCCGCGCCAGCGCCCAGCTCAAGTGCGTGGACGCGCTGCTGGTGCAGGCCGAAGACGTGCGCCGTACCGGCTCGGCGGCACTGGACCTGGCCTACGTGGCCTGCGGCCGCGCCGATGCCTACTTCGAGGCCGGCGTCAAAGCCTGGGACATTGCGGCCGGCGTGCTGCTGGTGCGCGAAGCCGGTGGCCGAGTCTGCGATTACAAGGGCGCCACCCCGCCGCGCATGGACAACATGGGGCCGGAAACGCAGCAGATCGTGGCCGGCAACATCAAGATCAGCGACGCGCTGCAGAAGGTCATCGTCAACACCGGCTACGCCCGCGAGTTCGACGCCAAGCTCTGATCGCTCCCCGCACAACGTAGGAGCGCGCCCGAGCGCGACGGGCCTTCCCTGCAAAGCCCTCGCGACCAGGGTCGCTCCTACGACAGCCCGCAGCACACAAACAAGGCCGGGATCGCTCCCGGCCTTGTGCGTTGGGTGCCGCTGTCACAGCGCTACGTGGAACCTAGCGCTGATGCAGGGCTTCAGGCGATGGCAGCGTGGTAGCGGCGCTCGACTTCGTCCCAGTTGACGGCGTTATAGAACGCGCCGATGTATTCCGGACGGCGGTTCTGGTACTTCAGGTAGTACGCGTGTTCCCACACGTCCAGACCCAGGATCGGGGTATTGCCTTCGAACAGCGGGCTGTCCTGGTTGGCGGTGCTTTCCACCACCAGCTTCTTATCCGGGGTCACGCTCAGCCACGCCCACCCGGAGCCGAAGCGGCTGACGGCAGCCTTGGTGAACGCTTCCTTGAACTTCTCGAAACCGCCGATGTCCTTGTCGATCGCCTTGGCGACCTCGCCCTTGGGCTCGCCGCCGCCGTTAGGCGCCAGCACGGTCCAGAACAGCGAATGGTTGGCGTGGCCACCACCGTTGTTGCGCACCGAGCCCTGCAGGTTTTCCGGCAGGCTCTTCAGCTTGGACACCAGCTCGTCGATCGGCAGGTCCGCGTACTCGGTCCCTTCCAGCGCCGCGTTGACGTTGTTGATATAGGTCTGGTGATGCTTGGTGTGATGGATTTCCATCGTCTGCGCATCGATGTTCGGTTCCAGCGCGTCGTAAGCGTAAGGCAACTGCGGAAGGGTGTAAGCCATGAAGGTCTCCTGGACTTGCCGCCCGGCGAAGACCGGGCGTTGCGGGGTAGATGGTAAGGACGGCAGCAGCGCTTACCAAGGGTGCAGGCAGGGAAACTTCATCCCATCGCAGGCCGCGCGCTGTTCGCTGCACACCTTGCACCATGCCCCGGTTACTTGCGCGTGAACCGCGCCGGCGCGGCGATGCATTCAAAGTCGACACAGTTGCGCAACGGCATACTTGCTCTGCCGCACATATCGTCGCTTCCGGATCGTCTTCATGCGCAAGCCCGCTTTGCTGATCGTCGCCATCGTGCTGCTCGTGGCCGGGCTGTGGGGCATGCGTGCGCTGCAGACGCCCAAGCCGCAGTTCGCGCCATCGCTCAACGCGCCGATGGCCGCGCCTGTGACCGCACGGCAGGTGCCGCGCCTGCCCGCGTTTCTGCCGATCGAAGCAATGGCCACCATCGTGCTGATCCAGCGCGGCGGTCCATTCCCGTATCCACAGGACGGCAGCGTGTTCGGCAATCGCGAACATCGCCTGCCCGAACGCCCGCGCGGCTATTACCACGAATACACGGTGGACACGCCGGGCAGCGCAGACCGCGGCGCGCGCCGTATCGTCACCGGCGGCACGCCACCGCAGACCTGGTACTACAGCAACGACCACTACCAGACCTTCAAATCCTTCCAGGGCCCGGCCCCGGAGCAGGCCCCATGAGCGCTGGCGACTTCGCACTGGATCTGTCGGACCCGCAGCAATCGGGCGTGTACCAGGCCGATATCGACGACCTGGACACCATGGCAGCGCTGGCCCGCGATGCCGGCCTGCGCATCCTGCGCGTGGATCTGGCCACCTGCAGCGAAAAGCGCATGCTGCTGATGCGGCTGGCCACCCAGCTGGATTTTCCGCTCAGTTTCGGCCGCAACTGGGATGCGTTGAGCGATGCACTACGCGACCTGGCGTGGCTACCCTCCCCGCGCGGCTACGCGCTATTGATCGACGGCGCCGAGGCATTGGCGCAGGCAGCGCCAAACGAGCGCGATACCTTGCTGGATATTCTCGACGAAGCCGCCACCAGCTGGGCCGCGCGCGGACTGACGTTTGCAGCGTTCGTGGCGCCGGCCAGCGCTTGCGATTGAGTGAGTCGGCTCACGATTGCTGCCTGAAGATGACAGATGCGTTACCGGCATGCGCGGCGGCGCTCGCTTGTCGCTGAGCACACCTTGCAAATGACCGCGTAAGGTGCGGCCTGCGATGCATAGTCATCGCCCGCAGCCACGCATCGACGCCTGCGCGAACAAACAGCGCAGCGCGGCACCCAAGGCCGGCACGCAGCAGCGCGCCGGCGCAGCACCGGCTATTCCAGCTCGCCCCAGCGCGCGTAGGCCGCATCCAGCTGCGCCTGCGCATCGCTCAGTGCGGCGGTATGCGCCGCCATGGCCACGGTGTCGCGCTGGTAGAAGCCCGGGTCGTTCATCGCCTCGGTCAGTGCGGCCACCTGCTGTTCCAGCGTCTCGATCAGGCCGGGCAACTGCTCCAGCTCGCGTGCGTCCCTGTAGCTCAGTTTGCGCTTGGGCGCAGCCTCCACTGGCGCCGCAGCGGCCGCCGGCGCAGTCGCCACTGCGGTGGCGGTGGCGGTGGCCGAGGCCTTGGCCACCGCCATCGCGCTGGTCGCAGGGCTACGCCGCTGGCGCAGCGAATCGCTGTAGCCGCCGACGTAATCGCCAACCAGGCCATCGCCTTCCATCACCAGCGTGGAGGTCACTACGTTGTCGAGGAAGTCGCGGTCATGGCTGACCAGCAGCAGCGTGCCGCTGTAGTCGCCCAGCAATTCTTCCAGCAGCTCCAGCGTTTCCACGTCCAGATCGTTTGTGGGTTCGTCCATCACCAGCAGATTGGACGGCTGCGCGAACAGGCGTGCCAGCAACAGGCGATTGCGCTCGCCGCCGGACAGCCGGGTGATCGGCGCACGCGCGCGTTCGGGGGTGAACAAAAAGTCCTGCAGGTAGGCATGCACATGCTTGCGCTTGCCGTTGATTTCCAGGAAATCGCGGCCTTCGGCGACGTTCTCGATCGCGCTCCAGTCTTCGCGCAGGGTCGAGCGATACTGATCGAAGTAGGCAATCTGCAGATTGGTGCCGATGCGGATTTCGCCCTGCTGCGGCTGCAAGTCGCCCAGCAACAGCTTGAGCAAGGTGGTCTTGCCGCTGCCGTTCGGGCCGATCAGGCCGATGCGGTCGCCGCGCTGGATGATGGTGGAAAACTCCTTGACCATCGTGCGCGCACCGAACGCGAAGCCGACCTCCTTGGCCTCGATCACCTTTTTGCCGGACGACTCGCCCTGCGAGACTTCCATGCGCACGTTGCCGGTGAGCTCGCGCCGCTGCACGCGCTCGTTGCGCATCGATTCCAGGCGCCGTACGCGGCCTTCGTCGCGGGTGCGCCGCGCCTTGATGCCCTGCCGGATCCAGATTTCTTCCTGCGCCAGCAACTTGTCGAAGCGCGCATTCTCCTGCGCCTGCGCATTGAGCCGCTCTTCGCGACGACGCTCGTAATTGGCCCAGTCGCCCGGCCAGCTGGTGACCTGGCCACGATCGATCTCGACGATGCGGGTGGCCAGCGCACGCAGGAAGCGGCGGTCATGGGTGACGAACAGAACACTGCCGTTCCAGCCCTTCAGGAAGGTCTCGAGCCAGTCGATGGCTTCGATGTCCAGGTGGTTGGTCGGCTCGTCCAGCAGCAGCACATCCGGTGACGACACCAGCGAACGCGCCAGCAGCACGCGCCGCTTCATGCCGCCGGACAGTCGCGCGAACTGGGCATCGCCGTCCAGCTCCAGCTTTGTCAACGTCTCGCTGACGCGCTGGTCCAGCGCCCAGCCGTCGGCCGCATCGATCTTGGCCTGCACCTTGCCGAACGCGTCGGCGTCGAACACCTCGGCATGGCTGAGCTGGTGGAATTCGGCCAGCCAATGGCCCAACTCGCCCAGGCCATCGGCCACCACGTCGAACACGCTGCCGCCGGTGCCCTGCGGCACCTCCTGCTCCAGCCGCGCGATACGCACGCCCTGTTGCACGCGCACCTCGCCTTCATCGGGCCTGAGCTCGCCGGCGATCAGTTTCATCAAGGTCGATTTGCCGGCGCCGTTGCGACCGATCAGGGCGATACGCTCGCCCGGCTCGATCGTGAGGTCGGTTTTTTCCAGCAACAAGGGGCCGCCGACGCTGTAGTCGACGCTTTGCAGAGTGATTAAAGGCATGGGCCAATTGTACGGGATTGGTGATTGGGGATTCGGGATTGGCACAAGCGCACGCTGTCGCGGTGACGAATCCCGAATCCCTACTCCCCAATCCCGGCTAAAATGCGCCATGAACGAATTCTCCGCGCTGCCGCTGTCGCCGGCCCTGGCCCCCGGCATCGACGCCCTTGGCTACACCGTCCTCACTCCCATCCAGGCGCAGAGCCTGCCGCCGATCCTGCAGGGGCTCGATGTCATCGCGCAGGCGCCGACCGGCAGCGGCAAGACTGCCGCGTTCGGGCTTGGCCTGCTGCAAAAACTCGACCCCGCACTGACCCGCGCGCAGGCGCTGGTGCTGTGCCCCACCCGCGAGCTTGCCGACCAGGTCGGCAAGCAGCTGCGCAGGCTGGCCACCGGCATCCCCAACATGAAACTGGTGGTGCTGACTGGCGGCATGCCGCTCGGTCCGCAACTGGCCTCGCTGGAAGCGCACGACCCGCAGGTGGTGGTGGGCACACCCGGCCGCATCCAGGAGCTGGCGCGCAAGCGCGCCCTGCATCTGGGCGGCGTGCGCACCCTGGTGCTGGACGAGGCCGACCGTATGCTCGACATGGGCTTCGAAGAACCCATCCGCGAGATCGCCAGCCGCTGCGACAAACACCGCCAGAGCCTGCTGTTCTCGGCCACGTTCCCCGAGATCATCCGCACCCTGGCGCGCGAGATTCTGAAAGACCCGGTCGAAATCACCGTCGAAGGTGCCGACAATGCGCCGGAAATCGACCAGCAGTTCTTCGAAGTCGACCCGACCTATCGGCAGAAGGCGGTCGCCGGGCTATTGTTGCGCTTCAACCCCGAATCCAGCGTGGTGTTCTGCAACACGCGCAAGGAAGTGGATGAAGTGGCCGGCTCGCTGCAGGAGTTCGGCTTCTCCGCACTCGCGCTGCATGGCGACATGGAACAGCGCGACCGCGACGAAGTGCTGGTGCGTTTCGTCAACCGCAGCTGCAATGTGCTGGTGGCCAGCGATGTGGCGGCACGCGGGCTGGACGTGGAAGACCTCGCGGCCGTGGTCAACTACGAGCTGCCCACCGATACCGAAACCTACCGCCATCGCATCGGCCGTACCGCGCGTGCCGGCAAGCACGGATTGGCGCTCAGCCTGGTGGCCTCGCGCGAGAGCGGCCGCGCGCAGGCGCTGGAAGCCGAACAGGGCCTGCCACTGAAGTGGTCGCGCGCGCCCCTGGCCACCTCCCGCCCGGCGCAGCTGCCGCAGGCGGCGATGACCACCCTGCGCATCGACGGCGGCAAGACCGACAAACTGCGTGCCGGCGATATCCTCGGCGCACTGACCGGTGAAGCCGGGTTATCGGGCGCGGCGATCGGCAAGATCGCGATCTACCCCACCCGCTCCTATGTCGCCATCGCCCGCGCGCAGGTCGCCAAGGCGCTGGCGCATCTGCATGCGGGCAAGATCAAGGGACGCCGGTTCCGGGTCAGCAAGCTCTGAAGCCCCTGCGGCCGGCGCGTCGGCCAGCCGCAGCTTAGATCGGCTGACAGCGCGACTGCACCGCCGCTGCCCGACTCCTGGACAGCTACGCGGCGCTGTGCAGACTCAGTAGCACAGCGTTGCCAGCAACGGCACGTCATTTGCCCACTTCTCACGGCCCTGCAGCACCAATAGCTCGACCAGCACCGCCGCGCCGACCACTTCCAGCTCCAACTGTGCGGCCAGACTCAGGGCCGCGCGCAGCGTACCGCCGGTGGCAAGCACATCGTCGACGATCAACACGCGCGCGCCGCGTGGCAATGCATCCTCGTGCATTTCGATGCGGTCGGTAGCGTATTCCAGCGCATATTCCTGGACCAGCGTACGCCCGGGCAGTTTGCCGGGCTTGCGCACCGGCACAAAGCCGGTGCGCAGTTCGCGCGCCAGCGCCGCACCCAGAATGAAGCCGCGCGCCTCGATACCGAGCACGGCGTCCAGCGGCGTGGTCCGCCAGGGCTGCGCCATCTCGTCCAGCGCCGAGGCGAAGTCCGGGCCATCGGACAGCAGCGGGGTGATGTCCTTGAAGACGATGCCCGGCTTGGGAAAATCGGCGATGTCGCGGATTCGGCCTGCCCAGTGGTTGGGGCCGGAAGGGTGAGTGCCGGCGCAGCGGCTGCAATCAGTCATGGTGGTGATGGCATCATGGCCAGTGGGGACGCCCCCATTCTAGTTGGTGCACGCCGTTGACGCCGCCTTTACGGCATACCTGAATCTAAGCGCGTCAGGAACTGCACGAGAGCATCGAACACCCGGCGCGATCGCGTGCCCAGTCCGGGCGCCGTGCAGCGAATGCCTCGCGGCCTGGCTGATCGTCATAGGGCCGGCGCATGACTTCCAGCAGCTCCTGCACGCCCGCCGGCTCGCCCTGCTCGGCCCGGTCGATGGCCTGCTGCGCAAGATAATTGCGCAGGACATAGCGCGGATTGGCCTGGCGCATGCGCGCCCGCCGCTGCTCCGGGGCCTGCGGATCCTGGCGCAGCCGCGCGGCGTAACGCTGCAGCCATTCCTGCAACGGCACCAGCGCCGCCTGCCGCTGGTCCGGGTCGTAGAACGCGTCGCGCAGCAGTTCGGGATCGGGGTGCTCTGCAGACACGTCGATCAGGCCGCGGAAGGTCAGCGTCATGTCCATCTGGCCCTGCCGCATCAGCGCACGCAACGCATCGATCAGCGCCAGATCCTCGTCGCGGCACTCGGCGAGTCCGAGCTTGGCAGCGGTGTCACGTCGATCGCAGGCCAGATAGGTGTCGCGGAATCGGTCCAGCCCCTGCTGCAACGGTGCGGTATCGGCAAACAGCGGCGCCAGTGCCTGCGCCAGCCGCCCCAGATTCCAGTACGCCACCTGCGGCTGAGTGCCGAAGCGATAGCGCCGGCCTTGCGCATCGGTGGTATTGGGCGTCCAGTCCGGGTCGTAATCGTCGATCCAGCCGTAGGGGCCATAATCGATGGTCAGGCCCAGGATCGACATGTTGTCGGTGTTCATCACCCCATGCACGAAGCCCACCCGCATCCAGTGCGCCACCATCACCGCGGTGAGCTCGCAGATCTGCGCGAACCAATCGGCATGCAGCGTCTCGCCGGCCCCGGTCAGGGCGGGAAAATCGCGCGCAATGGCGAACTCCACCCATTGCCGCAACAGGGCCAGATCCCCACGCGCACTCGGCAGCTCGAAGTTGCCGAAGCGGATGAACGAGGGCGCCACCCGACACACGATCGCACCCGGCTCGCGTTGCGGGCGGCCGTCGTAAAACATGTCGCGCATCACGGCATCGCCGGTGGCGACCAGGCTCAATGCACGCGTGGTGGGCACACCCAGGTGATGCATCGCTTCGCTGCACAGGAATTCGCGGATCGACGAGCGCAACATCGCGCGGCCATCGGCACCACGCGAATACGGCGTGGGGCCGGCGCCCTTGAGCTGCAACTCGTAGCGCCCGCCATCGACACCGATCGCTTCGCCCAGCGAAATCGCCCGGCCGTCGCCCAGTTGCCCGGCCCAGTGCCCGAACTGATGGCCGCCATAGTTGACCGCCCATGGCTGCATGCCGGGGTACAGCGCGTTACCGCCGAACACCTTGGAAAACTGCGCGCTGCCGATCTCGGCCGCATCCAGCCCCAGCGCCTGCGCCATTTCGGACGAATGCGCGATCACCCGCGGAGCAGCAACCGGCGTCGGCAGTACCGACGACCAGGCTGCGGCCACCTCGCGGCGGCGCGGCCCTTGCTCCGGATCGCCGGGCAAGTCCCGGCGCAGACGATTATCGAACTGCAACTGTGTCATGCGGGAAGCCTAGGCCACTCAGGGTGAATGCGACACTGCCCACGCAGACCGGGGAGCTGCACTGCCTTGCATCGCGAAAGCGAGCGAGCTCGTCCTGCACATGTCGGCGACAACCGATCGTCACTAATGGGCGAGTTCGCTGCAGTAGCTCACCAGACAACAGGGCCGCCAGCGAATCGCTTGGCCTTGCGGCCGCCGCGCCGGTGCACCCTGCCCCATCCCCCAACCCGCACGGCCATCCCTGCGCCGTTTCCTGACGACATCGCCCATGCCCTCTCGCGCCTTCCGTTGGTTTCGCCCCGCCATCCTGCTGCTAGGCTCATTGGCCCTGACGGCTTGCAGCAGCGTGTTCTTCGGCGGCATCAACGCCGCCTCCAGCCGCGCCGGCATCATCGCGCACCCGAACCAGGTCTTCGACACCACACATGGCCTGGCGCTGGACGTCTACCAACCGCAGGGCGTGGTCAATGCACCGGTGGTGGTGTTCTTCTACGGCGGCACCTGGAAGCGCGGCTCGCGCGCCGACTACCGTTGGGTAGGGCGCGCCCTGGCCCGCCAGGGTGTGGTGGCGATGGTCGCCGACTACCGTAAATATCCGCAGGTCGGCTTGCAGGGCTTCATGACCGATGCCGCCGGCGCAACCGCCTGGGGCTATCGGCATGCGCAGGCGTATGGCGGCGATCCCAAGCGGCTGGCCGTGATGGGCCACTCGGCCGGGGCGCACATGGCCGTGTTGTTGGGCACCGATGCCCGCTGGCTGCATGCGCAGGATCTCAAACCGCGGCAGTTGTGCGGCGTCGTCGGATTGGCCGGCCCGTACGACTTCCTGCCGATGACCGATCCGGAGCTGGTCGAGATCTTTGGCGATGCCCCGGCCGCGCAACGGCAATCGCAGCCGGTGGAATATGTCGGCGGCGACGAACCGCCGATGCTGCTGCTCCATGGTGACGCCGACCGCGTGGTCGAGCTGGAAAACAGCAGCTCGCTGCAGAAGGCGCTGCACCGCAAGGGCGGCGTTGCCGAGATGAAGGTCTACCCAGGCATGGGCCATATGGGCATCGTGCTGGCACTGCGCAAACCGCCGCAACGCTCGGCGGTGCTGCGCGCCACCCTGGAATTCCTGCGCATCTGCAAGGCGCCGTGACGGCCGTGGCGAGCGCATCGACGCTCGTCGCAAACTGCGCTACTCATCAACGATTGGCCACCGACCAACGCCCAATCCAGGAAGAGACGCCGCTTACTCGTTCGCCGTCCGGTTCGCCGTCACGGCGTAATCCGGGGGCACCAGTGCTGCATCAATCGGCCGATTTGCCGCCCATCAGTTCGTACGGGCCGCCCCTCTTTAATGCAGCCTGATAGGCCGGCCGCGCCTCGACCCGTTCCAGAAAGGCACGCAGCTTCGGGTACGGCTCCAGTCCACCACCGCGTGCGGCTGCGGCCTGCACCGGAAAACTCATCTGGATGTCGGCGGCGGTAAAGCGCTCACCGGCAAACCATTGGTGGGCCTGCAGCGATTGCTCCATCCAGCCCAGATGCAACTTGACTTGCGGGCCGACAAAACCCGACATCGCCTTGTCCACGATCGCACGCGCAACGGGTTTGGCGAAAAACGGCATCGGCGCGCTGCGAATACGGCCGAAGATCAACGTCATCAGCAACGGCGGCATCGCCGAGCCTTCTGCGTAATGCATCCAGTAGCGGAACTGCTGGCGCTCGGGGGAATCGATCGGTCGCGCGGGGGGCGACAACGCGCATTCGGTGTCGTAGCGCTCGGTCAGATAGTCGAGGATTGCGCCGGACTCGGCGATGGTCAGCCCCCCATCCACGATCACCGGTGATTTACCAAGTGGATGGATCGCACGCAGCGCCGCCGATGCCAGCATGGTCTTGGGGTCGCGCTCGTGGCGCACGATCTGGTAAGGCAGCGCCAGCTCTTCAAGCAGCCACAGGACGCGCTGCGAACGGGAGTTATTGAGATGGTGAACAGTGATCATGGCAGCAGCCGCACACGGAAAGCACCATCCTAACCAGCCTCGCGTCGTCACTGCGCACACACCGACCACGCACGCCTTGAACGCGTTGCCAGAAGATGCCCAGACGCGGCGGCAACCCATCACCCGCCGCTTGTGGCCGGACGCATTGCTGCGGCACCACGCACCACGCGCTGAATTGAAGGCAGCGCCCCGCCGAAAGACGGCCCATCACCGTCTCAGCACCTTGGGCAGCACCTGCAGTGACAAGGCGACACGTGGACGCCACACCCACCGATGCAGATCGACGGGCAATAAAAAACGCCGGGCGCTTGCGCGACCGGCGTTTTTGGCAACCTTACGGTTGCAGACGGATTAGACCGCCTGCACCTGGTCAGCCTGCATGCCCTTCTGGCCCTGCACGGCGACGAAGGAAACCTTCTGGCCTTCCTGCAGCGACTTGAAGCCGGTGCCCTGGATGGCACGGAAGTGCACGAACAGGTCCGGGCCGCTTTCCGGGGTGATGAAGCCGAAGCCCTTGGCATCATTGAACCACTTCACGACACCGTTCTGACGATCTGACATTTTACTAACTCCTGAACTTTTGGATGGATAAATCGCAGCAACCGAAAAACCGGCGCTGAGACTGAGTTGCAGGCGTTGGTAAAGCGGAACGATGAAGCGGGATCGAATGAGATCTAGCTACACCAGGCCACGATTCACGGTGACCCTTGCAAACACAGTGGGTGCACAGTACTCGTGTTTTATGTAAAAAGCGACACCTTCAGACGAAAGTTTTGCTGTCGGGCATGTTCCGACCGCCTGTCGGGCCATTTCCCTCCCGATTTCACAGATGAATACGCCCAACCTGGCACGCCCGGCGCAGATCCGGGGGGACGCCGACGCCTGCCCTGCAGTCATCCGCGACATCCTGTTCCGCGCCGCCCGGCGCACCGGCATCCCGGCGACCCTGGTAGCCAACCACTACTTGCACCCCGACCCTGGCGCATGTGCGGGCCCTGCAGGTTCCCGGCGGACCCGATGCGGCCGACGACGCCTTTGCAGACCGGGTACAGCCAGGCCACCCGGTGGTGACTCAGGACATTGCGCTGGCGGCACGTGCGCTGGAGCGCGGTGCGGCAGCAGTCAGTCCGCGTGGCGAGCCCTTTTTTCCGGACACTCGCCGAACGCCTGTCGGTGCGTGGCTTTCTGGAAGAACTGCGCGGAGCCGGCGTGACCACGGGCGCTGCATGCACGCGACCGCCAGGCCTTTGCCGCACAGCTGGACCGCTGGCTGGCGCGGCAGCCCGCCCAACGCTAGCGTCCGCGCACCAACCCGCGGGCGTATCATGGCCGCCCTTTGCATCTGGTTTCCTGATGGCTCTCACCGCCACCGTCCGCAGGGCGGAACTGCAGATCAGCGACATGGATCGCGGCTATTACGCCAACCATTCGCTGACCCTGGCCCAGCACCCCTCCGAAACCGATGAACGGCTGATGGTGCGGTTGCTGGCATTCGCGTTGTTCGCCGACGACCGGCTGGAATTCGGCCGCGGCCTCAGCAACGACGACGAGCCGGACCTGTGGCGGCGCGACTACACCGGCGACCCCGACCTGTGGATCGACCTCGGCCAGCCCGACGAAAGCCGCGTGCGCAAGGCCTGCAATCGCTCGCGCGAGGTGGTGGTCATCGGCTACGGCGGCCAGGCCACCGAAACCTGGCGGAAAAAGCATGCCAATGCCATGGGCAGGCACCGCAACCTGCGCGTGATCGAACTCGAATCGCAGGCCACCGAGGCGCTGGGCGCATTGATCCAGCGCGGTATGCGCTTTGACGTGATCATCCAGGACGGCGAAGTGCAGATGCTGGCCGACCATGGCAGCGTCACCCTGACCCCGATGGTGCGGCAAGCGCCGGCCGAATGAACATGCGGTGCGACGTGCTGGTCATCGGCGCCGGGGCCGCCGGCCTGATGAGCGCCTTCACCGCCGGCCGCCGCGGCCGCCAGGTGCTGGTGATCGACCATGCCAACAAGGTGGGCAAGAAGATCCTGATGTCCGGCGGCGGGCGCTGCAACTTCACCAATACCGGCACCACGCCGGGCAACTTCATCTCCGCCAACCGGCATTTCTGCAAATCCGCCCTGGCGCGCTACAGCTCTGGCGATTTCGTGGAGCTGGTCGAACGCCATGGCATTGCGTACCACGAGAAGGAGCTGGGCCAGCTGTTCTGCGACATCTCGTCAAAGCAGATCGTGCGCCTGCTGCTGGACGAGTGCGAGGCGGCCGGGGTGCAGATCCGCACCCAGTGCGAGGTGCAATCTGTGCAGCGCGACAGCGACGGGTTCAGCGTGCAGACCAGCACCGGCCGCGTGCAGACGCAATCGCTGATCGTCGCCACCGGCGGGCTGTCGATTCCCAGCATGGGCGCCAGCGGCTTCGGCTATGCGCTGGCCCGACAGTTCGGTCACACGCTGCTGCCGACACGCGCCGGGCTGGTACCGCTCACCTTGAGCGGCAAGCACCAGGAGCGCCTGCAGGACCTGTCCGGGCTGGCCTTGCCGGTGGAAGCGCACTGCAACGGCGTCAGTTTCCGCAATTTCATGCTGCTGACCCATCGCGGCGTCAGCGGGCCGGCGATCCTGCAGATCTCTTCCTATTGGCAACCGGGCGAGGACCTGCGCCTGGACCTGCTGCCCGGCCACGATGCGGCAGCCTGGCTGCGCGAGCAGAAGCAGCAGCGTGGCGCCACCGAACTGCGCAACGTGCTGGGCGATGTGCTGCCGCGGCGCTTCGCGCAGCGGCTGTGCGAGGTCTGGCTGCCGGACCAGCCGGTGCGGCAGCTGGACCCGCCGCAGGTGCAGAGCGCGGCCGATCTGCTCGGTGCGTTTCCACTGATCGCCAGCGGAACCGAGGGCTACCGCACCGCGGAAGTCACCCTGGGCGGCGTCGATACCCACCAGGTCTCCAGTGCCACCATGGAGTCGCGGCTGACCGCCGGCCTGTACTTCGTCGGCGAGGTGCTGGATGTTACCGGCTGGCTGGGCGGGTACAACTTTCAGTGGGCGTGGGCATCCGGGCATGCCGCCGGAAGCGTGGCATAAGCGCACGGCTAGAAAAGCGCAGCGGCATCGGCGACCGAGTACGACATCGGCGCGCCTGGGACGACGACAGACACGGCAATCGTCCACGCATCGAAGGCCGATCACCCTGCTTGGCGTGGTCACCGGCGGCCTAATCCTTGCGCCACGTCTCACACTGGATGCGGCATGATCCACACACATGGACGTGTCAAACCCCTTCGTGTATTAAAGCCCGTCTCTAGGGAGCCGCGCATGCAAAAAGGCAAAGATCTCACCCTCCGCCTGATGATCGTCGACGACAGCGTGGAGAGTGCCGAGACCATCGTCACCGCGCTGCGCAACGGCGGCATTGCGGTGCGTCCATCGCGGCCGCAGAACCAGGAGGAGCTGGCCGGCATGCTCTCGGGTCAGATCGATCTGGCCATCCAGGGTCAGGCCCAGCAGGTGCCGATGAGCGCCCTGCAGGCGCAGATTGCAGGCAGCGGCAAGGACATTCCGGTCATCCTGCTGGCCGAGCGGATCGAAGAGAGCGCCATTGTCGAGGCAGCTTCCCATGGCGTGCGTGCCATCGCCTTGCGTCATCGTCCCGAGCATCTGCTGGCGCTGGTGCGCTCGGAGTGGGCCGACCTGCAGGCACGCCGTGGCCTGCGCCGCATCGAAGCGCAGATGCGCGAGACCGAGCGCCGCTGCGATGCGTTGATCGCTTCCTCGCGCGACCCCATCGCCTACGTGCACGAAGGCATGCATATCCGCGCCAATGAGGCGTATCTGGAAATGTTCGGCTTCGAGTCGTTCGACGATGTCGAGGGCGTCTCGCTGCTGGACATGATCGCCGCGCAATACGTCGACGATTTCAAGCAGCTGCTGAAGGCGATGGCCAAGGGCGAGCCGCCGCCGGCGCAGTACAAGGTCGACGCACGCCGGCTGGAAGGCGACACCTTCCCGGCAACGATGGAATTTGCCACCGCCACCTACGAAGGCGAGCCCTGCATCCAGGTGGTGTTCCGCCGCCGCGAGGAATTCGACCCGGAACTGGCACGCGAGGTCGAAGACCTGCGCCAGCGCGACCAGGTCACCGGCCTGCTCAACCGCCCCACCTTCATGGTGGCGCTGGAACAGGCGGTGGCACAGGCCGGCCGCAGCGAGGGCCAGTCCGGCTTCCTGCTGATCGAGCCCGACCACTACACGCGCATCCTCCCCGAGATTGGACTGGATTCGGCCGATGCCCTGATCGCCGCGATGGCCGCACATGTGGCCGGCGTGGTGGATGAGAGCGTGGTGGCCGCGCGCTTCGGCGAGCACAGTTTCGCGCTGCTGATGGACGGCAACTACGCGCGTACCCATGCCACGGCCGAAGCCGTGCGCGATGCGTTTGCGCAACATGTCTTCAGTGTCGGCGCGCGCTCGGCCACGGTGACCGTGAGCATCGGCGGGGTGCAGATCGGCGAAAAGATCGCCAGCATCGGCCAGGTGCTCAATCGCGGCACCGAGGCGGTGCGCACCACCGCCGAGCTGGGCGGCAATGCGGTCAGCATCTACGACCCGGCAGCCTCGGACCGGGCCGAGGAAGAACGCATCGCGCGCTGGGTCGAACACCTGCGCGAAGCGCTGGTGGGCGACGGCTTCCTGCTGCACTACCAGCCGGTGCTCAACCTGCAGGGCGAACCGCTGGAGCTGTACCAGGCCTTCCTGCGGCTGGAGCGCAACGGCGAGATGATGTCGCCGAACGCCTTCATGGCGATTGCCGAAGAACACGATCTGATCACCGAGATCGACCGCTGGGTGGTGGCGCGCGCGATCCGCCAGCTCGGCGAGCGGCAGCGTGCGGGGCACAAGACGCACCTGCTGGTCCGTATCGGGCCCAACTCGTTCTCCGACCCGCAGATGATCGACACCATCCGCGAGCAGTTGGCGGTCTACGGCGTACCGGGCGAACGGCTATGGCTGCAGACCCCGGAATCGAAGGTGTTCACGCATCTGCGCAATGCGCAGCAGTTTCTGGCGGCGGTATCGGCGATGGGCTGCAAGGTCGGGCTGGAACAATTCGGCTCGGGGCTGGACTCGTTCCAGCTGCTCGCACACTTCCAGCCGGCCTTCCTCAAGCTGGACCGCGGCATCACCGGCGACGTCGCCTCGGCCCGCGAAAGCCAGGAGAAGATTCGCGAAATCACCTCGCGCGCGCAGCCGGCCGGCATCTTGACCGTGGCCGAATTTGTTGCCGATGCGCAGTCGATGAGTAGTTTCTTCAGTGCAGGCGTGGACTATGTGCAAGGCGATTTCGTTGCGCCCACCGGGCCGCTGATGAACTACGAGTTCGGCTGAGGCAACCGAAAGCCGGTAACGCAGGAAAACAAAAAACCCGCAAGGCGCGGGTTTTTTTGTGTCCTTGAAGCCGATACGCTGTCGATGGGCTTGCGACTGGACGATGCAGCGGGCGACTGTAGCGTTGAGTGTGGGTGGCGCGCTCAAGTGGCCCTTGCACCGATGATCGGTACCGACTGGGGAGGCGGCTCCCGCATCACGCGGAGCCGCCGCGATCTCGGAGCCATTTATAGTGCCGTGCCATTGGCCGCACGCAGCGCGGCAATACGCTCGCTCAACGGCGGGTGGCTCAGGAACAGACGACGCAACCCATCGCCGACCGCGCCGGAGATACCGAAGGCCTGCACCTGCGAGGGCAAGCTGCTCTGCCCGTGATTGAGCGACAGGCGTTCCAGGGCGGAGATCATCTTGCCGCGGCCGGCCAGCTGTGCGCCACCGGCATCGGCGCGGAACTCGCGACCACGCGAGAACCACATCGCGATCATGGTAGCGAACATCCCCAGCACCATCTCCAGCGCGAACACGATGATGTAGTAAGCGAAACCACGGCCACCCTCACGGTTGCCCGACAAGGTGCTGTCGATAACACCGCCAACCACGCGCGCCAGCACGATCACGAAGGTGTTCAGCACACCCTGCAGCAGGGCCATGGTCACCATGTCGCCATTGGCCACGTGGGCGATCTCGTGGCCGAGCACGGCCTCGGCCTCGTCCTGGCTCATGTTCTGCAGCAGGCCGGTCGAAACGGCGACCAGCGCGTTGTTGCGATTGGCCCCGGTGGCAAAGGCATTGATGTCCGGTGCGTCGTAGATCGCCACTTCCGGCATGCCGATGCCGGCAGCCTGGGCCTGGCGCTGGACCGTCTCGACCAGCCAGCGCTCGGTCGGCGTGCGCGGCGCGGTGATCACCTGGGCGCCGGTGCTGCGCTTGGCCATGAACTTGGACAGCAGCAGCGAGATGAAGGAACCGCCGAAGCCGAAGATGGCGCCCATCACCAGCAGGCCGCCCATCTGTGCGGAATTGACGCCCAACACCGACATGACGACGCTGGCGAGCAGCAACACCGCCAGATTGGTCGCAAGGAACAGGAAAATGCGGTTGAACATGACGCGCGGGCTCCGCTCGAAGGGGATGAACTGCTGGGGATCTGCGGACATCACCGCTTGAAATCAAGCGCATACCTGACCGACGATTCAGCCGTCCATGCCCTCACCTTCCTACCGCGGCCGCTTCGCGCCCTCCCCGACCGGACCGCTGCACTTCGGCTCGCTGCTGGCCGCCTTCGGCAGCTGGCTGCTCGCCCGCCATGCCGACGGGCAGTGGTGCGTGCGCATCGAAGACATCGATCCACCACGCGCCGAAGCCGGTGCGTCCGAGCGCCAACTGCGCACCCTGGCTGCCTTTGGCCTGGTGTCGGACCTGCCGGTGATCCGGCAATCCGATCGCGACGTGCATTACACCACCGCACTCACCACCCTGATGGAGGCCGGGCTGGCGTTCGAATGCAGCTGCAGCCGTGCCGATCTGGCGGACATGGGCGGTATCCACCATGCCTGTGTCGCGCCCCTGGGCGCACGCCGCGCGGTACGCCTGCGGGTGCCGCCGCAGCCGCCGGTCGGCTTCGACGATGCGTTGCAGGGTCACGTGGTGCAGGACGTCCATGCGGACGTGGGCGATGTGGTGCTGCGTCGTGCGGACGCCTACTGGGCCTACCAGCTTGCCGTGGTCGTGGACGATGCGGCGCAGGCCATCACCGACGTGGTGCGCGGCGCCGACCTGCTCGATTCCACCCCGCGCCAGCTGGTGCTGCAGCGCGCACTGGGCCTGCCGCAGCCGCGCTACCTGCACCTGCCGCTGATCCTGGACGCCGAGGGCCGCAAGCTGTCCAAGTCGCATGCCGCCCCGGCGTTGGACGATGCCGACCCGCTGCCGGCGCTACGCGCCGCCTGGCAGGCACTGGGCCAGCCGCCTGCTGCACTGCCGCGCCACGGCGGCGTGGACACGCTGCTGCAGCATGCCGTGCAGCATTTTTCGCCGGAGTTGCTGCGGGCAACGCCCACGCCCGGCCTGGCCATGCGCGCATCGCCCCCGCTGCGTGACTAGAATTGCGCCCCAGCACCGGCATCCGGGCGCGGCGCCTGCGCCACGGCCCTGATCGCCTCCAGTCTTACCTGCTCATTGGAGTCGTCATGACATCTCGCGTCGCATTGGTCACCGGCGGCACCGGCGGTATCGGTACCGCCATCTGCAAGCGCCTGGCCGACCAGGGCCATCGGGTCGCCAGCAATTTTCGCAACGAGGAAAAGGCCCGCGACTGGCAACAACGCATGCAGGCGCAGGGCTACGAGGTGGCCTTGTTCCGTGGCGATGTGGCCTCGTCCGAACATGCGCGCGCCTTGGTGGAAGATGTCGAAGCGGCGCTGGGGCCGATCGAGGTCTTGGTCAACAACGCCGGCATCACCCGCGACACCACCTTCCACCGCATGACCGCCGAACAGTGGCACGACGTCATCAACACCAACCTCAACTCGGTGTTCAACGTCACCCGCCCGGTGATCGAGGGCATGCGCAAGCGCGGTTGGGGCCGGGTGATCCAGATCAGCTCCATCAACGGGCTCAAGGGCCAGTACGGCCAGGCCAATTACGCCGCGGCCAAGGCCGGCATGCACGGCTTCACCATTTCGCTGGCGCGCGAGAACGCCGCCTTCGGCGTCACCGTCAACACGGTCTCGCCCGGTTACGTGGCCACCGACATGGTCATGGCGGTGCCGGAGGAAGTGCGCGCCAAGATCGTGGCCGACATCCCCACCGGCCGCCTGGGCCGCCCGGAAGAGATCGCCTACGCGGTGGCGTTCCTGGTGGCGGAAGAGGCCGCCTGGATCACCGGCGCCAACATGGACATCAACGGCGGCCACCACATGGGCTGGTGACCCTTGCTGCAACTTTGCGGTGCAGCATGGATTTGCCCCGAAAACCATGCTGCGCAACATTTTCAATGTGTCCGTTTAAGCAAATAAGGCGGTTTGGCTGTTGCAACCGCTGCTGCGCTGCGCCATCCTGCGCGCACTATCAGTGCGAGTGAACGTTCCATGGCCGGACTTCGCATCATCAAGAAGTATCCCAATCGCCGTCTCTACGACACCGAGATTTCCAGTTACATCACGATCGAAGACGTACGCCAGCTGATCATCGATGGCGAAGAGTTCGAAGTCCGCGACGCCAAGAGTGGCGAAGATTTGAGCCGCGCGGTCCTGTTGCAGATCATCGCCGACCAGGAACAGGACGGCGAACCGATGCTGTCCACCCAGCTGCTCAGCCAGATCATCCGCTTCTACGGGGATTCGCTGCAGGGCTTTATGGGCAATTACCTGGAGCGCAGCATGCAGGTGTTCCTGGACCAGCAACAGCAGTTCCGCCAACAGATGGGCAACCTGCTCGGGCAGACTCCGTGGGCGATGATGAACCAGCTGACCGAGCGCAACCTGGAGCTGTGGCAGGAATTCCAGCGCAACTTCGGCGCCGGTTTCGGCCGTCCGGGCGGCCCCGGCACGCCGCCGACTCCGCCCGGCGCCGGCAGCATGGGCAGCGGTCCGATGGGCACCGGCACGCATGGCGCATCGGGCAACCACTCCGGCACCGCCGGCAAGGCCCGCAACCGCGGGTGATCGATCGTCGCGCGTGGGGCCGAACGGCTCTACGCGCAAACCGTCAGCGGCCGGCCTGCGCAGCGCAGACCGAGCAGATCCGCTCCACGTGGTAGCCGCGGCCGCGCAAGCGCTCCACCACGCCATCGTTGCCCAGCAGGTGCAAGGCACCGACCACCACCAGCGTGGTTCCGCTGCCCTTGCCCAATTGCGTTTCCAATCGCGGTACCCAACGCGCGTTGCGCTCGACGTTGATGTCCTGATACAGCGCCGGATACTGTCTGCGCATGTCCTCGCCCATCTGCGTGGTCAGCGTCTGCACGTCGCCGTTGCGCCAGGCTGCATGCAGCTGGCGCAGCTGGTCGGTGGTATCGGCTTCGTCCAGCGCTTCTTCGAGCAACTGGTGCTGCTCGGTGGGGGTCATGCCGTCGAGCAGGGTGAGCTGTTCCTCGGCGCGTTCCAGCCCGTCGGCCGGCCTGCCGCGGGACTGCGCCTGCTGCATCAGGTAATGGTCCAGGCCCGCGTTCGGGTCCATGCCCTGGAGCGCCATCTCGGCCAGGCTGATCGACAGCGCCACGAACCACGGCTTGAGCGACTGCAGCGCCTCGAGCGACATGCCGTGCTTGCGCGCATAGGCACTGAGTGCCTGCCAGGTCCTGGCATCCAGCGCGTCCTGCAGGGTGCGCCCGTCGGTGCGCCGTGCCACCTGCAGCATGCGCGCGGCCAGCTCCGGCGATTGCGCATCGGCCGGCGGCAGCTCGAACAACAGGCGGTCGGCCTTGGCGAATGCCTGCATCACGTCCGGCGACAGCGGGTAGTCGCTGGGCTTGAGCACATGGAACGAGCCCAGCAAGTAGAGCGTGCCGCCCTTGCCGTCGACCTTCCACAGCAATGGTACCGGCGGGCCGGCAGGCGCATCGGCAGTACCGCGCGCCCAGCTCGAGGCAACCGCCCCGCTCCATAGCGCCAGCACCAACAGTGCCCCGCCCCACCAGCCAGCGAACCGCGCACGTCCACGCATGGTCATCGAAACTCCTGTCACCGCGCCCCCTTCGCCACGTCAGTGCGGCACCTTGTAGGTCTTCTCGCCCGCCGCGACCGCCAGGTCGATGCGGTTTTCCGGGGGCGGCAATGGGCAGGTGGCAAATGGCGTGAACGCGCATGGCGGGTTGTAGGCGCGATTGAAATCCACCACCACGTGCCCGGAGACGTCGGGCACCTCCAGGTCCAGGAAGCGCCCGGCCGGATAGCTGCCGTGCCCGCTGGTGCGATCGGCGAACACCACCAAGCCCGGGCGGCCAGGTTCGCCGATCGTTTCCAGGCGATAGGTCTTGCCATCGCGTTCGAACTCGATCGCGCCGGCATTGGCCTGCGCGCTGGTGATGCCGACGATGTCCACGATCGGCAGGGTCTTGCCGACATCGTTGGGCACGTAACGCGCGGTAATGCGCCAGGACGGATCCACCGGCCAATGATCCAATCCGGTGAATGCGGTGCGCGATGGCGCATCGGCATGCTTGACCCGCAGCGCGTAACGGTCGCCGCGATGGATCAGGCTGAGCACGCCCTTGCCGTCGTCGAACCGGATCAGGGTGGGCTGCAAATCGCGATCGGACTGGAAGCGGATCCTGCCGGTCAGCGGCTTGCCATCGACGGTGAGCGCGGCGCCGCGCTCGGGCACGAACCACACCGTCGAGCCCTCGGTCGACACCATGCCCATCTTCGGCGGCCCGACCGCGAGCCTGATGCCGCTGTCGGCACTGCGGCCGATGTAATGCGCCTTCAGCGTCAGCCAGTGCAGGCCGACCAGGCTGGTCCAGCCATCGGGTGCACGCAACTCTTCCAGGCGGCTTTCGCGCCAGGCTGCGGTGTCGGCCAGAAAGGCCTTGTCCAGCACCACCGGCGCAGCCGCCGGCGGCGCATCGCGGCCGCAACCGGCCAGCGTTGCCACCACCAGCATGACCATCCACCAGCGTCTCCCCCTGTGCACTGCCATTACCGCCCCCTGAGAAACCAACGATCGATTTCGCCCAGCGTAAACCGAGCCCAGGTGGGACGGCCATGGTTGCATTGGCCCGAGCGCTCGGTGGCTTCCATGTCGCGCAGCAAGGCATTCATTTCCGGCACGGTGAGGCGGCGGTTCGCACGCACCGCGCCGTGGCAGGCCATGGTCGACAGCAGCTCGTCGCGGGCACTGGCGATGCGGCGGCTCTGGCCATGCTCGCGCAGATCGCCCAGCACGTCGCGCAGCAAGGCCTCCGGCTCGGCATTGGCCAGCAGCGCGGGAATGCTGCGCACGTGCAACGATTGCGGGCCGGCACGGGTGATGTCGAAGCCCAGGCTGGCCAGGGTGTCGGCTTCGCGCTCGGCGGTATCGGATTCGCGCTCGCCCACGGCCAGCGTCATCGGCACCAGCAGCGGCTGCGCATGCAGGCCGATACTGTCGTGGGCGTTCTTCAGGCGTTCGTAGCCGATGCGTTCGTGCGCGGCGTGCATGTCCACCACGATCAGGCCTTCGGCGTTCTCGGCCAGGATATAGATGCCGTGCAGCTGCGCCACGGCATAGCCGAGCGGCGGCACACCACTGTCTGCAGCGGTGGGCGGCAGACCGGTGCCGGAGACCACCGGCACGACGCTCGACGCCTGTGCGGCGCTGTCGGGCGGTGCGTACAGCGCGCTGTAGGCCGCGCGAGCCTCGTCCACGCGCAGGCCGAGCGGCGTCTGCGACGGGCGCCAGCTGGCATAGCCTGTCGAGCCACCGCCACTCCCCGCAGCAGGCCCATAACTGGCACCACCACCACCGAAGTTACCAGGCGCACCCGGCGCAGCCAGGGTGTCACCCGCGGCATCGCTGCCGATGCTGCCGGGCATGGCACCGGCGCGGGTCTGTGCCAGCGCGTCCTGCAGGGTGCGATAGACGAAATCGTGGATCAGCCGCGCCTCGCGGAAGCGCACCTCGTGCTTGGCCGGATGCACATTGACGTCCACCCGCGCCGGATCCAGTTCCAGGAACAAGACGTAGGCCGGCTGGCGCCCATGGAACAGCACATCGCCATAGGCCATCTTGACCGCATGCGCCACGCTACGGTCGCGCACCGAGCGGCCGTTGACGTAGAGATACTGCTGGTCGGTGCTGGCACGCGAGTAATGCGGCTGCGCCACCCAGCCGTGCAGGCGCAGGCCGGCGCCGCTGTGATCCACCCGCAAGGCCTGGCGCGCGAAATCCTCGCCCAGCGTTTCGCCCAGGCGCGCATCCGAATACAGATCGCCCGGTTTGTACCGGCGCGAAGGCTTGCCGTTGTGCGAGATGCGCAATTCCACGTCCGGCCGCGCCAGCGCCAACGAGCGCAGCCATTCTTCGATGTGCCCGAGCTCGGTGCGTTCGGCGCGCAGGAACTTGCGTCGCGCCGGCACGTTGAAGAACAGCTCGCGTACTTCCACCGTGGTGCCGGGCGCGTGCGCATGCGGTGTCACCTCGCCCAGGCGCCCGCCTTCGATCTGCAGCACCGAGCCATGGTCGGCATCGTGACGGCGCGAGATCAGGGTGAAACGGCTGACCGAGGCGATCGACGGCAGCGCTTCGCCGCGGAATCCCAGCGTGGCGACGGTTTCCAGATCATCCAGCGAGGCGATCTTGCTGGTGGCATGCCGCGACACCGCCAGCGGCAGCTCGTCCGCGGTGATGCCGCCGCCATTGTCGCGGATGCGGATCAGCCGTACGCCGCCCTCTTCCAGATCGATGTCCACGCGGCTGGCGCCGGCATCGAGCGCGTTCTCGACCAGTTCCTTGACCACCGAGGCAGGCCGCTCGACGACCTCGCCGGCAGCGATCTGGTTGATCAGGATCTCGGGCAGCTGACGGATCGCCATCAGCGCGCACTCCGGCGCAGGACGCGCGGCATGCAGGACATCGGGGGTGACACGGACAAGACAGACCTCGGCACGGCAACCCGGCGGCGCACAGGCGCCGACATCTCGGGAATCAGTGCCGAATGATAGCCGAGCGTGTCAGCGGCTGCCGCCGGCCACGGTGCCCACGGCGGCCTCGGCCTCGGCCTGCGCGCGTGCTGCAAACAAGGTGCCCGGTGGCGGCTGGCGGGTGAAGAAGGTATCGATGCCGTCCAGCACTGCTGCGGCGATCTTGCGCTGGTAGGCCGGGTCGATCAGGCGACGCTCTTCGTCCGGATTGGAAATGAAGGCCGTTTCCACCAGCATGGCCGGCATGTCCGAGGTGCGCAGCACCGCGAAGTTGGCGCGCTCCAGTTGCGGCTTGTGGTTATTGCCGATGCGCTTGAGGCCACCCAGCACATGGCTGGCCGCGTCTTCGGAAGCCTTCATGTGGCCGCTTTGCGCAAGATCCAGCAACACGTTGGCCAGGGTGCTTTCGGTCTGCTGCAGGCGCACGCCGCCGACCAGATCGGCGGCATTTTCCTTGTCGGCCAGCCAGCGCGCGCGTTGCGAAGAGGCGCCCTTGGTCGAAAGCACATATACGGACGAGCCGGTGGCGCTGCGGTTTTCCGCAGCGTCGGCATGGATCGAGATAAAGATGTCGGCCTTGGCGGCGCGCGCCTTTTGCGCGCGCATCGGCAACGGAATGAACACGTCGGTATCGCGCGTCAGATAGGCCTTCATGCCGGGCGTGGCGTTGATCTGGCGCGCCAGCTCACGGCCCACGGCCAGGGTGACGTCCTTTTCGCGCTTGCCGGTGGGGCCCATTGCGCCCGGATCCTGGCCGCCGTGACCGGGATCGATGGCGACGATCAACGGCCGCATGCCAGGCGCCATCTTGACCCGCGACGCTTCGCTGGGCAGGACCGGACGCGGGGGCGCATCGTCATCCGCACTGGCAACGGCTGCGCCCGGCGTGGACACGCCCGCGGCCGCAGCTCCCGTCGGTGCGCTTGCGCCATTGAGAATGGCGGCGGCAGTCGCGCCGCCCGTCTGACCGCCGGTGCCTGTGCCACGCGCAGGGCCGGCGGCAGATGCCACCGCAGCAGCAGTGCCTGGACGCGGCGTCGGCACACCGGTAGCAACCGTGGTGGGCACCGCAGCCGGAGTGACGGTCGGCATGGCCGATGCAGGAACGGCAACAGCAACCCGAGTAGCAGCAGGCGGTGGAACAGGTGTGGGCGCTGGCGGCGGCGCGGAGAGCGCGCGTTGCGCCGACGCCGCCAGTGCCGCGGTGGCGCGCGCGGCTTCGGCCTGTGCGTTGAGCGGGCGTGGCGGCGGCGCGCTCGCAGTGCCGGTCGCAGCAACCGCAGTTGCGGCTGCCGGAGTCGGATCGCCCGGCCACTCGATCACCAGCGTCGAAGCGCTGCCCAGGGTCTGCATCTGCGGCTTCAACGCGGTGACCGGGCTCGCAAGTTCGAACACCACGCGGAACGTGCCCGGCACCGGCTGACCCGTGCGCACCGACGTCACCAGGCCAGTGGCGGCCGGTAGTGTGAGACCACGCGCTGCCGCCGAATCCGGGAAGTCCACCACCAGGCGGTTCGGGTTGACCAGCGACAAGGTCTTGAAGCCACCGCTACCGGCGAGCTGGATCTCGGCCCGCGTGCCGGTGGCGCCGGTGGTCACGCCAACGCCCTTGATTTCGCCGGCCCAGGCAGCAAAAACCGCCAGGCTGAGGCTGGCGGTCAGGACGGAAAGACAAACTTGGCGGATCCCCGGTGTCATGGCGCTGGATTCAATCATCCACGCCTGTGAATTGCAAGGTGATTTCCCTTAATAATCCGTAACCTGGCGTTCATTCTTCCTGTTCGCCGGCAAAAAGGGGCTGCAACTCGACCTGATCGACCAACGCCCGCAGCCAGTCGCGCCCGGTTGTGCTGCGACCGAGCAGGTGCACACGGCGGCCGTCGCCGTCTACCGCCAGTTCCACATCCAGATCCACCGGTGGCAGCGCGCCTGCACCGCGCTCGGGCCATTCGATCAACCACAGGCTGGCACTGCCCTCGTCCAGGCCGAGGAAATCCAGTTCGCCCGCGTTGCCGATGCGGTACAGATCCAGATGCCAGGCTTCGTCGCCGGTCGCCAGCCGATAGCGCTCGATCAGCGTGTAGGTGGGGCTGCGGATCGGGCCGGTGACGCCGAGTGCGCGCAGCAGGGCGCGCGCCAGGGTGGATTTGCCGGCGCCCAGATCGCCCTGCAGCTGTACCACCGCAGTGGCGGGCCGCACCGCCGCCAGTGCACGGCCCAGGGTTTCGGTGGCGTCGGCATCGATCAGATGGGCGTCGAGCTGGGTCATGGACGGGTTCCGGAGTTGGCAAGGCGGCGCAGCGGCGGCAGCAGGTCGGTCGGCAGCAGCCCGCGCTCGCCCTCGCAGGCGGCCGCATCGCCGGCGCAGCCATGCAGCAAGGCGCCCAGGCTGGCCGCATCGAGCGGCGACCACCCCTGCCCCAGCAGGGCGGCGATCACACCGGTCAGCAGATCGCCCATGCCGCCGACCGCCATGCCGGGGTTGCCGGCGTCGATGATGCGCGGCACTGCGTGCGGCGCGGCGACCACGCTGCCGGCGCCTTTGAGCACCACCACCGCGTCGTAGCGCTGCGCCAGCGCGGCGGAGGCCGCCAGGCGGTCGTGCTGGATGTCTGCGGTCGACACCCCGAGCAGGCGTCCGGCCTCGCCAGGATGCGGGGTGAGCACGCGCGGGCCACGCGCAGGCAGCGGATTGCCGGCCAGCAGGTTCAGCGCATCGGCATCGATGACCAGCGCTGTGTCGGTCGCCAGCGCGGCCTGCCACAACGCCTGCGCCCAGGCGTCCTGGCCCAGCCCGGGCCCCAGCGCGATCACATCGGCGGCCTCGGCGAGGGCGGCGATTTCGTCGCCGGCCTGCACCGCGCGTGCCATCGCCTCGGGGCAGCGCGCCAGCAGCGGCGCGACATGCTCGGCGCGCGTGGCCACCTGCCCCAATCCGGCACCGCTGCGCAGCGCCGCCTCGGCGGTCAGCAGGATGGCGCCGCCGCTGCCGAGATTGCCGCCAATGCACAGCACACGCCCGGACTCGCCCTTGTGGGTATTGCGCCGCCGTGGGCGCAACTGCGCAGCCAGTGCATCGCTCTCCCAGCCGTGCGCGGCAGGCGCCAGCCCGTCGAATGCGGAGGGCGGCACGTCCAGCGCTGCGATGCCGCGCTCGCCGGAATACTCCAGCGCATCGCCGGTATGCAGGCCGACGTGCGGCACGATGAATTGCAGGGTGGCCTCCGCACGCACGGCGGTTCCGAAGGCCACGCCGTGATCGGCATCGATGCCGCTGGGCACATCCAGCGCCAGGACCGGTCGACCGGCCGCATTGATGGCCTCGATCAGCGCGGCGGTCGGCGCATCCGGCGCGCGGTTCAGGCCGATCCCGAACAGCGCATCGACGATCACATCGGCCTGCGCCAGTGGATACGGAAACAGTTCGATGGCGCCGCCCACCGCCAGATAGTCGGTACAGGCGCGCTGTGCCAGGACCGAGCCAGGCCCGTGTCCGGGTAGATGCACCACCCGCACCTGGCGTCCGGCCCGCTGCGCCAGCCGCGCCAGCACATAGCCATCGCCACCGTTGTTGCCGGTGCCGCATACCACCACGATGCGGCGCGCCTGCGGCCAGCGTTCCAGCAGCCACTGCCAGGCGGCCTGGCCGGCGCGTTGCATCAGCGTGTAGCCATCGCCACCGAGCAGCGTGGTGGCCCGCGCATCGAGCGTGCGCGCGGCAGCGGTATCGTAAAGAGCAGGCGGTGCGTACATGCCGGGAATTCTATACTTGTCGCCATGTCCGCCGTCCTCGCCCGCCCCGACCCCGCCGATGCTGCCGCGCGCATCCGCGTGCTTGCGCGCGAAGCGGGCTTTCAACGCTGCGGCATCACCGGTATCGAACTGGGCGAAGACGAAGCGCATCTGCGCAGCTGGCTGGCAGAAGGCCTGTACGGCACCATGCACTGGATGGCCCAGCACGGCGACAAGCGCTCGCGCCCGCAGGAGCTGGTGCCAGGCACCTTGCGGGTGCTGTCGGTGGGCATGGATTATGGCCGCAAGGACGACACCGAAGCCTGGAACACCTTGCACGACGGCACCCGTGCCTACGTGGCGCGCTACGCCCTGGGACGCGACTACCACAAGCTGATGCGCAACCGGCTGCAGACGCTGGCCGAGCGCATCCAGGGCGAGATCGGCAGCTTCGGTTACCGCGTATTCGTGGATTCCGCGCCGGTACTGGAGCGCGCGCTGGCGCGCAACGCCGGGCTGGGCTGGATCGGCAAACACACCTGCCTGATCGATCGCAACGGCGGCTCGTGGTTTTTCCTGGGCGAGATCTACCTGGACCTGCCGCTGCCGATCGATACGCCCGCCACCGCGCATTGCGGCACCTGCACGCGTTGCATCGACATCTGCCCCACCCAGGCCATCATCGCCCCCTATCGCCTGGATGCACGCCGCTGCATCGCCTACCTCACCATCGAACACGATGGCGCCATTCCCGAAGACATGCGCAAGCCGATCGGCAACCGCATCTTTGGTTGCGACGATTGCCAGCTGATCTGCCCCTGGAACAAGTTCGCCAAGCGCACCGACGAAGCCGACTTCCGCGCCCGCAACGACCTGGATGTGGCCACGTTGCCACAGCTGTTCGCCTGGAACCAGGCCGAGTTCCTGCAGCGCACCGAAGGCAGCCCGCTCCGCCGCAGTGGACACGAGCGCTGGCTGCGCAACATCGCGGTGGGCCTGGGCAATGCACCGGGCACGCCGGAGGTTCTGGCGTCGCTGGAGGCACGCCGGCACGATGAATCCGGACTGGTGCGCGAACACGTGGGCTGGGCGCTGGCGCAACATGGCCTGTGAGCGGCCTGCATCCGGTTGACCGCACTGCACTCCACCGCTGGTTGCGGCCACGTCGTCGCGCGCATCAGGCCATCGCTGCAGCCGGGGCGTCGTGGCGTCACCTCAGCCGATCACCCAGGATCTGCGCCGCTGCGGGATAATGCGGCGATGGCTGAACGCACCCAACAGATCCTCACTCCCAGCCAGCTCAATACGCTGGCACGCGACCTGCTCGAAGGCAGCTTCCCGCTGGTCTGGGTGGAAGCCGAACTGAGCAGCGTCACCCGTCCGTCGTCGGGGCATCTGTACTTCACGCTCAAGGATGCGCGCGCGCAGATCCGCTGCGCGATGTTCAAACCCAAGAGCACCTGGTTGAAATTCCAGCCAAGAGAAGGCCTGCGCGTGCTCGCACGCGGCCGTTTGACTCTGTACGAAGCGCGCGGCGACTACCAGCTGGTGCTCGACCACATGGAAGAAGCCGGCGAAGGCGCGCTGCGCCGCGCCTTCGACGCGCTGCGTGCGCGGCTGGCTGCCGAAGGCCTGTTCGATGCCGAGCGCAAGCGAGCCCTGCCCGCGCACGTGCGCCGGCTGGCAGTGATCACTTCGCCCAGCGGTGCGGCAGTGCGCGACGTGCTCAGCGTGCTGGCACGGCGTTTCCCGTTGCTGGAAGTGGACCTGTTGCCGTCGCTGGTACAGGGCGAGAGCGCCGCGGCGCAGATCACTGCGCTGCTTCAGCGCGCCGATGCCTCAGCGCGCTACGACGTCATCCTGATCACCCGCGGCGGCGGCTCGCTGGAAGACCTGTGGGCCTTCAACGACGAAGCGTTGGCGCGCGCGATCGCCGCGGCGCAGACGCCGGTAGTGTCGGCGGTCGGGCATGAGACCGACTTCAGCCTGAGCGATTTCGTCGCCGACGTGCGTGCGCCCACGCCCTCGGTGGCGGCCGAACTGCTGGTGCCCGATCAGCGCGAGCTGGTGGCGCGGGTCCGGCGCGCGCGCGCGCGCCTGGCCCAGCTGCAGCAGCATGCCCTGGGCAACGCGATGCAGCGGGCCGACCGGCTGGCCTTGCGGTTGCGTGCGCATAGCCCGCAGGCGCGCCTGCACCTGCTGCAACGCCGCCAGGAGGACGCCGCACGCCGCCTGCACGGGCGCATGACCCAGTTGCTGGAACGCCTGCAGGCCCGCCTGCAGCGTGCGCAGACGCGGTTGCAGGCGCACACGCCGCAGCGCAATCTGGCCAGCCTTCAGCAACGTCTGCGCGCCCTGCATCCGCAGGCCGCCATGCAACGGCGTCTGCAGCACGATCGCTTAAGGTTGCGCAGCGTGGTGCGCTCGCTGGAAGCGGTAAGCCCGCTGGCCACCGTCGCACGCGGCTATGCCATCGTGACGCGCCCGGCAGACGGACAGGTGATCCGCAGCGCTGCCGAGGTAGCCCCGGGCGAGCGCCTGCGTGCACAGCTGGCCGACGGCAGCATCGATGTGCGCGTGGAGCCCGGCGACGACTGAGCGGCTGACAGAACGTAGCGAACCGTCGTCAGCCCCGCACTGGCAGCTGCGCGGCATGCTGCCAGCCCTGCATCAGCAGGTGGGTCAGTCCCACCGGGTCGTGATCGAAGTGATGACCACCCGGCCGCGAAACCACCTCCACGCCGCGTGCGCGCAGTTCGGGGCACAAGGTGTCCTTTTCTTCGGTGCCGTAGATGCATTGCACACGCTGCAGGTCGAATGCCTGCAGTGCGGGCTCCACATCGCGCTCGGCATCGTTGTGCCAGCCCAGCCAGCCACCGACGCGCACCTTGAAATCGGCCTGGTGGCCAAGACCGAGCAGGCTGACGAATTGCACCGAGGCACGTTGCAGTGGCGACAGATCCGGGTAGGCGAACGGCAGCACATCGGCCCCGAACGAATAGCCGACCAGCGCCACATGCTGGATATGCCAGCGCTGCCGGTAGGCGGCGATGACCCGGTCCAGATCCGCGCCGATCTGCTGTGGCGTGCGGCTGGCCCAGAAATAGCGCAGGCTGTTCCAGCCGACCACCGAAACGCCCTGCTGCTGCAACTGCGCGGCAATGCCCTTGTCCAGTTCGCGCCAGCCGCCATCGCCGGACAGCATCACCACCAGGCGGTCGCTACCCGGCGCATGCAGTTCGACCAGCGGCAGATCGCCCAGGCCGTGTGCCTGCGCGGCCTGGAAATGGCCGCGCGTGGCAGCGGCGATCTGCATCGGGCTGGCGCCGTCGACCAGGTCGTCCAGGAATCCCTGATTGGCATCGGGCACGTTGCGCGAGCATGCCAGCCCCGCGTCGGTACTGCCGGCATCGGCCACCACCGCGCCGCCGAGCACATCGGGCGCCGCCGAGGCCAGCGCCTGCCGCGCCAGCACCGCACCATCGCCCTGCCCCACCAGCACCGGCGGCAGAAAAGCATCCACATGCTCGGCGCGCAGCAGTTTCTTGCCCAGCCGCTCGGCGTCGTCGGCCAGCGAGCTGCAGGCGGCGTGATGCGAGCGCACGCGCTCGCGATAGCTGGCGGTATCGACCACCGCGACCAACGCGCCGTCATTGCTGAGCATGTCGGCCAGGTGTTGCGTTTGCTCCGGGTGGCCGCTGTTGGGCAGCACTATCACCATCGCCTTGGGCGTGCCCTCGGGGCGGATGACCTCCACCGAACGATAATGGCCGGCGGTATCGCCGTCCGACAGGTGCCGCGCCACGGCGTAGCCGCTGCCGCCGATCAGCAGGATCGCCATGACCCAACGAAACAGTGTGATTCCCATGCCCATCGCGGCAGTCCGTCAGAAGCGCTGGCGATTCGACCACGCTGGCGCGGGCCGGTTCCAGGGGTCTCCACAGTGTGTTCACTGCGGTTAAGCGAGCCGGCGCGGCACCGATGGCAAGAGGCGGGCCATGCCGCGGGTGGATCGCTGCGCCAGCGCGCCGTTTGCCTGCCCTGAAGATCGCATCGCCGCGGCACCGGGCAATCGTCAAACGTCGGCTTGCGGCGGGCGCGCAGCATTGCAATTGCAGATGTCGCAAGCGATGGTGCATCCACACGCCCAGCCGCGTCGCACCCGCCCCAGTATCCAGCCAGATGCGCTGCTGCCGCCTGCGTCTGTTCGTATCAGCGGCACGGGTCAACAAGCGCCAGCAGTTCGATGGCAGGGCGGAACACTGCGGTGGAAGCTGGCTGGTTCTCCCCGGCTCATCCGCCGGTCACGCGGCATCCTGAAGACGGCTTGCAGCAGCGCTGCAGCTAGATCCCGCGCGCCACCCGGAAGCCGATGCGTGCGCTGGTGGTGTCCGAGTCCTGCGACTGCCGCCAGGCCGCACGCGTCTGCTGCGGCGAATTGGCCCAGCTGCCACCGCGGATCATGCGCTGCCGGCAACCCGGGTTGAACCAGGCCGCGCCATCGCCCGGTGCGCGGCGATAGCTGGCGTGCCAGCAGTCGGCCACCCATTCGCTCAGGTTGCCGCCCATGTCGTGCAGCCCCCAGGCGTTGGCGCGGAAGCTGCCTACCGGCGCCGGCCCCCAGAAGCCGTCGCCATACCCGACGAAACCATTGTTCCAGTGCCGGCCGCTGCGCGAGACATCGTTGCCACCGGTGAAGTTGCCGGCATCGCGCGGCGGCGAGCCGGCATTGCCCCAGGGATACCGCCCGGTGGTGCCGGCCCGCACCGCGTACTCGAATTCGGCTTCGCTGGGCACGTGGTAATGGCGGCCGGTCTGTTCCGACAGCCAGGCCGCATACGCTTCGGCGTCGCGGATGCTGACATGCATCACCGGGCTGTTGGGCGCGGCCTGCGCGCCGTTGTAGTCGGACTGCCAGTCCACGCCGCTGCGGCGGATGAAGTTGCCGCTGCGCTCGTCGTAGACCACCGAATGCCCGCGCCGGGTGGCGCGCGGGCGCGCGCCGGTGGCTTCGACGAACTGGCGGAACTCGGCCACCGTCACCTCGGTGATCGACAGCGCAAAACCGCGTGCGAAGCGCACGTAATGCGCCGGCCGCTCATTGTCGGACGCGCCTGGTTCGGCATCGCCCGCGCCCATCTGGAAGGCGCCATGCGGCACCACGATCATCTGTGGGCCACGCCCGCCGAGCTTGAGCCCGTCGGTGAACACCTGCCCGGGGCGGAAGCTGCCGTAGTGGGTCGCCAGTTCCAGGCGGCGGCGCAGGTCTCCGGCCATCGGATCGCCCGGGTCGGCGATGCGCAGCACCTCGGCCAGGGTCTCGCCGGCGGCCTTGAGCCCGCGCGGAGAGGTCAGGTCGTGCAGCCCGGCATCGTGCAGGGCGGCGATCTGCGCACGGCGCAGGCGTTCGATCCGTGCGCGCGCATCGGCGATGGTGGGCGCACGCTCGCGTACCTGCGCGGCCATCTGCAGCCAGTAGCGGGCGCCGATGAAGTCGCTGGCCTCGCCCGCGCGCTCGGCGCGCTCCAGCAGTCCGCTCTCCACCGCCGCCAGCCCCTGGCGGGTGCGCGGATTGTCCGGGTCCAGCTGCGCGGCATCGCGGAAGTTCGCCAGCGCGCCATTGCCGTCTTCGCCCAACCGACCCGCGCGCAGGTCGTCCTCGCCGGCGCGATTGAAGGCGAGCACGCGCTGGGCGGTTTCCACCTCGCGCTGCAGGGCGCGCACCTTCGGATCCTGCGGCGCCAGCGCCATGCCGACGCTGGCCAGTTCACGCGCCTGGTCCAGCGCATCCTGCTGGCGATCGCTCTGTGCGATCAACGCGTGGCCGCGCTCGATCAACCGTGCGCGTGCCCGTTCCAGACCACGCCGGCTGGCCGCATCCTTGCCGCCGGCGCGTTGTTCGATCGCCAGATACAAGGGAATCGCATCGTCTGCGTCGCGATACAGGCGGTCGTCCTGCAGCGCCTGCTCGGCGCGCTTGCGTGCCTGCGGCAGCGGTTCCTCACCCAGGTCCACCGCCGGCGGCTGCCACTGCGCGACGGTCTCGGCCGATGCTTCGCCGCCGATCGACACATTTGGCGTCGCGGGCTGCGCGCTCGCCGCCTGCGCGCGCGCAGCGGCGGGTGCAGGTGCCGGTGCGGGAGCACGCGAACAGCCGCACATGCTGAGCGCGACCAATGCCCACGCTGCGATCCGCTTGCCACACTTGCCCACCACCTGCTCCTTACCAGTGCTCTGCCGCACGACAGGCGATCGCGACGTTAGGCTATTCTGCGCGTTCTGCGCAAACCCTTGCTGTCGACGGAAATCACGTGCCCCATTGGATCACCCACCCCTCCGAGCTGAGCGACCGCCTGCAGGCATCGCGCCCTTCGCGCATCGGCCTGGATACCGAATTCATTCGCGAACGCACCTACTGGCCGCAACTGGCGCTGGTGCAAATGGCCATCGGCGAGGAGATCCTGCTGATCGATCCGCTGATCCCGGGCATGAACGAAGCGCTCAGCGAGTGGTTGACCGCCACCGACATCGTCAAGGTGATGCACAGCGCCAGCGAAGACCTGGTCACCTTCAAGTGCGGCTGCGGCGTGTTGCCGCGCCCGCTGTTCGATACCCAGATCGCCGCGGCGCTGGCCGGTGTGGGCGGTGGCGTGGGCTACCAGAAGCTGGTGCAGGAAATCACCGGCACGCTGTTGACCAAGGGCGAGACGCGCTCGGACTGGATGCGGCGTCCGCTGTCGCCAGCGCAACTGGAGTACGCCGCCGACGATGTGCGTTACCTGTTTGCGATCCACGACGCGCTCACTCGCCGTCTTACCGAACAGAACCGCCTGGGCTGGCTGGACGAAGATGCCGAGCGCCTGCTCGCCACCGTCGAGCACGATGACGGCGAGCGCTGGCCGCATGTGAGCCTGCGCACCGCACAGTTCCTGGAGCCGGCCGCGCAACGCCGGCTGCTGCGCTTGCTGCGCTGGCGCGATCTGCAGGCACGCCAGAGCGACCGCCCGCGTAGCTGGATCCTGGACAACGAGCTGGCCAGTCAGCTGGCACGCTTTCCGCCGGCCGACCTGGACGCGCTGCTGCAGCAGTTCGACAAATTTCCCAAGGCGCCGCGCAAGCTGGCCAATGCGATATGGGATGCGCTCAACACGCCGCTGCCCGACGAAGACCACGCGCCGCTGGCGCAGTCACCCACCGATGGCAACAAGGCGGTGCTCAAGCGGCTGCAGGAAGCGGTGGCGCAACGCAGCCGCGAACTCGGCCTGCCGGACGGCCTGCTGGCCTCACGCCGGCATCTGGAAAGTTTGATCGAGCAGCACGGCTGGCCGGCCGCGCTGGGGCAGTGGCGTCGCGCGCTGCTGGAAGCGCAGTTGCTGCCATTGCTGCACGACGGCGCGGCAAATAAGAGCGGCTGACAAAACGACCGCGCAGCCACCAGGCGGGCGCGGCCGCTGCTCGGTGTGGCATGGACCGTTCTTTCAAGTACGCCGTCCACGCCCACCAGACAGCGGCTCGCCATGTTCTGTTGGCCGCTCCAAGCCGGACATGCAAACAGAAGCCTGCAGCGATGCGGGCGTGGCCAGCAGCAGCGACCCGAACCTGCGACGGCTGCCGTTGGGCGTGGTATAGCCCACCACCGCCTATTCCTGGCTTGCCAACTGCTTGGTCTTGCGTCAATCGTCGCTGCGAGCGGGGTGATATGGCCGGTCCGCACGTTTGGACACGATGCCTTCGAAGTGCTGCTCGCCAGCCACGCGAAACGCCTGCTGCCCATCGCCTTCCACATGCGAGCTCTAGGCCAGGTGCGTTGTCGATGCCTCAGCCAGCGGCGGCTGCAACAAGTGCTTGCGCGCGCGCAACGGCGCCTGGCCAGCGCCTTACCCTGTGCCTTGCCGGCACCGGCGCGTCGCACATCCGCGGCCGGTGCCGCGGCCACATCGGCGAGCAGATCCTCGGCCTCCAGGGTGCCGGCATAGGCATCGTCTTCCTTGAACAGCAGCCACTGCGGCTGGCGTGCCGGCTTGCCGAAGCGCACCAGATGCCAACCTCCCTTGAGCTTGCTGCCGAACAGCTCGAAGCGTAGATGCCCCTTGGTCAGCTGCGCCTCGACATCGCCATCGGTGGCCCAGACCCCGTGGTCGAAACGCGCCACATGGCCGCCACCGTATTCGCCCTTGGGAATCTCGCCCTCGAAACCGGCGTAGTCCACCGGGTGATCCTCCACCTCCACTGCGATGCGCTTCACCTTGCGGTCGTAACTCGGCCCCTTGGGCACCGCCCAGCTCTTCAGCGCATCACCGACCTGCAGGCGAAAGTCGTAGCGCCGGCGGCTGGCATGGTGCAGCTGCACCACGAAGATCGCGCGCCGGCCGGCCGGCGGGGCCTTGCCCGGCTCCGGCTCGCGGGTCTTGTCGAAGCGGCGCTTGCGGCGGTAGTCGCTCAGGCTCATCGGCCGATGCCAGGCGCAGCGATGACGCGCGGCGCGATTCTGTCCGCAGCAGGAGGCGCTCGCCTACCTATGCCCATGGCCATTGCGGAGTGCGCAGTTTGCCTGCCAGCCATGTCGGCCCTCCGGGTGCCGCACCGACAGCAGCGCAATCCGGGTCTGCGCGCCGGTGGCGTGGATCGACATGCATCGCACACTTGCGTCTATTCATGGTCGGGTTCGCGGGCACGGGCGTGTAAGCTGGGCATGCACACAGCGACAATGCGAACGCGGCCGAGCAGGGCCTGTGAAGAGCGGCCGTCCTGAAGAGCGGCCGTCCTGTTGTGCATCTCCTTTACAGGCAGCGGCCGCTCCACGGGCCGCATGTCATAATGGCGCGCGCCCTAGGGCGGCGTCTCCACTTCTATTATTCCGAGGCCATACCTCTGTGAGCAATACCTCTTCGAAACTGGACTCCATCGCGCAAGCCAAGGCCAAACTGCTGGACGAGCTGCAGAAGCTGGAAGAACAGGAGAAAACCGAGCGCGCCAGCGAGGCATCCTCGGCGCATGCCACCATCGTGTCGCTGCTCGAACAGTTTGCCGGTCACTTCAACACCAAGCAGCGCAATGATATCGCCGCGTACCTGGGCACCACCGCTGCGCGCAAGGAAGTGGTCAAAAGCGGCCGCAGCGAAGTCAAGCCCAAGTACGAATTGCCGCATACCGGCGAAACCTGGTCCGGCCGCGGCCGCACCCCCAAGGCCTTTGCCGCATGGGAAGGTTCGGTGTCGTACAAGGAATGGAAGGCCAAGAATCCGGACCTCAAGTTCCCGCTGGTTCGCGAGTAATGCCTGTACCACCGTGCCCCCCCCGGCACGGTCGGCTGCGGTCCTTCGCTTGGCGAACGGCGCGGCATGTGGTTAGAATCCAAGCACGTGGGGCGGTAGCTCAGCTGGGAGAGCGTCGCGTTCGCATCGCGAAGGTCGAGGGTTCGATCCCCTTCCGCTCCACCACCGCATCAAGTACAAGCCTCGGACGTCCGCGTTCGGGGCTTTTTGCTGTGGGCCGGGCGCCTCTCCGACAAACCTCACCGCGAGGGCCGTCACCGCGCGGCCGCGTCCACGCCATGGCGCCGGGATCACACTGCGCGCGCTACCGTGGCTGCAACCATCACGCAGGACCGCAGCCATGAGCAAACATCCACGCCAGCCCGACGACGTCGCCGACGATGCCAGCGGCGTTGCCGAAAGCCGCGAATCGCGCAAGCAGGACGACACCGCCAAACAGCGCCCAGGCCAGGACGACCTGAAGGTGCACGACGAGCACAGCCGTCGCCCCAAAGGGCAACACGGTCAGGGCCAGTAACCGCCGAATTCTCTGGCCCGATTGCGGACGCGACCGCATCGGCAGCGCCAACGCTGTGGCAAGATCGGGTCAGGCGTTGGGCACTGGGGTGGCCGATGCGCAGCTTTCCTCGTTCGGAACGAGCGCTCCGGCGTTGCGTTGATGGATCCATCTTATTGACGGCGCCGCCGGCGCACTGCTTCGAAGGTTCTGCATGCAGATTCCAGACGCGCCTGCACTGAACCTGGTCCACGCCAGCGTGCTGCCGGGCGACTTCGCCGCCCACCCGGGCGCGCGGCTGCCAGCCAACGAAGACGAGCGCCTGGACGCACTGCATGAGTACCAGTTGCTGGATACTCCGCCCGAGCCGCGCTACGACGCATTTACCGCCACTGCCGCAGCCACCTGCCGCACGCCGATGGCACTGATCTCCCTTGTGGATACGCAGCGGCAATGGTTCAAGTCCCGCGTCGGCATGCAGCCGAGCGAGACGCCGCGCACGCTCTCGTTCTGCGCGCACGCCATCCTGCAGCCGGACCAGCTGATGGAGGTCGCCGATACCCATCTGGACCCGCGCTTTGTCGACAATGCCTTGGCGACCGGCGAGCCGCAGATCCGCTTCTATGCCGGTGCGCCACTGCTCACCTCCGACGGCATCGCGCTGGGCACCTTGTGCGTGCTGGATCGCGCGCCGCGGCGTCTTTCCGACGCAGAGCGCGATGCATTGCGGTCGCTGGCCCGCCAGGTGGTAGACACCATCCAATTGCGGCGTGCGGCCAGGCTGGTCGAACTGGATGCGCTACGCGATGCAAGTACCGGCCTGTGGAACCACGCCGGGCTGGAGCGCGCCTTGCAGGCGATGGCACCGACGTCGGGTCAGGCAGTGAGCGTGGCGCTGATCGACCTGGATGGCTTCAAACGGCAGCGTTTGCGCGCCGGTACCGCAGCTGCAGAGGCGACCCTGATACAGGCCGCTGGCGTGATCGAATCCCGCCTGCCGCAGGACACCATCGTCGCGCGCCTGCGTGGCAACCGGCTGTGCGCGGCGCTGCCGGCGACCCCGGCCACTGGCGCGCTTGACGCAATCGACGGGATTCGACAGGCCATCGAGCAGGCACAGTGGCCTACCGGCGCGTTGACCATCAGCGCAGGGCTGGTGGAAACGACCCCGGACGATGCGTTAGAGACGAACGCGCTACTGGCACGCGCACGGCATGCCTTGCAGCTGGCGATCATGGCTGGGCGCAACCGCGTGCAGCGCTTCACCGGATGGCAACTGCACGACTGAGCAACACGACGTGCAGGCGTGTCGTGGTGATCTGCCGTTGCGTTGAGTCACCGGCCTTACGTGAGAGGCCGGCTCGATTGATCGCAGCGTTGCCTTTCGCAAGCGCACCAACTTGCGCTGACCATGCAGGCGCAGCCCCTTCGCGACGTTGTTCATCGCGCACAGGGCCATCGAGATGGTGCTCAGTGCTGTAACACGCTGATCTTGCCGACCGATTCGCATGGCGCCGGTGGTCCGCCGAACAGCCGCCGTACACGAGTCTGGAGTGGGCACCACACGCCGACGTGGCCCACGACACTCCACATCCCGAAGTAGCCGCAGACCATTGCCAGGCGGTCGTCGGATGTCGCTACTGCCCTTCTGCCACGCCAGCCGATAGCATCACCGGGCACGTGGTATGACGCCGGCAAGCGACGCTCAGGCAGCCAGCACCGCTGCGCTACCGGCGATCTCCTCCACCTGCAGCACCTGCTCCATGTCCAGCAGCACCACGAAGCGTTCGCCCACCTTGCCCATGCCGCGCAGCAGATCGCGGCGGATATGCGTTCCGAACGCCGGCGCCGCTTCGATATCCTGGTCGGCCAGTTCGATCACCGCGTTGACGGCGTCCACCAGCACGCCGATCACCTGGGTGCCCTGGGCCTGCTCGGTGGACAGAATCACGATGCAGCTACGCTTGTTGATGGCGCTGCCGGCGCGTCCCAGCCGCGCCTGCAGGTCCACCACCGGCACCACCGCCCCACGCAGGTTGATCACTCCGCGCACGCAGGCCGGCATCGATGGCACCGGCGTCGGGGTGCGGTACTGGATGATTTCGCGAATGCCGAGAATGCTGGTGGCAAACGTTTCGCCATCGAGCTGAAAGGTCAGGTGCTGGGCGGCCGCATCGGCGTCGCCGGGCATTGCATCGGAAGTCTGTGCAGTCATCGATCGATCTCTCAGAAGCGAGCGAACTGGCCTTCGTCCGGGCCTTCGGACATCGCGTAGGCCGGCGCCGCGCTGCTGCGCCAGCCGCGCGCACCTGCGGCGCGCACCGGGCGTGCGACGACCTGCTTGCCACGCTTGGGCGGCGTGGTCGCCGGCCCCTGCCCGCCCAGGCGGAAGAACGCCATGCTCTGCTGCAGCTGCTCGGCCTGCGCGCTCATTTCCTCGGCAGTGGCGGCCAGTTCTTCGGAGGCACTGGCGTTCTGCTGGGTGGTCTGGCTCAACTGCACCACCGCCGAATTGATCTGGCTGACACCGGACGATTGTTCTTCGGACGCGGCAGAGATTTCCTGCACCAGATCCGAGGTGCGCTTGATGCTGGGCACGATGGTGTCCAGCAGACGCCCGGCGCGATCGGCCAGTTCCACGCTGGAGCTGGCCACCTCGCCGATCTCCTGCGCCGCGACCTGGCTGCGTTCGGCCAGCTTGCGTACTTCGGCGGCAACCACCGCAAAGCCCTTGCCATGTTCGCCGGCACGCGCCGCTTCGATGGCAGCATTGAGCGCGAGCAGATTGGTCTGATACGCGATGTCGTCGATGATGCCGATCTTCTGCGCGATCTGCTTCATCGCCTGGGTGGTGGCTACCACCGCTTCGCCGCCTTCGATGGTTTCCTTGGCGGCCTGGGTGGCCATGCCGTCGGTGATGCGTGCGTTTTCGGTGTTCTGGCTGATCGAGGCGGTCATCTGCTCCAGCGAGGCGCTGGTTTCCTCGACCCCGGCGGCCTGTTCGCTGGCCGCCTGCGACAGCGACTGCGCGGTGGCGCTGACTTCTTCGGAAGCGCTGGCCAGGGTCTCGGCGCTGGTATTCACCTCGCCCACCACCTGCGACAACTTCTGCACCATGGTGCGCATCGCTTCGAGCAGCTGCGCGGTTTCGTCGCGGCCGTGCACATCGATCTGCATGGTCAGGTCGCCTTCCGACAGCCCGTTGGCCACCGAGACGGCGCGCCGGATCGGGCCGGTGACGCTGCGGCTGATCACCACGCCCAGAATGGCGCCGAGCAGCACGCCACTGCAGATGATGGCGATCAACAGCTTGGAGCTACGCGCATGGATGGCGCCGGTTTCGGCGTTGGCAGAGGCCGCGCTGCGCTCGCGCAGGCCGCTCAGGTCGGTCATCAAGGTATCCACTTCGTCCGAGCTGGCGCGTACCGCACGCGAAAGCGCGGCGAGCTCGGGGTTGGCCTCGCGCAGCGCTTCGCGGTTGGCCGCTTCGATGAAGCGGCCGCGCTCGTCCAGATAGGTTTGCCAGGCGCGATCGAACTGCGCCAGCTTGTTCTTGCCTTCCTCGGTCTGGAAGCTGTCGCGCGCACGCGCCATATGGTCGACCACCTTGGCAGTGTACTTGTCGATGTTCTGCACATGCGACTGGCGCTCTTCCGCGCTGCTGGCCAGCAACAGATTGACACGCGCACGGCCGGCGTAGATCAGGTTGATGTTGGCTTCCTTGACGTTGGACAAGCCCAGCAATTTGCGCTCGTACAGCGAGGTCGACAGGTCGCTGATGCGGCCGGAGTTGGAATAGCCCACCCACCCGATGCATGCGCCGATCGCCGAAACGATCAGGAACGCCACGATCAGCCTGGTTCCGATTTTGAAGTTGCCTAACATTGGGGAGTTCTCGTGAGAATGATGCGTGGGCCACAGGCGTTGCAGTGACGACCGACGGTGCTGGGCGTGCCGATGGCGGCGATGCGGCTGGTCTGACCGATCGTTGTTAGCTATCGGCGATGGCAAAACGCGCTTGAGACGTTCGCTGCCGTTAAACGGCTATTCATCCCAGTGGATGTGCGCTTTTGTGACAGGGCAGACGTTCCTGCAGATCTCGATTCGGAAAACCCCTACCCCTGGCCGATGACCTGTCCAAGCCAGTCCGCAGGGACCTCACGAACGTACCGCTAGGCTTGCGGCATGCCGATTACGCCCCTGCCCCGCCATTTCTACGACCACGATGCGCGCGAGGTAGCCCCGTGCCTGCTCAACAAGGTGTTGGTCAGCGCCGATGGACGCCGGGGCCGCATCACCGAAGTGGAAGCGTATTGCGGCAGCGAGGATCCGGCGGCGCATTCATTCCGGGGCATGACGCCGCGTACCCAGGTGATGTTCGGTGCCGCCGGTCACCTGTATGTGTATTTCATCTACGGCATGCATTGGGCGATCAACGCCGTCTGCGGCGGCGCGCCCGGGCACGCGGTACTGATCCGCGCGCTGGAGCCCGTGGACGGTCTGGACACCATGCAGGCGGCGCGTGGCGGCGTGCCCATCAAGGTGCTGACCACCGGCCCCGGCCGGCTGGCGCAGGCGTTTGGAGTGAGCGCGGCCGATAACGGACTGGACTTGACCGATGCCGCAGCGCGGCTGTGGATCGAAGACGACGGCCTGCCGCCACCGGCTGCGCCGCTGGCAACGCCCCGGATCGGCATCCGCAAGGCAGTGCAGGCACCGTGGCGCTGGGTGGTGCTGGACAGCGGCTATCTGTCGCGGCCGCTGCCGCGCGTGACCGGTGCGCGCGCCACGCTACCGGGCGGCTGAGCCAACCACTGTGCCAGCGGCGTCGGTTCGGCAGCGCCGGGGCCGCGCTGCAGCGCCGTCAGCGCCTGCGCGCCCTGCTCGGCGTCGAGCTCCTGCAACGGCTCGAAGCGCTCCGCCACCCACACCGCCATCGGCATGCCGTCCAGGTACGCCACCCGATTGCCCGGCACCCGCGCGACCCGCTCGCCGGGCAGCAGACTGCCGAGCAGATTGGCCGGGTCGCTTGCGCTGACGCAGATCCATTGGTGTTGCGGCGCCTGTGCGCGCACGCGGCGCAAGGCGGCAATCGCCTCCGGCAGCGCGAACTGCTCGCCGGACAGACCGGAGATGAAACGGCCACCACGGATCTCGCCGCGCGCTTCCAGGCGTTGATACATGCGCAACAACTCGCGCCACGGCGGCAGCCATGCGGCTTCACGTTCCAGCAGCCGCCAGCACACCACGCCATAGCGGCGCAGCAGTGTGCGGGCCAGGTGTTCCAGCATGTCCTGGTGGCGTTCGCCTGCTTCCGCCAGTGGCAGGTCCGGCAACGCACGCACCGGTGCCCAGCGGCCGGCATCGCGAATGCCCAACGCGCTGGCGCGGCGACGGTGGCGCGACAACGCCGAAGGTCGTTTGGACGCAGGCACCAGCAGTGCCCGCAGCCCGGCGTAGCTGTCGCAGTGCACGCGGCCGCGCATGACCAGTTCGCTCAGTGCGTCTTCCAGCTCGGTGCCCATCAGACGCGCGGTATCGGCAATCTCATCGAAGAACAGCGCGCCCTGCTGCTGCAATACCTCTGCCACGCGCTGTGCGCGCGAACCCAGCGGTTCTTCGTCGGCAACACGTGCCAGGCCGCTCCAGCGCTGCGCCTGCCGCCGCGGCAGCAGTACGATCGGGGTTGACCGCAACGCGGCGCCGCTGCGGCCGCCACCGGGGCGCAGCCGCGCCCACACGGTGCGTCCAGCGGTGCACAGTTCATCCAGCCACGCCGATTGGTAGTCGCGCACGCGTGCCGGCAGCAGTTCGGTTTCCCAGAGCACCGCCGGTGCTTCGAAGCCTTCCAGCTGCCCGACCACGCCGGCCAGCGCATCGGGGCCGGCAACCCGGCCGGTGCAGTCCAAGTGCTGCCATTCGAACAGGAAACGCGCGTAGTCGCGCTGCGACACCGGCTCGATCTCGCGCCGCAGCCGCCCCAGGGTGTAGCGATGGATGCGCGCCAGCAGGTGCCGCTCGCACCACTCTTCCGCCGCTGCCTGCGCGCTGAAACGCCCGGCCATGACATAGCCTTCGCGCTGCAGTGCCGCCAACGCCAGTGCAACGTCGGTCTCGGGCAGGCGCAGCGCGCGTGCCAGCGCCGGCACCTGCGCCGGGCCGACGGCCGACAGGCGCCCGCGCAGCAGTTCGCGCACGGCCCAGTCGCGCTGCCAGTCGGCAACCTGGCAGTCGAGCGGCGCCTGCAACGGCGGTTGCGCCACTGCGTCCGGGTACAACGGCATGAACCAGGCGATGCGCTCGGCGCTCACCCACAGCGCAGGCGCAGCGTCGATCGCCAGGCAACTGGCGCGGCCATCGGCGACCAGCGCCGCCAGCCAGGCCTGCCACGAGGCGTCGGTGGCTTCCTCAACCGGCAGCACGCCCAGGCCCACCAGCGCCTCGTGCATTTCGTCAGCATCGCGCGGTTGCGGCCAGGCTTCTTCGCGTACCGCTGCGATCGCCTGCGGATCCAGCTGCCCCAGATCGTCGCTGCTCTGCGGCGTATAGCGGCGGCTCTGCACGGCCTGGGTGCGGCGCTCTTCCAACGGCGCATCGTCCAGAAATGCGTACGGGCGTGCGTTCAAGGCTTCCGCCGCCAGCGGCGATGGCGCCGCCAGGTCGCGTGCCAGCAGCGTGATCGCACCGGATTCCAGACCACGCAACACCTGCAGCCAGCCCTCGCTGTCCATGGACTGGTGCAGGCAGTCCTCCAGTGTCTGCGCCACCAGCGGGTGGTCCGGCACCTCGCGCTCGCCGACCAGGTTCTCCGCGCACGCCACCTGGTCCGGGAACACCGTGGCCAGCAGGTCTTCGGACTTCATGCGTTGCAGCTGCGGCGCCACCTTGTTACCGCCAGTGAAACGCGGCAGCGCCATCGCATTGGTGGCATTCCAGCGCCAGCGCACGCCGAACAATGGCGCATCCAGCAATGCCTGGATCAGCACATGCTCGGCAGACGACGAATGCAGGTAACGGCCAACCTCCTCCAGCGCGAAACTGTGGCTGGTGGACAGCGACAACACGATGGCGTCTTCGGTGGCGGCAGCCTGCAGTTCGAAGTTGAAGGTGCGGCAGAAGCGTTTGCGCAGCGCCAGGCCCCATGCACGATTGATGCGGCTGCCATAGGGCGAGTGGATCACCAGCTGGGTGCCGCCGCTGGCGTCGAAGAAACGCTCCATCACCAGGCACTGGCGGGTCGGCATGGCACCCAGCGCCGTGCAGGCCTGCGCCAGATAGTCCACCACCTGCTGCGCCGCTTCCGGCGCCATGCCCAGCTCGTCGCACAACCAGGCGCGCGCGGCCGGATGCGGAATCGTGTCCAGTCGCGCCGCGATCTCGCCACGCAGACGCGACAAGGCCACCGACAGCTCGTCGCTGCGACCGGGTGCCTCGCCCAGCCAGAACGGAATGTTCGGCGGCGCGCCCTTGGCGTCTTCCACGCGCACGCGCCCGGCCTCCACGCGCAGGATGCGGTAACTGGCATTGCCGAGCTGGAACACATCGCCGGTGAGGCTCTCCACTGCGAAATCTTCATTCACCGTCCCGATCTTGTCGGCCTGCGGCTCCAGCACCACGCTGTAGTCGCCGGTTTCCGGAATGGTGCCGCCGGAGGTGAGCGCGGTCATGCGCGCACCGCGCCGCGCATGCAGCCGGCGATGCACCGCATCGCGATGCAGATAGCCTGCGCGCGGGCCAAGCCGGGTACTGAAGCCATCGCACAGCATGCGCACCACGCCGTCGAAGCTGGCGCGGCTCAGCTGCGCGAACGGCCACGCCCGGCGTACCAGCGCAAACAACGCATCTTCGTCCCAGTCCTCGCAGGCCGCTTCGGCCACGATCTGCTGGGCCAGCACGTCCAGCGGCGCCAGCGGAATGCGCAGGGTATCCAGCTCGCCTCGGCGCACGCTGTCCAGCAGCGCGGCGCATTCGACCAGCTCGTCGCGGGTCTGCGCAAACAGGCGCGCCTTGGGCGTGCCGCCGACCTTGTGTCCTGAGCGTCCGGCACGTTGCAGGAAGGTGGCGATCGAGCGCGGCGAACCGAGCTGGCACACCAGATCGACATCGCCGATATCCAGCCCCAGTTCCAGCGAGGCGGTGGCCACCAGCACGGTGAGGTCGCCGGCCTTGAGCCGCTGCTCGGCCAGCAGGCGCGTCTCGCGCGACAGGCTGCCATGGTGTGCTGCGACCCGTTGCTTGCCGAGCAGGTCGCCCAGATGCCGCGCGGCGCGTTCGGCCATGCGCCGCGTATTGACGAACACCAGCGTGGTGCGATGCTGCTGCGCCAGCGTGGCCACCTCGGCATAGACCTGCAGCCATTGATCGTTGGACATCACCACGCTCAGCGGCGTGGGCGGCAATGCCAGTGCCAGGTCGCGCGCGCGCGCGTAGCCGATGTCCACGATCTCGCACTGCGGCGCTGCACCGTCCTCACCCACACCGACGAGAAATTGCGCCACCGTCTCGATCGGCTTCTGCGTGGCCGACAGCCCCACCCGCACGATCGGCCGCTCGGCCAGGCGCTGCAGCCGCTCCAGCGTCAGGCTCAGATGGCTGCCGCGCTTGTCGGCGGCCACTGCATGGATTTCGTCGACGATGACGGTACGCACATGCCGCAGCGCATCGCGCCCGGACGCCGACCCCAGCAGCACGTACAGGGATTCCGGTGTGGTCACTAGGATATGCGGCGGTACCCGCCGCGCCTGCGCGCGCTCGCGCTGCGGCGTATCGCCGGTACGCACCGCCGTACGCACCGCCACATCCGGCAGCCCGTTGGCAGCCAACGCCGCGCGGATACCCTGCAGCGGCGCCTCCAGATTGAGATGAATATCGTTGGACAAGGCCTTCAGCGGCGATACGTAGACCACACGGGTTTCGTCCGGCAACGCGCCACCATTGTCCAGGCCGTCGCGGATCAGGCCATCGATGGCGGCGAAGAACGCAGTCAAGGTCTTGCCCGACCCGGTGGGCGCGGCCACCAGCGTGTGCCGCCCGGCCTGGATCGCCGGCCACGCCGCACTCTGCGCCGGCGTGGGCGCAGCAAAGGTCTGCGCGAACCAGCCGGCGACCACAGGATGAAATTGCTGCAGAACAGGATGCATGGGCGATACCAGTCGCAGATGACCCGCCCGGGCGGCAGGCCGAACGGGGTCAACGCAGAATGTAAATTCAATGCGGAAATGTCTCTGTGAGGTGGCGCCGCTGAGGCGCGGATGCAAGCCGGCATCTGCAATGGTGGTGAACGGATTCACGGGCGTATGCTGCCGATCTCACTTCTGCCTCCCTCGCTCCCCAGGCAACCTCGAGAAGGCAGCGTCATGAGGGCGCGGCCATCCTCCCCCACGGCGAGAATGGTGCCGGTCACGCGACTGAGACTTCAACGCCGCCCCCCCGACATCGCTGCGCCGATCAGCGCAGATCCACGGTCTTGCGATTGTCGAGCAAGCAAGGCCATGGCACATTGGTGCCATGCCTAGTCTCATCGTCTTCATGATCGTTGGTGCGGCGATCGTCGCGTTCTGGAACTGCTCGCGTGCCGCTGCCGAACGCGCCGAGGTGTTGGGCCGCAATGCCTGCCGTGCCGCCGATGTGCAGTGGCTGGATCAAAGCGTGCACTCCACCGGAATCCGACTTTGCCGCATGCCCACTGGCTGGCTGGGGTTCGAGCGGACCTTCCGCTTCGACTATTCCTACGACGGCGTGGATCGCCACAGCGGCAAGCTGGTGCTGCGCGGCGATCAACTGATCGCCTTCACCGGCCCGCAGGTGGCCAGCGTGCGGGCGTTGCACCCCGAGCAGGAGCGCCTGGAATGAGGCGCCGCAAGCTGTAGCGCTTGGAATGCGACTGCACACCTCGAACGCTGCTAAAGCGTTGCAGCAACGCACGTCGATGTCGTCGACTGGTCAGACCTGCGATCAGATCTACCAAGCATTCCGGCACGTGCCGGGTTCGCTGGCGGCGCTCGTCCTTCATGGCCGCGGCGAGAAGATCCGTCGCTTGATGGGCAACGCACGTGCAGCTTGTTCACTTGCCTGCCGTCAAATCCTCGGGCACCGGCTCATAGCCATTGCGCCGGCCGCTCAGCCAGCGTAGTTCCCGCTTGCCTTCACCGCGCAGATGCAGTTGCGCAAACACGCACAGCGGCCGCGCAAGATCGGCAGCTTTCAGCGGGCGCGGTTTGCTGGCGACTTCGAGAGTGAGAAAGTGCGCTTCATCGGGCGTGTCGGTATAGCTGCGTGCGATCAGGCAGGCCGCACCGTCGGTGAAGCGATAGAGGTCGTACTCGTAGTAGTAGTCGTATGCGCCGGACGCATCCGGCTCACTGCAATCGACATGACGGGTGCGCTCCACTTGTATTGGAACGCTCCCCTCGCGCATGTCGGCCGGCCTACTTGACCACGCGCAGATGCGGACGCTTGCCGCCACTGGGTGGCTCGTCCGGGGCCGGCGCACTTGGCGGCGGCGTGCCGGGATCCGGCGGCTCGCTGCTGGTACCAGGGATGTCGTCCGGCAACGCCATACCCTGCCCGGTCTCGCGCGCATACACCGCCAGCACGGCGGCCATCGGCACCATCACCGGGTGGCTTACGCCGCCGAAGCGCGCAGTGAAGCTGACGCTTTCGTTAACGACCTGCAGCCCGACCACGGCGCGCTCGGCGATATTCAAGACAACACGTCCGTCCTTGACGGCGCTGGCGGGCACCTGCACGCCAGGCAGCCCTGCGTCCACCAGGACGTGCGGCGTCATGCCGTTATCGTTGATCCATTCGACCAAGGCCCGCAGCAGGTACGGGCGATGGCTGGTCATGCGGGGGAAATCTTCGCTCATGGCGTCATTTTACCCGGACACGGCCCGCAGCGGCGGCCACGCAGTCGCAACACGGTCTGTTGGCATACAGCCGTCGCATCAGCCCGGCAGGTCGCGCAGCTTTTTTTCCTGCTCGGTGAGGCTGCGAATGAAGCCAGGGTTGCGGAAGATCCGGTTGCCGTAGTCCTCGATCACCTTGCCGTCCTTGGGCAGGCCGATTTCCAATGCGTCCAGTCGCCAGATGATCGGCGCCATCGCGCAATCGGCCAGACTCATTTCCGGGTTGAGGAAGAACTTGCTGGCCTTGAACAGCGGCACCGATGCGGTGAGCAGTTCCTTCAGACGCTTGCGGCCGGCTTCGGCCTGGGTCTTGTTGCCGAGCTGGATCGCCTGCACCTGCGGCACCCAATCGTGCTCGATGCGCAGCATCGCCAGACGCAGGCGCGCACGCGACAGCGGGTCGACCGGCATCAACGGCGGATGCGGGTAGCGCTCGTCCAGGTATTCGCTGACCACCGATGCGGCGTACAGCACCAGGTCGCGCTCGACCAGGGTCGGCACCGAGTGATAGGGATTGAGATCGATCAGATCTTCGGGGGGATTCTGCGGGTCGACCGGCACCAGGTCGTAGGTCACCCCTTTCGCCGCCAGCACCAGACGGACCCGGTGGCACAACACGTCATCGTTGGACGAAAACAAGGTCAAGGTATTGCGCATACGCACACTCGTCGCCATTCAAGGCTCTCCGACGACCGGAATCCGCCGGCCGCATCGGCGCGGCCGGCCCAACGCCGACCGTCACCACGGTCTATCGAGTGTGCAATCACGTCACGCAAAAGCCAAGAGTGATAGGGCTTATTCATGCTCGGACGGCGGATGCCGTTGCGGGATTGTCAGCGACACGTGGTGATGTGCGCCGTTTCCGCACACTGATGCATCCTTTGACACGCGATCGAGATGTCGACAGCTGCCGGCGCCGGCCATCGCGCAGCAGCAGCCAAAGTGACAGTGGCCGAACGGTTGACCTGGATGTCTCGGACGTGATCCGTGCCTGCAAGACCGCATTGCCATTGCAGGCGTACGGCCGGCTCATGCGCCGACCGCCACGTCAGTGCAGGGATACGCAGTTTCTCAGGGTCTGGCGCGCCGCTACCGCCGGACGGTTGATGCTGCGTCCATGCTGATGCAGGCCAGCCTTGGCCTGACGATCTCCGCATCCCGGGCTGCCTGCATGGCATGCGGGCGGGATCCGCGCAGCAAGGTGCACATGTCATCTCTCGGTGTTCTCGCACCAAGAGCGATCGGCCGGTTGCACGCATGCCTGATGGCAACCCTCGCACACCCCTCTCCCGAGGGACGAGAGGCTGGCATATCCGGCGTCGGGCGTGAAGTCTGCTGCGCTACATGCATTGATCGGGCCCTGCGTCCCGATCAGTGCACGTCCTTCCAGTATTCCTTCTTCAGCAGGTAGGCAATGAAGGTGAGCAACGCCAGGAACAGCACCACCCACACGCCCAGGCTTTGCCGCTTCAGCGCAGCCGGTTCGCCGGCATACTCGAGGAAGTTGGCGATATCGCGCACCGTCTGGTCGAACTCCACCGGCGTCTGACGCCCCGGCTGCCCAAGCTTCAGGGCTTCCACCGGCTTGTCGCCGGTGGCCTTGTCGGCCGGGCCGAACTGCGCTTGTTGCAGGCCTTGCAACTCCCACAGCGGGTTGGGCATCGACGCGTTCGGGAACAGCTGGTTGTTCCAGCCCAGCGGACGGGTCTGATCCAGGTAGAACGACTTGAGGTAGGTATAGACCCAGTCGGTGCCACGCACGCGGGCGATCAAGGTCAGATCCGGCGGCGCCTTGCCGAACCACTTGGCCGCCGCATCGTGCGGCATGGTGCCTTCGATATGCTCGCCGACCTTGGCGCCGGTGAAGTTGAGGTTGGTCATGACCTCCGCTTCGCTCAAGCCCAGGTCGCTGGCCATGCGCGCATAGCGCAGGTATTTCAGCGAGTGGCAGCCGGAGCAGTAGTTCATGAACAACTGCGCGCCGCGTTGCAGCGATGCGCGGTCGCCCAGATCGTTGCCGGCCTGCTGCACCTTTCCGCCTTCGGCCGCGATTGCTCCCGCGGCCAGGATCAGGCCACACAGCAATGCGGCCACGCGCGACTTCCGTGACCTCACGTTGGAATTAGTCATGGGTGGTCACCCGCTCCGGCACCGGCTTGGTCTTGTCCAGCCGCGTCCACACCGGCATGGTGATGAAGAAGGCGAAGTACAGGAAGGTCAACACCCGCCCGACGTAGGTCTCGTGCGCGTCGGTGCCGGGGCCGGACCCGATCACGCCCAGCCACACGAAGCACACCACCAGCACGCCCAACGCCGCTTTCGAGATCCAGCCGCGATAGCGCACCGAGCGCACCTTGGCCCGATCCAACCACGGCACCAGGAACAGGATCGCGATCGCCGAGAACATCACCAGCACACCACCGAGCTTGTTGGGCACCACGCGCAACATGGCGTAGTACGGCGTGTAGTACCACACCGGCTTGATGTGCTCAGGCGTCACCAACCGGTTGGCCTCGGTGAAGTTGTCATGCTCCAGGAACAGGCCACCGAAGGCCGGCGCGAAGAAGATGATGAAGGCTGCGATCAGCAACAGGAAGCCGACGCCCACCAGATCCTTGACCGTGTAATACGGATGGAACGGAATGCCATCGGCCGGCTTGTGTGCATCCCAGCGATTGCCCTTGGGGCCCTTCTTGATCTCCACGCCATCGGGATTGTTGGAGCCCACTTCGTGCAGCGCGCCGATGTGCAGCACGATCAGCAGCAACAGCACCAGCGGCAGCGCGATCACATGCAGCGCAAAGAACCGGTTGAGCGTGGCATCGCCAGGCAAATAATCGCCCATGATCCATTCGGTCAGCCCGTTGCCGATCACCGGAATGGCACCGAACAGCGAGATGATCACCTTCGCGCCCCAGAACGACATCTGTCCCCAGGGCAGCACATAGCCCATGAAGGCTTCGGCCATCAGCACCAGGTAGATCAGCATGCCCAGGATCCACACCAGCTCGCGCGGCTTCTGGTAGCTGCCGTACATCAGGCCACGGAACATGTGCAGATACACCACGATGAAGAACAGCGAGGCGCCGGTGCTGTGCATGTAGCGAATCAGCCAGCCCCACTCCACGTCGCGCATGATGTATTCGATCGAGGCGAATGCATCGGCGGCGCTGGTCTTGTAATGCATCGTCAGGAAGATGCCGGTGACGATCTGGTTGACCAGCACCACGATGGCCAGCGAGCCGAAGTAGTACCAGAGGTTGAAGTTCTTCGGCGCGTAGTACTCGCTGATGTGCTTGCGGTACATGGGCATCAGCCCGGGCGCGCGTTCGTTGACCCACTCGAACACACCGTTGGCGGAACGGACCAGGATATTGCTCATCACGCAGCCCCCGTGCTGTTGGCCGACTTGCCGGCAGCGTCCGGATCGACGCCGATCACCAGGGTGTTGTCGTCGACATAATGGTGTGGGGGCACCAGCAGATTGATCGGGGCGGGCACGCCATCGAAGACGCGGCCGGACATGTCGAAGCGCGACTTGTGGCAGGGGCAGAAATAGCCGCCTTTCCACTGCGGGTCGTAGGGCTCGGGCCGGATCTCGGCCACCATTTCCGGCGAGCAGCCCAGATGCGTGCACAGCCCGACCAGCACCGAGATATCGGATTTGATCGAGCGGTACTCGGGGTTCTTCAGTACATACTCGGGCTGCTGATCCTTGTTCTCGGACTTGGGGTCCTTGAGCCGATCGTCCAGGGAGGGCAATGCATCGAGCATCGCCTTGGAGCGCTTGACGATCCAGATGGGCTGACCGCGCCATTCCAGAACCAGGCGTTGTCCTTCCTGCAAGGCGCTGATGTCGGCAGTCACCGGGGCGCCGGCCAGTTTGGCCCGTGCACTGGGATTCCACGACTTCACGAACGGAACTGCAACAAATCCTGCTCCGACCGCACCGACCACGGCCGTTGTCGCGGTCAAAAACCGGCGACGCCCGGTATCGGCAGGTGCGTTAACCCCATCGTTGGCCATCCGGCTCTCCGATCTTGATTAGGTAGCGTGAGGCTGCCAACGGCTGGCGGGGGGTCCAGCCGCGATGAATCGACCGCAGTGTAGCGGAACGCTTAATGCACAGACAATGCAATGTACGCAGTCGGAGCCATGCGATGCAATGGCCGCTGCGCAAGGTCGCTGTTCGTTATGCATGCGCGGCAGGATACGTGCCTGCATGGCTGTGACGCAGTGCGCGGCACCGGCGCGTTGCGACAGCGGACATGACGCGGCGTTGCATCGTCCCTGCGTGTGCCGCAGCGGCGATCGCGCGGTGCGCGATCGCAACACCCAGGTAACGATCACGGCACGCCTGTCTGCACCGCGCGATGGGCGCGCAGTCGGATGCTCAGTTGGCAGTGGCGGTCTGTCCGCGATAGCGCCCTGCCAGCAGGCCGACGCGTTGCACGTAGCGCTGGGTTTCGCTGTACGGCGGCACACCACCGTACCGGTCTACCGCACCTTCGCCGGCGTTGTAGCCGGCCGCGGCCAGGGTCAGGTCGCCATTGAACCGCTTCAGCAACCACGACAGATATTGCACGCCGCCGCGAATATTTTGCGATGCATCATAGGCATCGCTGACCCCGAAGCGCCGGGCGGTTCCCGGCATCAACTGCATCAGCCCCTGCGCGCCGGCGCGGCTGAGCGCCAGCGGGTTATAGGCCGACTCGGCATGAATGATGGCGCGCACGATCGCTTCTTCCACGCCGAACTCGCGCGCCGCCGAAGCGATCTCCTGCTGGTAGGCAGCCGTGTTGAGCCGGATCGCACCGAAATTGACCCCCGGCTTGGCACCGCAGGCGTAGCAGGTCTCGATGAAGCTGTAGTGGATGGTGCGCAGGCCCTCGATGCTGGCGACCTGGCGTGGGCGAGCGCTGGTGTAATGGCGCACGCCGTCCTTCATATAAGAGTAGACCTGCCCGCTGACCACCCGGCGCGGATTGACCGCCACCGGCGCAGCGGCAGGCGCGATGGAATTGGCGCTCTCGGCAGCCGGCAACGTGCGCTGCACCGATGGCGCAGCGGTCTCGGCCGTGCGTCGGGGCTGGCTGATGATGGTGGCAGGCGCGCCACTGTCGATGTTGGCGACCGGACGCGCCGCTGCCTGCGACAGCGCCGGCGCCGGGCCCACAGGCGTGGCGTGCGCTCGCCGGACCGACCGATCGGGCGTGTAGCTGCTGATGACGCTGCAGGTGGCGCCGTTCTGGCGCTTGCTGAGATAGCTGGTGATGCCGTCGCCGCTGACGCACTTGTACAGCGTGCCGGCGCTGGCCGGCGCAACCGACAACGTGACAAGCAACAGCCCCAGCAATCTTGACATCCCCTTCATGCGGCGGAGTGTCCCAGCTTGCCCGGGGCTTGCCAAGAGGCCGCGCCACTCAGGCCGACGGCCGGTCCAGTCGCGCCCGCAAGCTGTCCAGGGCAGTGAGCAACGGCATGCGCATCCCGGGCGGTGCGATCGCCTCGAATGGAATCTCCAGCACCAGCAGGTTGGCCACCAGCGTCGGCATGCTCGGGGCGCCCAGCCCCAGCCAGCAATGCCCCGCCCCGTCGGCTTCCAGTGCACCCAGCCACGGCGGGATCTGCGCGGCCAGCGTTGCCAGCGATCCGGGCAGGCGGACCCGTACACGGCACGGAAACGGTGCCTCGCCGATGGCCTTGCGCAGCAGCTGGAGCGGTTCCTCGGGCAGCGCGCGCGCGGCGAACTGCGCACCGGTCGGCAATGCCTGATCGATGCGGTCCGCGCGCAGTGTCCGCCAGTCCTGGCGTTCGCAGTCCCAGCCCAGCAGGTACCAGCGCCGCCCGTAGTTGACCAGCAGCGCCGGCTCCACGCAGCGGATGATGGCCTCGCCGGAGTGGCGCCGGTAGTGCAGCCGCAACGTGGTGCGGTCGCGGCATGCGCCGGCCAGTTGCGCCAGCACCGCCGCGTCCACCAGGCTGTTGGCTTCGCCCAGCGGCAGGCTGGCCATGGCGGCGTGCGCGGCACTGGCACGCTGGCCACTGCGCCGCGGCAGCAGCGGATCGAGCTTGGCCAACACGCGGGTGGCAGCCGCGTCCATGCCTCGGATGGCCGGGGCGACCGCGCGCAAGGCGATTGCCACGGTCAACGCTTGGTCTTCCTCGAACAACAGCGGCAAGGCGGCCGCGCCCTGCCCCAGCCGGTATCTGCCCCCGCTACCCGGCGCCGCATGCACCGGGTAGCCCAGCCCGCGCAGGCGATCGATGTCGCGGCGCAGGCTGCGCGGGTGCACTTCTAGACGCTTGGCCAGGGCAGCACCCGGCCAGCGCCGCCCACCTTGCAGCAGGGACAGCAGTCGTAGCAGACGGGCAGCGGTCGAGGCCATGGACAAACGGTATTGCGGACAGAAACTGTCCGCAAGCATTCCGTAGCATCGTCATATCAGCCAGCGCTGATCGACCACCCCGACCCGCAATCCAAGGAGATCGCAATGTCAGACGACCGCCACATCACCCTGTTCCACAATTCCCGCTCACGCTCGCGCGGCGTGCTGGTGCTGCTGGAAGAACTGGGCGCCAGTTACAGCCTGCAGCGCATCGACCTGGAACAGGAGCAGCAGCGCACGCCGGAATTCCTGGCGATCAACCCGATGGGCAAGATCCCGACCATTGTCCATGGCACCAGCGTGGTCACCGAGCAGGGAGCCATCTACCAGTACCTGGCCGAGTTGTATCCGGAAGCCGGCCTGTCGCCGGCGCCGGGCGACGCCGACCGGGGCGCCTACCTGCGCTGGCTGGCGTTCTACGGTTCGGCCTTCGAGCCGGCGATCATCGACCTTGCGCTCAAGCGCGAGGCGCCACCGCGCTCGCTTTCGCCCTACGCCGACGCCGCCACCGTGCTGGCGGTGGTCGATGCGCAGCTGGCCAAGGGCGATTACCTGCTGGGTGCACGCTGCAGTGCGGCCGACGTGCTCTGGGGCGGCGCCCTGGCATGGATGGTGGAATTCGGCCTGATCGATCCACCGGGCCCGACCCACGCCTACATCGCCCGGATGGCCGCGCGCCCGGCGGTGGCGCGTGCCGAGGCAGTCGACCACCCCGCCGGTGCGGACGCTGCCGGCACAAGCGGGTAAACTGCGCGGCTTCGTTCACCACCCGCCTGGAATAAGCGCCATGCCCGGGACATCCGTTTCCGACCTGTCCACGGCCACCGCCGTGGACGCTCCCGCCCTCGTGCCGTTGCCGGTCGTCCGCCCGGCAGCGCCTGCCGTGGTGCGCGGCAAGCTGTACATCAAGACCCACGGTTGCCAGATGAACGAGTACGACTCGGCCAAGATGGCCGACGTGCTCGCCGCCTCCGAGGGCCTGGAGCTGACCGACACCCCCGAAGACGCCGACGTGGTGCTGGTCAATACCTGTTCCATCCGCGAAAAGGCGCAGGAGAAGGTGTTCAGCCAGCTGGGGCGCTGGAAGGCGCTGAAAGCCGGCGGCAAGCCGGTGATCATCGGCGTGGGGGGCTGCGTGGCCTCGCAGGAAGGCGAAGCGATCGTCAAGCGCGCACCCCACGTGGACCTGGTGTTCGGGCCGCAGACCCTGCACCGGCTACCGGAACTGATCCGCGCCCGGCGCGAGTCGGGCAAGTCGCAGGTGGACATCAGCTTCCCGGAGATCGAGAAGTTCGACCGCCTGCCCGAGCCGCGTGCCGAAGGCCCGTCGGCGTTCGTGTCGATCATGGAAGGCTGCTCCAAGTACTGCTCGTTCTGCGTGGTGCCCTACACCCGTGGCGAAGAAGTCAGCCGCCCGTTCGAGGACGTACTGGTGGAGGTGGCGCAGCTCGCGGCGCAAGGCGTGCGCGAGATCAACCTGCTTGGCCAGAACGTCAACGCCTATCGCGGCGCGTATGGCGCCGATGCGGGCGAGGCGGTGCAGTACGCCGATCTGGGGCTGCTGATTCGCACCATTGCGCAGATCGAAGGCGTCGGCCGCATCCGTTTCACCACCTCGCACCCGCTGGAGTTTTCCGACTCGCTGGTGGATGCGTATCGCGACGTGCCGCAGCTGGCCAACTACCTGCATCTGCCGGTGCAGGCCGGCAGCGACCGCATCCTGTCGGCGATGAAGCGCGGCTACACCGCGCTGGAATTCAAATCCAAGATCCGCAAGCTGCGCGCGGTGCGCCCGGATATCTCGATCAGCTCGGACTTCATCGTCGGCTTTCCCGGCGAGACCGAGGCGGACTTCGAAAAGACCATGAAGCTGATCGAGGACGTCGGCTTCGACCAGAGCTTTTCGTTCGTGTATTCACGCCGTCCCGGCACCCCGGCCTCGGATCTGCACGACGACACCCCCGAAGCGGTCAAGCAGGCACGCCTGGCAAGATTGCAGGCGCAGATCAGCGCGCACGCGGCCGGCATTTCGCAATCCATGGTCGGCAGCGTGCAGCGCGTGCTGGTGGAAGGCCCGTCGCGGCGCGACCCGAACGAGTTGACCGGCAAGAGCGAGAACATGCGCCCGGTGAACTTCCCGGGCCATCCGCGGCTGATCGGCCAGTTCGTCGATGTGCTGATTACCGAGGCGATGAGCAATTCGCTGCGCGGACGCATCCAGTTGGACGATAGCGCGGGCTGATGCCGGTGCTGACGCTGCGTGGTCGATGCCGTGATGCGGCATCGGCTGCAGGCCGCGCCGATCGATTGCACTGGATGCAGCCAGCTGACGCGGGTCCCGGCCTGCGTTGATACCGAACCCATTCTGAGTGCAGTGCGGAGCGCGCAAGGCGCTCCGTTGCCTGCGCTTGCGTCACTGCAACGGTGAGTGTCGCGTTGCGCGCGATTCGGATGCATCGACCAGCTGGCGGTGAGCTCACCCGGTTGTACGGCCATCTGCATGCCCAGGCCCCTCGCACAACCATCACAGCGGCACAGGCGCTTGGAGCGATTCCGGGCACTGGTGAAGATTTCACCAGCAAACCGCCATGCCTTGTGACAGAAGGCGCAGCGGCACTTACCCACAGGCTTTGCCGGATTCGATCCACATCGGGTGTGGACAACCCTTTGCGCACTGGCGATTTTTTCGCCACCACCTTGCCGAACCTTACGCCAGTAGGGCTGGCAACTTCTATCCACAGGTTAGTGAGGCGTGACTCCACAGCGATTGTGGAAAACCCGGCCGCACGGCAGGACGGCGCCCTGCAGCCAGGGCGCCGGTGTGTTGGTGGGATCACACCCTGCGCGCTACCCTCATCTGCCGCCCTACCGACGCCGCACGCGCTGTCCGATCTGACCATGAACGCACCTGCCTATCGTGATTTCACCCTGCAGCCCGAAGACACCGAGCGCCTGGCCAACCTGGCCGGCCCCTTCGACGCGCACCTGCGCCAGATCGAACTCAAGCTCGGCGTGGAGATCGCCAACCGCGGCAACATCTTCCGCGTCACTGGCCCGGAGCCGGCGATCACCGCCGCCCAGCAGCTGCTGACCGCGCTGTACGACGAAGCGGCCTCGATCATCTTCGACAACCACGCCATCCACCTGCGCCTGAACGATGCCAATGTCGAGCACGTGGTCGAGCGCGCGTACCAGCCGCAGGACGTGGCGATCAAGGTCAAGCGCGGCACCGTGCGCGGCCGTGGCGCCAACCAGGCCAAGTACCTGCATGCGATCGCCACCCACGACATCAACTTCGGCATCGGCCCGGCCGGCACCGGCAAGACCTTCCTGGCAGTGGCCAGTGCGGTGGAAGCGCTGAACGAATCGCGCGTGCAGCGCCTGATCCTGGTGCGCCCGGCCGTGGAAGCCGGCGAGAAGCTCGGCTTCCTGCCCGGCGACCTCAGCCAGAAGGTGGACCCCTACCTGCGCCCGCTCTATGACGCGCTGTACGAAATGCTGGGCGTGGAAAAGGTGGTCAAGCTGCTGGAGAAGAACGTCATCGAGATCGCCCCGCTGGCCTACATGCGCGGCCGCACGCTCAACGACGCCTACGTGATCCTGGACGAGGCGCAGAACACCACCATCGAACAGATGAAGATGTTCCTGACCCGCCTGGGTTTCGGCTCCACCGCGGTGGTGACCGGCGACCTGACCCAGATCGACCTGCCCAAGCACGTCAAGTCCGGCCTGCGCGATGCGATCGAAGTGCTGCGTGACGTGGAAGGCGCCAGCTTCACCTTCTTCGAAGCGCGCGACGTGGTACGCCACCCGCTGGTGCAACGCATCGTCACCGCGTATGAGAAGCGCGATCAGCGGGAAGACGCTGCCAAAGACAGCGCAGAGTGAATCGATGGATTACCAACCTGCTGTTGGCCAGCGGATGTATGGCGCTATCGCTCGACGTTGGATCGGCGCCGCTGTCGCCTGAAGCAGCAGTTGATCGCGATGTGGCGCTAGCTGTGATCTCTCAGTAGGTTGTTCATCCGGGGCCGATCTGGAAGATGGGGGTTACCACACCAACCCAGCCCCCAGGAGCCCCCGGATGAACCTGCATAAACATGCCCGTTTAACACCACGAGGTCGAGCCTTGCTCGTTCAGCGCGTCGTGGAGCATGGCTTGCGTGTGGAAGAGGCCGCGCATGCCAGCGGCGTGAGCGTGCGGACCGCCTACAAGTGGCTGGCGCGCTATCGCCTGTCGGGAGAGGACGGCCTGCAGGACCGCTCTTCGCGCCCGCAGCATTGCCCGCATGCCACCGGGCCGGAGCTGGTCGAGCAGATCCTGCAGCAGCGCCAACAACGCTCCACCTACGGGCAAATTGCCGCTCACCTGCAGGTGGGCCGGAGCACCATCGCGCGCATCGTCCGCCGCGCCGGCCTGCATCGCCTGGCCGAACTGGAACCCAGGCCCCCGGTCGTGCGCTACCAATATCCCCAGCCCGGCGGCATGTTGCATCTGGATATCAAAAAGCTCGGGCGCTTCTGCCAAGCCGGTCATCGTGTCACCGGCGATCGTACCCAGGCCAGCCGAGGAGCCGGATGGGAGTACGTCCATGTCGCCATCGACGATCACTCCCGCGTTGCGTTCAGCAGCCTGCACCCAGATGAAAGTCGCCTCAGCGCCTGCCGGGCGTTGATCGCCGCGGTGCGCTATTACCGCAGCCTGGGCGTGACCTTCCAGCGTGTGTTGACCGACAACGGCGCCTGCTATCGCTCCAAGGCCTTCGCCCGCACCATCCGGCACCTCAACCTCAGGCACTACCGCACCCGCCCCTATACCCCACGCACCAATGGCAAGGCAGAACGCTTCATCCAGACGGCATTGCGTGAGTGGGCCTACGCCCACCGCTATGACAGCTCCGAGCAACGTGCCGCTTACCTGGGGCACTGGCTCCATCACTACAACTGGCATCGGCCCCATGCCAGCCTCGCACACCGACCTCCCATCTCACGGATCCACATCCCACTGAACAACGTGGTGGGTTTACACAGCTAGCGACGCGAGTCACACTGCCATGCGTTTCGCTGACAGGCGTACACGCCAGCATCAGCCTTCCCGCCGCAGTGTTGCAGCGCTTGGCCGCACAGGCGAATGGGCCGATGCCAACCGATCGCGCCGCACTCTCCGCCTGGCAGCGAGGCCTCAGCGCTCGCTGGCTACTCGATTTGCCCGGCACCACCAAGGATGCGCATGGCTGCGACAGCTCGCCGATCGCACATGCCCACATGTCCAGTCAGCACTTGGTGGGTTGGTTGATTGAAACAGGCGTTGCCGCCGTCTGGATGCAGTCTCAGACCGGGTTCGTTCCCAGCTTGAAGGTGCAGGATTACAATCGTGGCTGCGCACGTGGCCCATTCGGCCATAGGCACTATCGCGTGGCCGGTGGTCCTGAGGTGCTTGTGCTGATGACCTGCTCGCGCTGACCCTTCAATCCAGGAAGTATGTGCCATGACCAAAGGTCCGGTCCGCCTCGACGTCGCCGTCAGTTATGCGTTGCCACGCGCAGGCCTGCCGTCGGCGGTGAGTTTTCGCAAGTGGGTGGCTGCCGCCCTGAAGGGACGCATCCGCGAGGCCGATCTGGCGGTGCGCGTGGTCGACCAGAAAGAAGGCTGCTCGCTCAACCACCACTACCGCGGCAAGGATTACGCCACCAATGTGCTGAGCTTCCCGGCCGAACTGCCGGAGGGTCTGCCCAAGGGCATCAAGATGCCGCTGCTGGGCGACCTGGTGATCTGCGCGCCGGTGGTGGCGCGCGAGGCCGCAGAACAGGGCAAATCGCTGGCCGCGCACTACGCGCACCTGACCGTGCACGGTACCTTGCATCTACTGGGCTGGGACCACGAAGACGACAAGGAGGCCGATGCGATGGAGCAACTGGAACGCGAGATCCTGGCCGACCTGGGGATCGAAGACCCTTATGCGGGAGAGCGTTGATGCGCGCGCTGATCGCAATGAGCTGCCTGCTGCTGAGTCCGGCAGCGGTACTGGCGCAGGGCGCGACGGTACGCCCCGACCTGCCAGCGTTGATCGAATGCCGCCAGCGTATCGGCGACTTCAACGCGTTGGCACCAGTGCTGGCCGACCCGCTGAAGGCGGTGGCGCTGGGCTGGACGCCGCTGGACCAGTCCAACCTGTTCATGACCGAATACACCCTCAACACGCCCATCAGCGTGTTCGGCCACAGCACCAACCACATCGCCTTTTCCGGCGCCAGCATCATGGCGATCCTGGACCTGCCCGATCCCCGTCCGCTGGCCAAGCAATTGGACCTGGAACTGGGCGTGGATAACGCCGACAAGGTCATGTACGGCCACGAGCTGGTCAGCGAAGACACCACCAACCCCAAGACCGGCGAGGCGATGATCGAATCGGTGGTGCTCAGCGTGACCAACGTCAAATCGCATCCGGGCAAGACCGTGGTGGGCTGCGGCTATAGCCTTGACCTGCCCTGAGGCCGGCACCCGCAGCGGATCCACAGCGTCCTGGCGGCTTCCTGCTAGACTGCGGCCTAATGCCTGGTTCGCCGGGTGCCGTCCCCCGTCACGATGTCCGAAGACGACAGTAGCTACAGCTCAGAAACCCCCGAAAAACGCCGCAGCTGGCTCGAACGCCTGAGCGCGGCCTTCTCCGGCGAACCCCATACCCGCGACGAACTGGTCGCATTGCTGCGGACCGCCGAACAGGACGGTCTCATCGCCGCAGACACCTTGCGCATGATGGAAGGCGCGATCTCCGTCGCCGAGCTCACCGTGGGCGATGTGATGATTTCGCGCTCGCAGATGGTCTCCCTGCCGGTGGAAGCGCGCTTCATCGACCTGATGAAGCAGGTGGTCGAATCCGGCCATTCGCGCTTCCCGGTGCACGGCGAGAACAAGGACGAGGTGCTCGGCATCCTGCTGGCCAAGGACCTGTTGCGCGGCGTGGTCGCCGACAACGGGCCCGGCAACGTGCGCGAGCTGCTGCGCCCGGCGGTGCTGATCCCCGAGTCCAAGAAGCTCAACGTCCTGCTCAAGGAATTCCGCCTGTCGCGCAACCACATGGCGATCGTGGTGGACGAGTACGGCGGCGTCGCCGGCCTGGTCACCATCGAGGACGTGCTGGAGCAGATCGTCGGCCAGATCGACGACGAGCACGACGACGCCGAGGAAGAGAATTCGCTGATCGCCATCCAGGCCGATGGGCGTTACGTAGTCGACGCGCTGACGCCGATCGAGGACTTCAACGAGCGCTTCGGCGCCGAGTTCTCCGACGACGAATACGACACCGTCGGCGGCCTGGTCACCGATGCGATCGGACACCTGCCGGAAACCGGCGAGGAACTGACGCTGGGCCGGTTTGCGTTCCGCGTGGCCAAGGCCGACGCGCGCCGTGTGCACGCCTTCCACGTCACCATCCTGCCGCCCGACCCGCAGGACGACGCTTGAACCAGTTCATCCGCACGGCGCCGCAGCGCTGCGGCGCCCGGCGATGGCTCGCCTGCTGGGCGCTGCTGCTGACGATGTTGCTGGCAGCGCCGCTCGCACTGGCACAGGCTGTGCTGGGCGAGGCTGCCCCGGCCATTGCCCAAGCTGCCGCACCGCCGCCGCGCGTCGGCGTGGTGACCATGCAACCCGGCGAAGTGTTCTTCGAACGCTTCGGGCATGACGCCATCGTGGTGGTCGATCCACTCACCCAGCAGGCCACCTCGTACAACTTCGGCTTCTTCGACCCGAGCGAGCCGGACTTCGTGCCGCGTTTCGCACGCGGCGAAATGATGTATTACCTGGTGGCGCTGCCGCTGGAAGAAGACCTGTCGCAATACCGCAACGTCGGCCGTGGCGTCAGTGTGCAGTGGCTGGATCTGCCGGCCGAGCAGGCACGCGCGCTTGCCGATGGCCTGGCTGTCCGCAGCCGGCCGGAAAACGCCCGCTATCACTACGATTATTTCGAAGCCAACTGCGCCACGATGGTGCGCGATGCGCTCGATCGCGCCATGGGCGGCACGCTGAAATCGCAACTGGCCGGCCGCTCGCGCGGCAATACCTACCGCAGCGAAGCGGTGCGCCTGGCCTCCCCCGCCCCGTGGATGTGGCTGGGCTTCGACCTGGGGCTGGGGCCCTATGCCGATCGCCCCTTGTCGCGCTGGGAAGAAGCGTTCGTGCCGATGCGCTTGGCCGACAGCCTGACCCAGGTGCACAACAGCGCTGGCCGGCCGTTGGTGCAATCCACCCAGGTGCTGCTGCCGCATCGTGTCGCGCCCGAGCCTGCCGAACAGCAGCGACATTGGTGGCCGTGGTTGCTGGCCGGCGTACTGATGGCCGCCGGCGTGCTGGCGCTGCGTCGCCGGCAACGTCTGCTGGCCGGGCTGGCGCTGCCGTTCTGGCTGCTGTGCGCCATCGGTGGCGGCCTGCTGGTGTATCTGTGGGGATTCACCGCACATCAATCCGCGTGGGCCAACCGCAATCTCTTGCTGGTCAATCCACTGTGTCTGCTGCTGTGGTTTGGTGGCGTCCGGCTGCAGCTGGGCCATCGGCCGGGCCGTTGGTTCAATGTGCTGGCCTGGCTGGTGGCAGCCGGCGCGCTGCTGGCATTGGTGATCCACTGGCTGTCGTTCCAGGCCCAGGACAACCTGCAGTGGGTGATGCTGCTGTTGCCGATCCACGCCGCGCTCGCGATCGCCCTGCAGCCGCGCGACGTGTCGCTCTCTCGACGCTGACCTGACGATGCGCCCATGAACAACCACGGCCGCCATCCAGACAACCCGTCCTGCGTCATCACCTGCGCGTACTACGACGGCGACGGTGAGCGGCACGACATCAGCCTGGAGCAGATCAGCGACGTGCTGGAGCGCCCGGATGGCTTCGTCTGGGTCGGCCTGTACGAACCGCAGGAATCGGTGCTGCACAAGCTGCGGGACGAGTTCGGCCTGCATGACCTGGCGATCGAAGACGCGCTCAAGGCGCACCAGCGCCCCAAGGCCGAGAGTTACGGCAACTCGCTGTTCGTGGTGGTCAATACCGCCCAGCTGGTCAACGAGCGCATCCGTTATGGCGAAACGCATGCATTCCTGGGTAAACGGTTTCTACTGACGGTGCGCCATGGCGCATCGCTGTCGTATACGCCGGTGCGGCATCGGGTCGAGCGCGAGCCGGCCATGCTGCGCATGGGCGCCTCGTTCTGCCTGTATGGCGTGCTGGACTTCGTGGTCGATAACTACCTGCCGATCATGGACGAGTTCCGCGACACGCTGGAGCGCCTGGAAAAGGACATCTTTGCCGACGACTACAAGCGCGAGACGGTGGTGCGCCTGTATGAGCTCAAGCGCGAACTCAACAAGATGCGGCTGGTGGTGGCGCCGTTGCAGGACGTGCTCTCGCACCTCAAGCGCAACCCCGGCTCGCTGATCCACGCAGACGTGGGCATCTACCTGCGCGACGTGCTCGATCATGCGGTGCGCATCAACGACGCCATCGACACCCTGCGCGAAATGCTGGGGACCGCACTCAGCGTCAACCTGTCGATGGTGACGCTGGCACAGGGCGAGACGGTCAAGCGCCTGGGCGCCTGGGCCGCCCTGCTGGCCGCACCCACGCTGATCACCAGTTGGTACGGCATGAACTTCACCCACATGCCCGAACTCGACGAGCCCTACGCCTACCCCCTGCTGGTGGGCGGCATCGTGGCCTCCTGCCTGGTGCTGTATCGCCTGTTCAAGCGGGCGCGGTGGCTTTGAGGGCCGCGTAGCGGCTTGGGATTGGGGAGTTGGGATTGGGGATTCGCTAGAGCGGGTTTGCTGCTTGCTGATCCAGCTTGAGCGATGGTTGTGTTTCGATCGCTGTCGCGTTGATCGTTTCACCCAGACTGTTCAATGTCTGCTGGTGCCCCTCATCCGCCCTTCGGGCACCTTCTCCCGGCGGGAGAAGGAAACGCCCTGGCTTTTGCGAATCCCGAATCCCCAATCCCGGCCCTCAAGCTATATAGATCGTCTTGATGTTCATGAACTCGTGGATGCCGTGATCGGCCAGCTCGCGGCCGAAGCCTGAGCGTTTGATGCCACCGAACGGGAGCCGCACATCGCTCTTGACCACCGAGTTGACGAAGGCGGCGCCGCAGTGCAGCTGCTGGGCGACGCGTTCGCCACGCTTGGCGTCCGCCGTCCAAACGCTGCCGCCCAGGCCGAAGGTGGTGTCGTTGGCCACGCGCACCGCGTCTGCTTCGTCGGCCACTCGAATGATCGAGGCCACCGGGCCGAAGAATTCCTCCGCGTACGCCGGCATGCCGGGGGCGACCTGGTCGAGGATCGTGGCCGGGTAGCCTGCATGCGAACCCGATACCGGCTCGCCGCCCAGCAATACCTTGGCACCCTTCTCCACGCTGGCCTGCACCTGCTTGTGCAATTCCTCGCGCAGGTCGGCGCGTGCCATCGGTGCGAGCGTCGTGCCTTCCTGCTGCGGGTCGCCCACCACGCGCTTGGACGCAGCGGCGACGAAACGCTCGATGAACGGGTCGGCGATGGCATCGACCACGATGAAGCGCTTGGCTGCGATGCAGGTCTGCCCGCTGTTGTCGAAGCGCGACTGCACCGCCGATTCCACCGTGTGCTCCAAGTCCGCATCGTCCAGCACGATGAAGGCATCGCTGCCGCCCAGTTCCATCACGCACTTCTTTAGCTGGTCGCCAGCGTTGGCAGCGAGCGAGCGCCCGGCGCGTTCGCTGCCGGTCAAGGTCACCGCAGCAATCCGATCGTCGCGCAGGACATCGGCGGCCTGGTCGTTGTCGATGTGCAATACATCGAACACGCCTGGCGGAATACCGGCCGCGTCCAGCACCTGCTTCATGGCGTCTGCGCAGCGCGGCACGTTGCTGGCGTGCTTGAGCAGCGACACGTTGCCGGCCATCAGGCCGGGCGCCAGGAACCGGAATGCCTGCCACAACGGAAAATTCCAGGGCATTACCGCAAACACGCAGCCCAGCGGCTCATAGCGCACATAGCTGGACTGCGCCTCGGTTGAAATCTCGTGCGGCGCCAGGTACTCGGCCGCATGATCGGCGTAATACGCGCAGGCCTGCGCGCACTTGTCGACTTCGGCCAACGCCTCGTGGCGCAGCTTGCCCATTTCGGCGGTCATGATGCGTTGCAGGTCATCACGTCGCTTGGTCAGTTCTTCGCCGACGCGTCGTAGCAACGCGCCGCGCTCGGCCAGCGGCAACGCGGCCCAGGCCGGAAATGCCTTGGCCGATGCGGCCAGGCGCGCTTCGATGCCGGCAGCGTCCAGGGTGTGCTGGGTGTGCTCGACCTGGCCGTTGGCCGGATTGACGGTGTCGTAGGACATGGCGTTCTCCAGTAGCAAGGCCGCCATGCTAGTGGCCGGAAAGTTGTAGCCGCGTCACAGCCGGCTCGAATCCGTGCAACGCTGTGTTTTCCGCTACCGCGACGCACTGCCGCACCTCCATCGTGCAACGCGCACCTGCAGCGGCGCCATGCGCGTCTACGCCCATCTGGCGGCCGGGTGCCAGAGGGCATTCGCCGCATTAACGCAACGCACGCTCAGGCAATCGCTTGCTGTGTCAGCTGCTGATCGCGCAGGCGGCGTTTTTCGCTGCGCGCCAGCAGCCACCAGCCGACCACCGCGGCAATCGAGACTGCCAGCACCATCAGCGTGGCCAGTGCGTTGATCTTGGGGCTGATGCCCAGCCGCACCGACGAGAACACCTTGATCGGCAGCGTGGTGGAACTGGGCCCGGCCAGGAAGCTGGCGATCACCACATCGTCCAGCGACAGCGTAAAGGCCAGCAGCCAGCCGGAGGCCAGGGCCGGAGCGATGATCGGCAAGGTGATCAGGAAGAACACCTTCAGTGGCGTCGCGCCCAGATCCATCGCGGCTTCTTCCAGCGAGCGGTCCAGCTCCTGCAGGCGCGAAGAAATCACCACCGTCACGAACGATACGGTGAAGGTGACATGCGCCACCCAGATCGCCACCGCGCCGCGTGGCGCGATACCGAGCACCCCGCCCATCGAGACCAGCAGCAACAGGATCGACAGCCCGATGATCACTTCCGGCATCACCAGTGGCGCGGTGATCAAGGCACCGAACACGGTCTTGCCTGGGAATCTGCGCATGCGCACCATCGCCATGGCCGCCATGGTGCCGAGCACGGTCGATGCGCAGGCGGTCCAGAACGCCACCTCCAGGCTGACCCAGGCCGCGTCCAGCAGTTGCCGGTCGCGCAGCAATTGGCCATACCAGCGAGTGGAAAAGCCGCCCCACACCGTAGCCAGGCGCGAGGCGTTGAACGAATACACCATCAGCAACAGGATCGGCAGATACAGAAAACCGAACCCCAGCGCGAGGATGCCCCCCCCCAGTACCCGCCCACCGCGCGAGGCGCGCATCATGTCAGCCGCCCTTCCAGCTCGCGCTGCTGGTAACGGTGGAAGATCACGATCGGCACCAGCAACACCAGCAACATGACCGTGGCCACTGCTGCAGCCACCGGCCAGTCGCGATTATTGAAGAATTCGCCCCACAACACGCGGCCGATCATCAAGGTATTCGGGCCGCCGAGCATTTCAGGAATGACGAACTCGCCCACCGCCGGAATCATCACCAGCATGCAGCCGGCCACGATGCCGTTGCGCGACAGCGGCAAGGTGATGCGCACAAACGCCTGCCACGGACGCGCGCCCAGGTCGTAGGCCGCTTCCAGCAGGCGCTGGTCGTGCTTGACCAGATTGGCGTACAGCGGCAAGACCATGAAAGGCAGATAGCAATAGACGATGCCGATATAGGCGGCGATCGGCGTATACAGCAACTGCAGCGGCTGCCGGATCACGCCGATCGCCAGCAACGCCTGATTGAGCAGGCCATTGCCATCGAGGATGCCGATCCAGGCATAGACACGGATCAGGAACGAGGTCCACGACGGCAGCACCACCAGCATCATCGCCACGTTGCGCGTGGCCAGCGGCAGGCGCGCGATCACATACGCCATCGGATAACCGATCAACAACGTCAGTGCGGTGGAAATCGCCGCGATCTTGATCGAACTCAGGTACGCGGCCACGTACTGGCTGTCGCGCAACAGCACCAGATAATTGCCCAGTTGCAGCTTGACGCTCACCGCGCCATCGGCCGCATACGCGAACAGCGGCGTATACGGCGGCATCGCGGTGGCGCGCTCGGCAAACGAGATCTTCAACACGATCAGGAACGGGATCGCGAAGAACACCAGCAACCAGAGATACGGCGCGGCGATCACGCCCCAGCGCGCACCCGGCACCCCGCGGCGGAACAGGCGCGTCATGCGGTGAGCACCACGCCGTCGTCCTCGCCCCAGCCTACCCACACGGCATCGCCCCAGGTCAGCGCTTCGCTGGCCCAGCGCTGGCGATTGGCGAAGTCGGCCATCAGCTTGACCCCGCTGGGCAGGCGCACGTGATACACCGAATGGCTGCCGAAATAGGCGATGTCCTCGATCACACCCTGCGCCTTGTTGCAGGCCTGCGCCGGCTCGTCCTTGCCGATGGCGAGCTTTTCCGGGCGCAGCGCAAACGCCACCGCCTGCCCTTCGAAGCCGGTGATGCCATGGCCGATACGGATCGGGGCGTCAAAGGCAGGCGTCTTCAAGGCGACGTAGTCCGGCTGGTCCTCGGCAATGACCGCATCGACCAGATTCACCGAACCGATGAATTCAGCGGCGAAGCGATTGGCCGGTTGTTCGTAGATTTCGTCCGGCGTGCCGACCTGCTGGATCCAGCCCTGGTCCATCAGCGCGATGCGCGTGGCCATGGTCATCGCCTCTTCCTGATCGTGGGTGACCATCACGCAGGTGACGCCGGAGGTCTCGATGATGTTGACCAGTTCCAGCTGCATCTGCGAGCGCAGCTTCTTGTCCAGCGCGCCCATCGGCTCATCCAGCAACAGCAGCTTGGGCCGCTTGGCCAACGAGCGCGCCAGCGCCACCCGTTGCTGCTGGCCCCCGGACAACTGATGCGGCTTGCGCCGGGCCAGCGCGCCCAGCTGCACCAGCTCCAGCATTTCGCCGACACGGGTGGTGACCGCCGCCTTCGACAGCCCTTCCTGCTTCAGCCCGAAGCCGATGTTCTGTTCCACGCTCATATGCGGAAACAGCGCATACGCCTGGAACATCATGTTGATCGGGCGCTCGTACGGCGGCAGCGCGTCGATGGGCTGACCATCCAGGGTGATGCGCCCCTTGGTAGGCCGCTCGAAACCGGCCAGACAGCGCAGCAAGGTGGATTTGCCGCTGCCCGACCCGCCCAACAGCGCGAAGATTTCGCCCTTGCGGATCTGCAGGCTGACATCGTCCACCGCAACGAAGCCGTCGAACTCCTTGCGCACCGCGTCGATGGACAGATAACCGGCATCGGCAGGGCTGGAAGCTGGCGACATGGCCTCGGGCAGTGACATGAATTCTCTCGATGGCGGCAGGCGCAGGCGCCATGCACGGCGTCTGCGCACCATCATGACAAAAGCCAGATTGGCCTGCAGGCTACCCGGCCGGTCGCGGCGCGAAGCAACGCATTGCCTATCCGCTCAACGAGCGGCCGCCAACGCCTCAGCGCCGTTCCTGCGGCGCCTCGCTCCAGCCCAGCCCCAGGCTCTTCTGCAAGGCCACGTAATTCACCAGCAGCTGCACCTGCGCCTGTGCGGCGGCGTCCTGCGCGGAGAGCTGCTGGCGTTGTACATCCAGCAGGTCGATCGACGAGGTGGCGCCGGCATCGCGGCGTTGCTGCATCAGCCCGGCCGAGCGCGTGGCCGAGGCTTCGGCCTGGCGCGCCACCACCAGCTGCTTGCGCGCCGAGCCGAAATGCGACAGCGCTGCATTGGCATCCTGCAAGGCACCCAGTACCGCCGCCTCGTAGGCGGCCTCGCGACCGGCGTTGCCGGCGCGCGCCTGATCCACTTGCGCACGGGTCTTACCGAAATCGAAGATCGACCAGCGCAGCATCGGCACCGCCAGGGTGGTCGACGCATCGGAATTGAAATCGCTGGGTGACCCGGCCACCCAGCTCAGCCCGCCCAGCAAGGTCACCTGCGGGAAATAGCCGTTCAGCGCCTCGCCGATCTGTGCGCTGGAGGCAGCCAGCTCGCGCTCGGCCTTGCGCACGTCCGGGCGACGGCGGATCAGCGCGCCGGCATCGTCCACGCGCACCTGGGTGGGCAACATCGGCAACGGCTGGGCCGTGCTCAACTGGGCGTCCAGCGCGCCGGGCTCGCGCCCGACCATCAGCGCCAGCTGGTCCTGCGCTTCCTGTGCCTGCATTTCCAGCGGCAGGCGTTGCGCCTGCTGCTGCTGCACCTGGGTGGCGATCTGTTCGACCTGCAGGTCCGACGCGGTACCCTGGCGACGGCGCTGCTGCACCAGCTGCAGAGACTGGCGGATCTTGGCCAGATTGGCATCGGCGATCGCCAGCCGCGCCTGCAACCCACGGTAGTTGAGGTACACCTGCCCGACTTCGGCAGCCAGCTGCACCTGTGCGTCGGCCAGTTCGGCCTCGGACGCCTGTGCCTGGGCCAGTGCGCCTTCGGCGGCACGCCGCCGACGGCCGAAGAAATCCAGCTCCCAGCTGGCGTCGAAGCCGGCGCTGTAGATCTGGGTCTTTTCCAGATCCAGCGCCTGGCTGCCTTGCGTGGGCGGCTGCCCCTGCTGGCCGTTCTGCAGGCCGCCCAGGGTGTCCACGATGGTCTGCGGCGGCTCGGCATACGCGTACACCGCACTGGCATTGAGCTTGGGCAGACGCTCGGCGCGGCGCTGGCGGGCCAGGGCGCGGTTGGCGCGCAGGCGTGCCTGCGCGGCGCGCAGATTGGGGCTGTCGGCCAGCGCCTGGGTCACCAGTTGGGTCAGGGTCGGGTCGTGCAGCTCCTCCCACCAGTGATTCAACGGTGCGGCGGCCACCACGTCCGCGCTGCTGGCGCGATGCAGCGCCGGGGCCTGCATGGCCGCATCGGCCACCGGTGGGGCCTTGGTGTAATCGGGGCCGAGCATGCAGCCACCGAGCACGACGGCGCTCAACGCCGCGGCCAGCGGCATGCGGAGCAGGCGCATGGAATCAATGCATCGCAAGGTGCGTCCCCTTGGGTAACGGCTTGAGCAAAAAGGCCAGCGGGATCGTGCACACCACGATCATGCCGAAGATCCAGAACAGGTCGCTGTAGGTCATCACCAGCGCCTGCTGTTGCACCACCCGCGCGAACTGCGCCATCGAGCGAATCGCCGCCTCGCCCCCCGCGCTGCCCTGCATCTGCGCGCTCAGGCCGGCCAGCGCCTCCTGCGCACGCGGGGCGTTGGCGGTGATCGAGCTGCCGATGGTTTCGGTGTGGAAGGTCATGCGCCGCTCCTGGAAGGTGGAGATCAGCGCCAGGCCGACCGAACCGCCCAGGTTGCGGCCGGCATTGAACAGGCCAGAGGCATCGCCGGCCAGTTCCGGCGGCACCGAAGAAATGGCCGCCTGGTTGAGCGACATCATCGCCAGCGCCAGCCCGCAGCCCTGCAGCAGCTGCCCGGCGACGAAATGCATGCCCACCGTATCGGCGGTCAGCGACAGGTTGACGAAGCAGGCGGCGGCAAAGCACAGCAGGCCGGCGATCACCAGGATGCGCACGTCCACCACTTCGAGCAGCTTGGGCATCATCGGCATCAGCAGCACGGTGGGCAGCCCGGACAGCAGCAGCACATAGCCGGCCTGCTCGGTGTTGTAGCCGGAGATGACCGCCAGGAACTGCGGAATCATGTACATCACGCCGAACAGGATCATGCCCACCGCCATGACCATGATGAATACCGCACCGAAGCTGCGGTGCAGCAGCAGCGACAGGTCGATCACCGGCGCACGTTTGCGGAACTGACCAACGATCAATGCAATGAAGCCGCTCAGGGCGATCAGGCTCAGCGTATTGATCTCGCTGGATTCGAACCAGCGCTCGCGCTGGCCTTCTTCCAGCACCACGGTAAGCCCGCCCAGCCCGGCGGTGAGGCCGTAGATGCCCAGCCAGTCGGCATCGAGCAGGCCGGCCCAGTTGCCCTTCTCATGCTCCAGCCCCAGCAGCAGCAGCGCCACCAGGCCCATGCAGATCGGCACGTTGATGAAGAAGGCGTAGTGCCAGCTGACGTTTTCGGTGAGCCAGCCGCCCAGCAGCGGGCCGATCACCGGCCCCATGATCACGGTCATGCCGAACAGCGCGGTGCCCATGGTCTGCTGGCTGGGCGGCAGCCGGGTGGCCACGATGGTCAGCGCGGTGGGAATCAACGCGCCACCAGCCAGGCCCTGGCCGACGCGGCCGATGATCATCATCGGCAACGAGGTCGACAGGCCGCACACCACCGAGAAGGCGGTGAACATCACCGCGCAGATCAGCAGGAAGTTGCGCAGGCCCAGCGTGCGCACGAACCAGCCGGTGAGCGGGATCATGATGATCTCCGCCACCAGATAGGCGGTGGAGATCCAGGTGCCTTCGGTGCCGCTGGCGCCCACCTCGCCCTGGATGGTGGGCAGCGCGGCGTTGACGATGGAGATGTCCAGCGTGGCCATGAACGAGCCGATGGTGCCGGCCAGCACCGCCAGCCACGCGCCCGGGCCGGCCTTCTCGCGGCCTGCGCTGCCGCCGGCGCTCTGGCCGGTGGCGGCCGCTGCGCTCATCGCGCGCGCTCCTGCTCCTGCACGCGGTCGGATTCTTCTTCGGCGCGTTGCTTGGCGTCCTTGGCCGAGCGGGTATCCACGGTCACTTCCACCGACATACCCGGCACCAGCACCTTGCGCGCCTCCTCGCCGGCCAGCACGCGGATGCGCACCGGCACGCGCTGCACCACCTTGGTGAAGTTGCCGGTGGCGTTTTCCGGCGGCAATAGCGCGAACTGCGAGCCGGTACCCGGCGACAGGCTCTCGACCTTGCCATGCAGTTTCACGCCCGACAGCGCGTCCACCTCGATCTCGGCCGGCTGGCCGGGGCGCATCAGGCCGACCTGGGTTTCCTTGAAATTGGCGACCAGGTACAGCGATTCCTGCGGCACGATGGTCATGGTGCGAGTGCCGGCGGCGAGAAACTGCCCTTCCTGCACGGTCTTGTCGCCGACCCGGCCGTGGATACGGCTGGTCAGGCGGGTGTCTTCCACCGCCACACGTGCCTGGTCGGCATCGGCGGTGGCCTGCTTCAGGCCGGCCTGGGCCTGTTCCAGCTGCGCCTTGCTGGCCTGGATCTGGCTTTGCGCCCCGGTGGCCTGCGCCTGTGCGGCGTCGTACTGGGCGCGGGCGCGGGCCAGTTCGTGCTGCAGGCTTTCCTGGTGCTCATGGGTGTCGGCGCCGGAGGCCGCCAGCGGCGCAAAGCGCTTCACTTCGGCCCGGGCGAAGGTGAGGCTGGCCGCGGCCGAGGTCACCTGGGTCCGCGCCTGCACCAGCGCCGCTTCCTGTCCGGCCACATTGGCAGTGGCGGCCACGATGTCGGCCTGGCGTGCGGCAATGGCTGCCTCGGCCTGCTGCAGGGTGGCCTGATAGGTGCGGTCATCGATCTGCAGCAGCGGCTGGCCGGCGTCCACGATCTGGTTGTCGCCCACCAGCACCTTGGTCACATAGCCGCTGACACGCGGCGCCACCGCCACCGAATCAGCCTGCAGATAGGCGTTATTGGTGTCCTGCATGTAGCGGCCCTTGATCAGGTGATAGGCCAGCCAGACCACCAACAGCACCAGCACCAGCACGCCCACCAGGATCAGGGTCCACTTGACCTTGGGATTCTTCAGCGGCGACGGCTTGGGCGGTTGCTGGGCCTCATCGCCCTGGGCATCGGCGGACGAATCGCGGCCATCATTGGACGGGTGGTCTTGGTTGCTCAAAGGAAGGCGTCCTATGTGTCGTGGGCGAGGCGCGCGACGGCGTGCCGCCATGGCGGCGCCAGCAAGCGCGGCGAAACCATACAATTATTTAAACCCGTCAGTACAGATTGTGTGACGAGCCTGGTCAGCCGCCGCTGGGCTTGCGCAGGCCTAGGCCCTGCGTGGTTGGTCACGCATCGCGTCAACCGGGCACGCGACCACGGAACGGCGCCGTACCAGCCGCTCGCAGCTGCAACCAGGTCTGCAGTGTTGGCGACCACCATGGATTCTTATGGGAACGCGGCCGCCTGCGCCGCGTCGGTGGGTGGTGCTTAGACCGGCCCGCAATCCGTTGCGGGCGGTGGTCAGACGGCCGTGGACGGCGCGCAGGAATCCGGAGTGCGGCTTCCAAGCTCCGGCCTTGCCCGTTCGGAGGCCGCACAGGCGTGCGCAGCAGTCAGCGGCCGGTCTTGATCTCGGTCCACAGCCGCGTGTACAGGCGGTCCACCTCCGGCGGATTGATCGCGTAGGTAAACATCCTGGCGGTCACTTCCGGCGGCGGATAGATGGTGGGATCGTTGCGGATCGCCGCATCCACCAACGGCGTGGCGGTGCGCACCGGGTTGGCGTAGTGGATGAAGTTGGTGTTGGCCGCGGCCACCTCGGGCTTCAACAGGTAGTTGATGAAGGCATAGGCGTTTTCCGGATGCTTGGCGTCCTTGGGAATGGCCAGCATGTCGAACCATTGCGGCGCGCCTTCCTTCGGGATCGCATAGGCCACCTTGATGGTGTTGCCGGCTTCCACCGCACGATCGCGCGCCTGGATGATGTCGCCCGACCAGCCCACCGCCAGGCAGGTATTGCCGTTGGCCAGCGAGGTCACGTACTGGCTGGAATGGAAATTCTGCACGTACGGGCGGATGGCCTTGATCAGCGCGGCAGCCTTTTCGATCTCGGCCGGCAGCGTGCTGTGCGGGTCCAGGCCCAGGTAGTTCAGGGCGATCGGAATCATGTCCGAGGGCGTGTCCAGGATGGTCACGCCGCAGTCCTTGAGCTTGGACAGGTTCTCCGGCTTGAACACCAGATCCCAGCTGTTGGCGACCTCGGTGCTGCCGAAGATCGCCTTGAGCTTGTCGACGTTGTAGCCGATGCCGGTGGTGCCGATCATGTACGGCACGCCATAGGCATTGCCGGGGTCCTGCGCGGCGATGCGGCGTATCACGTCCGGATCCAGATTGGCCAGGTTGGGGATCTTGCTCTTGTCCAGCGGCAGGAACACGCCGGCCTGGATCTGCCGGCCGAAGAAGTTCAGCGTGGGCACCACCACGTCGTAATCGCTGCCGCCGGCCAGCAACTTGGTTTCCACCATCTCGTCGCTGTCGAACACGTCGTAGGTAACCTTGATGCCGGTGCTCTTTTCGAATGCCGGAATGGTGTCCTCGGCGATGTAGTCGGAATAGTTGTAGACGTTGAGCACCTTGGCCTGCGCGTCGGATTTCCCCGGCGCGCCACCGCCGCCACAGCCGGACAACAGGGTGATGGACAGCGTCAGGGCGAGCAGTCGCAGCGTCATGTGGGTCTCCAGCGCGATGGGGGCGGCCCGGCGCGGGGCCGGTCTGCCGCCAGACTACCCACCGTGCCCAGATTAGCCCAGCGGGGCCGGCCGGGAGGAGCGCTGACCACGCGCCGGACGGCGGGGAGCATGCTGGCCACCCACAGGCGCGTTCGCAGCGACCGATGCCATGCCGCCGATCGGCAGGCCGGACCCTGCACGGGCGCAGGGTGCTCCTGCCGCAGGTGCTGCTGCCGCGCCGGCGATGCGTCGCTGTCGCTTACCTGCCCAGCGCGTGCGCGGTGTCGTCCAGCGCGCCCCAGGCCTTGTCGAACAGCTCGTCCACCTGGGCGCGGGTGATGATCAGCGGCGGCGACAGCAGCATCGCGTCGTAGGTGGCGCGCAGGATCAGCCCGCGTTGCAGCGCGAAATCACGGCAGAGCGCGCCGACCCGCCCGCGCCCGGGAAAGTAGGTTCCGCGCCGACGTTTGTCCGGCACCAATTCCAGCGCACCAACCAGCCCGGCGATGCGCGCCTCACCCACCAACCGGTGCTCGCCCAGCTCGGCCCAGCGCTGCGCCAGGTACGGCGCGATCTGCATGCGAGCAGTGTCCACGATGCCCTCGCCCTGCAGCAGGCGCAGATTCTCCAGCGCCACCGCCGCGCACACCGGGTGCCCGGCATAGGTACCGCCATGTGCCAGCTCGCCGCCCTGCCGCTTGAGCACCCCGGCCACGCGATCGCTGAACATCGCCGCCGCCAGCGGGATATAGCCGGAGGTGATGCCCTTGGCCAGCGTCATCACATCCGGCCGAAACCCGAAATACTCGGCTCCGAACCACGGCCCGGTGCGACCGAATCCGCAGATCACTTCATCGGCCACCAGCAACACGTCGTAGTGCCGGCAGATGCGCTCGATCTCCGGCCAGTAGCTGCGCGGCGGGATATAGACACCGATCGCGCCCATGATGGGCTCACCGATGAAGGCAGCCACGTTGTCTGGCCCCAGTTCGAGAATCTTCGCTTCCAGCCGGCGCGCCGCCAGCAGGCCGTAGTCCTGCGGATCCATGTCGCCGCCATCGCCGAAGTGATACGGCGGTGCGATATGCACGATGCCCGGGATCGGCAAGCCTCCTTGCCTGTGCATGCGCCGCATCCCGCCCAGACTGGCGCCAGCCATGGTGGTGCCGTGGTAGCCATCGTGGCGACCGATGAAGACCTGCTTCTGCGGCTGCCCCTGCACCGCCCAGAAATGCCGCACCAGGCGCAGGATGGTGTCGTTGGCCTCCGACCCGGAGTTGGCGAAGAACGCATGGTTCAGATCGCCCGGCGTGAGTTCCGCCAGCTTGGCGGCCAATTGGATGGTGGGCTCGGTGGTGCACTGGAAGAAGCTGTTGTAGTACGCCAGCTGCTCCATCTGCCGTGCCGCGGCCCGGGCCAGCTCGCTGCGCCCGTAACCCACATTGACGCACCACAACCCGCCAAACGCATCCAGCAACTTGTTGCCGTCGGCATCCCACACATACACACCCTCGCCGCGCGTCAGGATCCGGGTGCCCTTGTGCGCCAACGCCGCATTGTCGTTGAACGGATGCAGATGATGCGCGGCATCGAGTTGCTGCAACGACTTGAGCACAGAAGAATCCACGACCTGCTCCACGCCTCAGGAACCAAGAGCATACCCAGGCCCTGTTGCCGGACCGTGGACGGCTGTGCAGATCGCTCCGCCACTCCCCTGCACGCCCGACAGGCAGGTGGGCCGCGAAAACTTTCCCTGCCACCGACGTCGCCCTCATCCGCCCTTCGGGCACCTTCTCCCCCATAAAGGGGGACAATGTCCCAATGGGAGAAGGAAACGTCTGGCGACGTAGCCAGCCTGCACATTTCGACCGCACTTTCGGCCTCCTGCCCAGCACCGCCTGGCCTGCGCATGACATCGCCGCACTTTCGAGCGACGCCCATTGCAGCGCTTGCCTTGCCTTGCCTTGCTTTGCCTTGCTTACGCTTTCCGGGGCCCCATACCGCAGCGGCAAGGCCGGCAGATACAACCCGCAGGGCGGCGCGCATGGATGCGCGACGTTTTTGTAAGGGACAGGGATGTCCCTTACAAAAATTTCTGCCGGACTTGCGCACCCGGAGCGCCGCAGGCGCGCAGGGCGCGAGGACGGGGTGTGCTTTCTTTTGGTTACTTTGGTCAGCCTTCGGCTGCCGTAGAGCGCTTCTTTGCACAAGCAAAGAAAAGTGACTCGCGCCCGCAAGGGCGTGAAAGCTCTGCTTTGGGCTCAACTATCCAGAACAATTCCACAGATCGTGAAAGCTCTGCTTTAAATTTGAGCCATCAGAAACGCGCAAGCACGCAAATCACGCCACGCTTCAACACCACCCAGCACCGTACCCTCATCCGCCCTTCGGGCACCTTCTCCCCCATAAAGGAGGACAATGTCCCGGACGGAGAGGGGAAATCCCCGGCACGGGCCTCGATCGCGCAGCTCACACGTTCAACAACAGGAACTCACGCTCCCACGAACTGATCACCCGGAAAAACGTCTCATATTCTTTCCGCTTCACCGAGATGTAGGCCCGCACAAACCGCGCACCCAACATCTCCTGCAATGCCTCGCATCCCTCCAACCCATCCAGCGCCTCCCCCAACGAGCGCGGCAGGTCGTAGCCCTGCTCCTTGCCATTGCTGCTGATCGGCGCGGTAGGTTCGAGCTTTTCGCGAATGCCCAATAAGCCGCAGGCCAAGGTCGCCGCCATCGCCAGATACGGGTTGGCGTCGGAACCGGCAAAGCGGCTTTCCACCCGCATGTTCTGCGGCGCATCGATCGGCACCCGCAGCCCGCAGGTACGGTTGTCGAACCCCCACAGCACATTGCTTGGCGACACCTCGCCGAACATCAGCCGCCGGTACGAATTGACGTTGGGTGCCAGCAGCCCCATCGCCATCGGAATGTATTTCTGCAGCCCGCCCAGATAATGCGCGAAGGTGTCGCTGAACCCGCCTTCGCGCTTGCCACTGAACACGTTCTTGCCGGTTCCTGCGTGCAACAGGCTCTGGTGGATATGCATCGCACTACCCGGCTCGGTCTCCATTGGTTTTGCCAGAAAGGTGGCATACACGCCGTGGCGCAGCGCGGCCTCGCGCATGGTGCGCTTGAACAGGAACACCTGGTCGGCGCGCGACAAGGCATCGGCATGGGTGAAATTGACTTCCAGCTGCGCAGCGCCCGATTCGTGGATCAAGGTGTCCACGTCCAGCTCCATCGCGTCGCAGTAGTCGTACATCAGGTCCAGGATCGGGTCGAACTCGTTGACCGCATCGATGGAGTACGACTGTCGGGCGGTTTCCGGCCGGCCCGAACGCCCGGCAGGTGGCAGCAGCGGAAAATCCGGGTCGGTGTTCTTCTGCACCAGGAAGAATTCCAGCTCCGGCGCCACCACCGGCTGCAGCTTGACCTGCGCATAGGCATCGAGCACGCGACGCAATACGTTGCGCGGCGCCAGTTCGTGCGGCTGGCCATCCTTGGTATAGCAATCGTGGATGACCTGTGCGGTGGGGTCGGCGGCCCACGGCACCATGCGCACGGTGGAGGCATCCGGGCGCAGATGCATGTCCGAATCCGATGGCGAGGTCAGCGCGTAGTAGTCGTCGGGAAAGTCGCCGGTGACGGTGGTGGCGAAGATGCCTTCCGGCAGCCGCGTGCCGTAGTCGTGCGAGAACTTGTCGGCCGGAATGATCTTGCCGCGCGCGTTGCCGGTGATGTCCGGCACCAGGCATTCCACCTCGGTGATGTGGCGGTCCTTGAGCCAGCGGCGCAAGGCGCTCTCCGGCTGTTTGGGCGTGGCGATGCGCGAACGTTGACGAAGCGACATACAACCTCACTGGCCGCGCTGGGCGGCATAACGGCGACAGGCCTCGCCGAAGGCCTCAAAGATGGCACGGTAGAACGGTTGCTGTGTGACACGCCATTCCGGATGCCACTGCACCGCCAGCAGGAACCCCGGCCCGGGGCCGCGAAACGCTTCGATCAGGCCGTCCGGAGCGGTGGCTTCGACCAGTAACCCGTCGGCAAGCGTGGCGATGCCCTGCCCGTGCAGCGAATTGGCCATGACCTCGCCGGCGCCACTCATGCCGGCCAGCCAGCCGCCGGACTGCAGCCGCACCGGATGGGTGGGGCCGTATTGCACCTCCAGCGCAGCGCTGCGGTCTTCGCGGTGATCGCGCAGGCCGGGCACGTCATGCACGCGCTGGTGCAGGCGCCCGCCCAGCGCCACGTTCACCTCCTGCAGGCCGCGGCAGATCGCCAGCACCGGCAGGCCGCGCGCCAGCGCCTGTGGAATCATCCCCAGGTTGGTGGCATCGCGCGCCGCATCGTGCGGGTTGCCCTCCCAACTGGATGCGTCGCTGTAGTGATGCGGCTCGATATTGCTGACCGCCCCGGTGAGCAACAGGCCATCCAGGCGCTCCAGCCACACGGCGGCATCGAGCGTGGGCTGCAGGCTGGGCAGCAGCACCGGCATGGCCCCGGCCGCTTCCACCACCGCGCGCACGTATTCTTCGCCGGCCGCCAGGAACGGATGCGGCCCCTGCGCGATGCGATCGGTCGGCAACCCGACCAGCGGTACGACAGCCATGCAGACATCCCGGTGCGGTGCGTTGATCAGCAGGTGCATCCGAACTTACCGCGCCACCGCCGCCATTGCCACCGCCACCACCTCGCGCGCCTGCGACGGCTCACGCGCGCTTTGCTAGGCTGGCGGCGACTTTGCAGGTGGTGCCCATGGCTTCCGAGAACCCCGTCGCGTCCCTGCCCGCCGCCGACGCCGCCACGCTGGCGCGCATCCCCGGCTGTGCCTCGGTGGACCTATTGTTGCCCGACACCAACGGCGTGCTGCGCGGCAAGCGCATCACCGCCGACACCCTGGGCAAGGTGTACCGCGATGGCGTGTGCCTGCCGATGTCGCTGATCGCCACCGATATCACCGGCAATACCGTGGAAGAAACCGGGCTGGGGTATGCGATCGGTGATGCCGACCGCATCTGCCGGCCGATCGCCGGTTCGCTGCGACCGGTGCCGTGGGCACCGCAACCGATGGCGCAGCTGCTGTTGGCGATGCACACCCCCGAGGGCCAGCTGTTCGAGGTGGCGCCGCGCGCGGTGCTGCAGCGCGTGCTGGCCGGCTTCGCCGCGCGGGGCTTGACCCCGGTGATTGCGGTGGAACTGGAGTTCTACCTGTTCGATGCGGTGCCCGATGCGCAGGGCCGCCCGCAGACCCCGCGCGACCCGGTCACCGGCGCCCGCAGCGCCAGCACCCAGGTGTATGCGTTACAGGACCTGGACGACCAGCGTGACTTCACCGACGCGGTCACCGCTGCGTGCCGCCAGCAAGGCATTCCCGCCGACACCGCGGTGGCCGAGTACGCGCCGGGCCAGTTCGAGATCAACCTGCAGCATCGCGCCGATGCGGTAGCGGCCTGCGATGAGGCGATCCTGCTCAAGCGCACCATTAAGGCCATTGCGCAGCAGCAAGGCACGCTCGCCAGCTTCATGGCCAAGCCCTTCCCCGATCAGGCCGGCAGCGGCCTGCATCTGCATGTGAGCCTTCTGCATGAGGAAGGCAACAACGTGCTGGCCGGCGGCGCCGACGCGCCGGCCGCCGCGCTGCGGCACGCCATTGCCGGACTGCAGCGGCATGCCGACGCCTGCCTGCTGCTGTTCGCCCCGCATGCCAACAGCTACCGCCGCTTCGTCAGCAACGCGTTCGTGCCGCTGGATGCCAGCTGGGGCTTCAATAACCGCACGGTGGCGCTGCGCATTCCGCATAGCGATGCGCGCAACACCCGTATCGAACACCGCATTGCTGGCGCCGATGCCAATCCGTACCTGGTGGCCGCCGCGGTGCTGGCGGCCATGCTGGACGGCTTGCAACAGCCCGGCGAGCCCACTGCTCCGATCGTGGGCAATGCCTATGCGCACTCGGTGTTCCGGCCGCGCGCCTGGCAGGGCGCGGTGGATGCGTTCCTGGGCAGCGATTTCATCGACGCCCAGTTCGGCAGGCAATTCCGGCAGGTGTTCGGCCAGCAGAAGCAGCGTGAGCTGTTCGACTACCAGGCGCTGGTGCCGGACCTGGACTACGCCCGGTACCTGCGCACCGTGTGATGGGCAGCCCGGCTGCAACCACCAGTGAAACACCGGGCAGCGGGTATCCGGACAGCTGGTATGCGCGCAGCGCGCCGGCGCTGCCCGCCCAGCCGCGCCTGCAGGGCGCGCTGCAGGCCGATGTCTGCATCCTCGGCGCCGGCTATACCGGCCTGACGGCCGCGCTGACGCTGGCCGAAGCCGGCTATCGGGTGGTCGTGCTGGAGGCCAGGCGCATCGGTTGGGGCGCGTCCGGACGCAACGGCGGCCAGGCCATCGTCGGCTACGGCTGCGAGCAGGACACGCTGGAAGCGCTGGTCGGCGATGCGGATGCGCGCCTGCTGTTCGATTTTTCGCGCGACGGCATGCAGCTGCTGCGCCAGCGCATCCAGCGCCACGCCATCGCCTGCGACTGGCGCGACGGGCATGCGCATGTGCCATTGAAGCCGCGCCAGGTACGCGCCCTGCAGCACGGCATCGTGCGCATGGCCGAGCGCTACGGCTACCCGCTGGAATGGTGGGATCGCGTCCGCACCCGACAGGTGCTGGACAGCCCGCTGTACCTGGGCGCGATGTTCGATGCGGCCAGCGGCCATCTGCATCCGCTGGCCTACGCCTTTGGCCTGGCGCGCGCCGCGCTGGCCGCCGGGGTGCGCATCTTCGAAGACTCGGTGGTGACCCGGCAGGACGGTGGTGCATCGGTCACGATGCACACCGCCGAGGGCAGCGTTAGCGCAGACTTCGGGGTGATTGCCGGCAACGCCTTGCTGCACGGCATCGCCCCGCCGCTGGAGCAGCGCATCATGCCGGTGGGCACCTATGTCGGCGCGACGCCGCCCCTGGGCGCGGCGCGTGCACGCGCGCTGATCGGCAACGGCATGGCGGTGGCCGATACCAATTGGGCGCTGGACTATTACCGGCTCAGCGCCGATCACCGGCTGCTGTTCGGCGGGCGCGCCAGCTATTCGTCGCGTCCGCCGCCGGGCCTGCAGCGCCTGATGACCCGGCGCATGCACACCGTCTTCCCGCAGCTGCGCGACGTGCCGCTGGAGACCGTGTGGGGCGGCTACGTGGACATCACCCGCAACCGCGCCCCGCACTGGGGCCGGCTCGCGCCGAACCTGTATTTCGCGCAAGGCTTCTCCGGCCACGGCGTCGCGGCGACCGGCCTGGCCGGCCAGGTCATCGCCGAGGCCATCGCCGGCCAGAGCCGGCGCCTGGACGTGTTCTCCCGCATTCCGCACCGGCCGTTCCCGGGCGGACAACGGCTGCGCACCCCGTTGCTGGTGGCCGCCATGAGCTGGTACCGGCTGCGCGACGCCCTGTGGTGAACGCCACCGCCGGCACCGCGCACAGGCTGCGACGCAGCGCTCAAGTTTTGGCGGGCAGAGCCGTTAGCTGATCTGACGGTTCGATCCACACGGCCAGCCGATGTCTCCAGGTACCCTACATCGCAATAGTGAAAGTGCAGTTCTGCCGCAACGCGTGTTGCTGGTGGAGAACTCACGCACGTTCACCAGCATGCTGCGCGAAGCCATCGAGCAACGCGTGGAACTGCCGGTCACGGTCGTCTCGACCCTGGCCGAAGCGGCGCGCGTGCTCGACGAAGAAGATGGCTGGTTCCTGGTCCTGACCGGCTTGGTATTGGTCGACGGCGACCGCGACAAGGTGGTGGAGTTCTTCCTGTCGCGCAACCTGCCCACCGTGGTGGTCAGCGGCGTGTACGACGAGGACCTGCGCCAGCGCGTGCTGCAGCAGCAGATCATCGACTACGTGCTCAAGAACGCACCGGGCAGCATCGAATATCTGGCCTGGCTGGTGCAGCGCCTGGAGCGCAACCGCCGCATCGGCGCACTGGTCGTGGACGACTCGCTGTCTGCCCGCACCTACGCGGCAGCGTTGTTGTCGATGTACGGCTACCGCGTGGTGCTGGCTGCCGACGGCGCAGCCGGCCTGGAAGCGATCGAGCGCGATCCCGGTATCCGCCTGACCATTGTCGACCAGGAAATGCCCGGCATGGAAGGGGTGGAATTCACCCGCCGGCTGCGTGCGATCCGCTCGCGCGACAAGGTGGCGGTGATCGGCATCTCCGGCAACAGCGATTCGTCGCTGATCCCGCGCTTCCTCAAGAACGGTGCCAACGACTTCCTGCGCAAGCCCTTCTCGCGCGAGGAATTCTTCTGCCGTGTCTCGCAGAACGTGGACCAGCTGGAACTGATCGGCACGCTGCAGGACCTGGCCACGCGCGACTTCCTCACTGGCTTGCCGAACCGGCGCTATTTCCTGGAACAGAGCCAGCGGGTGATCCCCAAGCTGCTGTCGCAGGACCAGACGGTCACCGCAGCGATGCTGGATATCGACCACTTCAAGCACATCAACGACACCTGGGGCCACGAAGCCGGCGACCAGGCGCTGCGCGCGGTGGCCGCCTCGGTGTCCGGGCATGCGCGTCCGCAGGATCTAGTGGCGCGCTTCGGCGGCGAGGAATTCTGCCTGCTGGTACCCGGGCTCGATGCAGCCAACGCCACCAGTTACTTCGAGACCCTGCGCGAACGCATCAGCGCATTGCGCGTGCGTATCGGCGACGAAACGCTGAGCATGACGGTGAGCATTGGCGTGTGCATTGCCAGCGAGAGCGGGCAATCGCTGCATCACCTGCTCGGCGAGGCCGACAAGTACCTGTACCTGGCCAAGGCCGGCGGCCGCAACCAGGTCCGCCTGGCGAGCTGATCGACGTCGCAACGTCACTGCGCATTCAAGCGCACCTCAGATCAGCTCCAGCCAGCCACAGCGATCGTCCTGTAGGAGCGCACCCGGGCGCGAATGGGCGTTATCGGTACCGCCCCGTCGCGCCCGGGTGCGCTCCTACGGATCTGCAGATTCACGCCCACGCAACGCCCTTTCTACGACGCGATCTGTGCGCCACCATCAGCGCGATCAGGCTCAGCACCGCGGCACTTCCAAGGTAATAGCCCACCGCGCGTACGCCATAGCGTTCTGCCAACTGGGTGGCCACATACGGTGCCGGTGCCGCGCCCAGGATGCTGGCCAGGTTGAACGACAAGGATGCGCCGGTGTAACGCACCTCGGTGGGATACAGCTGCGCCAGCAGCGTGCCGCAGGGGCCGTAGGTCAGGCCCATGAAGAAAAATCCCAGCGACAGGAAGCCCAGCACCTGCAGCGGATGATTGGCCTGGAACAACGGCGCGAACGCCAGCCCGAACGCGATGATGGCGATGCTGGCCAGCATCATCGCCAGCGGCGCGCCATGGCGGTCGCCGAACTTTGCCGACAACGGGATCCCCAGCGCGAAAAACACGATGCCGGCCACCTGCAGCAGCAGGAACTGCTCCTTGTCGTAGCCCAGGGTCTTGGTGCCATAGCCCAGCGCAAAGACGGTCATCAGATAAAACAGAACGAAGGTGGCGAACGCACCCAGGGTGCCCACGATCAACGCCGGCCAATGCTGCGAGATCACGGTGCCCAGCGGCAGGCGTACGCGCGTCTTGCGGTCCAGGGTCTTCTGGAAATCCGGGGTTTCGGTGATGCTCAGGCGCACCCACAGGCCGGTGAGCACCAGCAGCGCGCTGGCCAGGAACGGCACCCGCCACCCCCACGCCAGGAAGTCGGCATCGTCCAGCAACGCCCCCATGCCCAAGAACGTACCAGTGGACAGCAGAAAGCCCAGCGGCGCGCCCAGCTGCGGAAACATGCCGTACCAGACCCGCTTGCCGGGCGGCGCGTTTTCGGTGGCCAGCAGCACCGCCCCGCCCCACTCGCCGCCCAGGCCCAGACCCTGGCCGAAGCGACACACCGCCAGCAGCGCCGGCGCCAGCACGCCGATCTGCGCATAACCGGGCAACAGGCCGATCGCCACCGTGGACAGGCCCATCGTCAACAACGCCGCCACCAGCGTGGCCTTGCGGCCAATGCGGTCGCCGAAGTGGCCAAACACCGCCGAGCCCACCGGCCGCGCGATGAAGGCCACCGCAAACGTGGCCAGCGATTGCAGCATCGCCGCATTGCCGTTGCCGGCCGGGAAGAACAACGTCGGGAACACCAGCACCGCCGCAGTGGCGTAGATATAGAAATCGAAGAACTCGATGGTGGTGCCGATCAGGCTGGCAAACAGCACACGCGCAGGCGAATTGGAGGGCGTGACAAGCGGCGCTGCGGCAGTCATCGGCGATCGGCATCCGGGAACAAGACGGCCGATTCTGGCAGATCGCGGCAGCGCTTTGCGCAGGCGGACCGGTTGGTAAAAAGTTACAGGCGTGACCGACAGTGCTGTGGGCAGGCCGTCCTCGCCGATTGCCGGACCGTTGACGGCATCAATGCCGCCATCGAGCCCCCAGGAATGGGTTCACGACGTGTCCCGCAACCGGTGAGGGCACCGCGCGCGAGCCCAACGACGCTTTCGGCTCTAACCCGTGACCCTCGTCGTTCCTGGATGCGGTACCAACCAAATCCAAAACACCGCCAGCTCTTCATCAAAACGAAAAGATCGCTCAACCACCCTGCGGCGCTTGCGCCGTTACACGTTTCACATGCTCAACCAGACCGGCAGCAGTGATCGCCGCAAATTGCCGTTCGCCACGCTCTTCTACGCGGACCCAGTCCGGACCCGGTTCACCGTCCAGGTTTGCCGTCCCCAGCCAGGCGAGCGTGCGCAGCAGCACGCTCATACGCACGCCCAGCTGCTTGCACAACTTCGCCAGAGACACGCCCTGAGGCGCGTCGGCCAGGGCGTGCAACAGCTGTGCGGTGAGCTGCGGATCAGCGGACAAGCACGGCCCCGATGTCGCGCGGCGCCGCATCGGCGGTCTCGGCGCGATGCGGCAGCACGATCACCGGAATCGACTTGGAGGTAGGCGTGCGCGCTTCGTCGGCGAAGCTGGACAGCGGCACCAGCGCGTTGGTTTCCGGGTAATAGGCCGCCAGGCAGCCACGCGGGATGTTGTAGTCCACCAGCAGGAAACGCCGCGCCTCGCGGCGTATGCCGTCCTCGCACAGACTTTCCAGGTCCACCCAGTCGCCGGCCTTCATGTTCAGTGCCGCGATGTCGGCACCATTGATGAACAGCACGCGGCGCTCGCCGAACACGCCGCGGTAGCGATCGTCCAGGCCGTAGATGGTGGTGTTGTATTGGTCATGCGAGCGCGTGGTGGCCAGCGTAAACACCATCTGATCGCCACGCGAACGCCGCGCACGATGGATCGGGTTGTCGGTCGGCACCGCATGCGATTTGAACACCGCACGCTGCTCGGGAGTGCCCCAGTTACGGTCGCGCGCGGTATTGGACAGGCGGAAGCCGCCCGGCGTGCGCACCCGCTGGTTGAAGTCGGCAAAGTCCGGGAACACCTGCGCGATCAGGTCGCGGATGCGGTCGTAGTCGCCCACCAGCCAGCGCCAGCGGATCGCGCTGCGCGCTCCCAGGGTGGCTTCGGCCATGCGTGCCACGATCGCCGGCTCGGACAACAGGTCCGGCGAGGCCGGCGGATTGATGCCGGCCGACAGGTGCACCATGCTCATCGAATCTTCCACCGTCACGCCTTGCGAGCCGGCCTCCTGGATATCGATTTCGGTGCGCCCCAGGCATGGCAGGATCAACGCATCGCGTCCGTGCACCAGGTGACTGCGATTGAGCTTGGTGGTGACGTGGACGGTGAGCTCGCAGTTGCGCAGCGCGCGGTGGGTGGCATCGGTATCCGGCGTGGCCGCAGCGAAGTTGCCGCCCATTGCGAAGAACACCTTGCCGCGCCCATCCAGCATCGCTTCGATGGCACCAACGGTGTCGAAGCCGTCGGCCCGCGGCGGCGCGAAGCCGAACACCGACTGCAGCTTGTCCAGGAACGCGGCCGGCGGCTTTTCGTAGATCATCATCGTGCGGTCGCCCTGCACGTTGCTATGCCCACGCACCGGGCACACGCCTGCGCCGGGGCGGCCCAGATGGCCACGCAGCAACAACAGGTTGGTGATCATGTGGATGGTGGCCACCGAATGCTTGTGCTGGGTGATGCCCATGCCCCAGCACGCGATCACACGCTCGGCCTTCAGATAGATCTCGCCGGCCTTGCGCAGCGCCGCCTCGTCCAGGCCGGATTCTTCGATGATGGTGCCCCAGCTTTCCGCATGCACATCGGCGGCGAAGGCGTCGAAGTTGGCGGTGTGCTCGGCGATGAACTCCAGATCCAGCAACCGCGGCGTGCCGTCGCGCTGTGCCTGCGCATCGCGTTCGAGCACATGCTTGATGATGCCCTTGATCGCGGCCAGGTCGCCGCCGATCTTGAGCTGGAAATAATCCGAGGCGATGCGCGTGGAGCCGTTGTGCAGCATCTCCAGCTTGTCCTGCGGGTCGGCAAACTTTTCCAGCCCGCGCTCACGCAGCGGATTGAACGCCGCAATTGCTGCGCCGCGCTTGGAGGCCTGGCGCAACTCGCCCAGCATGCGCGGATGATTGGTGCCGGGATTCTGGCCGAAAATGAAGATGGCATCGGCCAGTTCGAAATCGTGCAGCGACACCGTGCCCTTGCCCACGCCGATCTGCGACCGCAGCGCGGTGCCGGAGGGCTCGTGGCACATGTTGGAGCAGTCGGGGAAGTTGTTGGTGCCGAACTCGCGCACGAACAACTGGTACAGGAACGCCGCCTCGTTGCTGGTGCGCCCGGAGGTGTAGAAGATCGCCTCGTCCGGGCTCGCCAGGCCGTTGAGATGGCTGGCAATGTGCGCGAAGGCATCGTCCCAGCTCACCGGCACATAGTGGTCGGTGGCCGCGTCGTAGCGCATCGGCTGGGTCAGGCGGCCCTGCCCTTCCAGCCAGTAGTCGCTGTACTGCGACAACAGGCCGACGCTGTGCGAGGCGAACAACTCGGCCCCGGCACGGCGCGCGGTGGATTCGGCCGCCACGGCCTTGGCGCCGTTCTCGCAGAATTCGAAGGTGGAGGTGTGATCGCGGTCGGGCCAGGCGCAGCCGGGGCAGTCGAAGCCATCCGGCTGGTTGGCGTGCAGCAGCGTCTTGGCGCCCTGCACCGCGATGTCCTGTTCCATCAGGTGCTTGGCGACCGAGCGCAATGCGCCCCAGCCGCCAGCGGGATTGTCGTACTGCTTGATGGTCTTCTTGCTCATGCGGGCTCTCCCACTGCAACGCCCAGGTTCAGGCGCTGCGGATGGCTGTAAACGACACAATCGTGATCGCGGGCAAACCCGATCAGGGTCAGGCCCGTACTGTCGGCCAGGCCGATCGCCAGCGCGGTGGGCGCGGAGATCGCTGCAAGCAGCGGTATCCGGGCCTGCGCGGCTTTCATGGCCATCTCGTAACTGGCGCGGCTGGTGACGACCGCAAATCCCTGCGATGCATCGATGCGCGCGTGCGCCAATGCACCGATCAACTTATCCAAGGCGTTATGCCGGCCGACGTCTTCGCGCACCAGCCGCACCCCACCCTCGGCATCGGCCCACCCGGCCGCGTGCACCGCGCCGGTCTGCGCGGCGATTGGCTGCTGCGCGTGCAGCCCAGCCAGCGCGCGCGCCAATGCATCCGTCTCGATCCGCAGTTCGGAGTGCACGACCGGAGGCACGCGCAGCACCGCCTCGATCGACTCGTTACCGCACACCCCGCAACCGCTGCGCCCGTCCAGGTTGCGCCGCCGCTGGTCCAACGCGGCGGCGCGCTCGGGCGGGATCTCGATCTGCAGCGAAGCGCCTTCCAGGAAGGTCTCCACCGCGACCACGCGCAGGTCCTGCGGGCGGTCGATGATGCCCTCGCTCAGCGAGAATCCCAGTGCGAAGTCTTCCAGGTCTTCCGGCGTGGCCATCATCACCGCGAACGGCACCTGGTTGTAGATCAGCGCGACCGGCATTTCGGCCGCCACCTGGTCCTGCACCGTGGCACCGCGCCCGCCGCGATGGCGGAACACCGTGCGCACCACACTGCCAGGGCGCACCGAGCGGGAAGACGGGGTGGTCATCTCACCTCAATGGAACAGCACGAAGGCTTTCTGCAGCGTGACCCAGATGCCGAACAGCATCGGGATACCCACTGCCAACCAGGCAAACGCCACCAGCGCGGGATTGCCGCCGTGACCGATACGCGCCATCTGCTCCGGCGGCAGCACCGCGTGCCCGCTGCGGTCGACCTTTTCGTGCGCCAGCTGCTTTTCGCGCGCCAGTTCGTCGGGCGTCATGAAATGACGCGCGGCCACCGGGCGCACCAGCAGATTGCAGATCAGGCCGAGCACGAGCATGCCGGCGAGGATGTACATGGTGGTGTTGTAGACCTGTGACGGCGGGCTGCCGTGGGCCAGCTGGTACTCGCGCATGTATCCCACCACCACCGGGCCGAGGATGCCGGCGGTGGCCCAGGCGGTCAGCAGACGGCCGTGGATGGCGCCCACCATCTGGGTGCCGAACAGGTCGGCCAGATACGCCGGAATGGTGGCGAAGCCGCCGCCGTACATCGACAGGATGATGCAGAAGATGCCCACGAACAGCGCGATACCGCCCACGCCACCGGCCGACGGCGCTGCCGCGTACAGGCAGATACCCAGCACGAAGAACAGCGTGTAGGTGTTCTTGCGGCCGAGCTTGTCGGACATGCTGGCCCAGAAGAAGCGGCCACCGATGTTGAACAGGCTGAGCAGGCCGGTGAAGCCGGCCGCGATGGCCGCGATGCTGGCCAGCTGGGTCGGGTCCAGGCTGCCGAAGCCGATGTCCACACCGATCAGGCGGCCGCCGAACACTTCCTGCAGCATCGGCGAGGACATGCCGATCACACCGATACCGGCCGAAACGTTCAGGCACAGCACGCCCCACAGCAACCAGAACTGCGGGATGCCCCAGACCTTCTTTACGTGCACATGGTTGGCGGTGATCATCGCGTTGCTGCTGGCCACCGGCGCAGTCCAGCCGGCCGGGGTCCAGCCGCTCGGCGGCACGCGGTAGCCGAACGCGCCGGCCATCATGAAGACGAAGTACAGCGCCGCCATCACCAGGAAGGTTTCCATCACGCCCACCGAGGTAGGGGTGGCGAAATGGCGCATCAGCGCATCGGCCAGCGGGCTGCCGATCATCGCGCCGCCACCGAAGCCCATGATGGCCATGCCGGTCGCCATGCCGCGGCGGTCGGGGAACCATTTGATCAGGGTCGACACCGGCGAGATGTAACCCAGGCCCAGACCGATACCGCCGATCACGCCCGAGCCCAGCCACAGCATCCAAATCTGATGGAAGTGGATACCGGCTGCCGAGATCACCAGGCCGCCGCACCAGCACAGCGCCGAGACCACGCCGGCCTTGCGCGGGCCGGCACGTTCCAGCCAGCCGCCCCAGATCGCCGCCGAGCACCCCAACAGCACGAAGAACAGCGTGTACATCCACTGCAGTTCGCTGATCTTCCAGTCGCAGGTGGTGGCCACCACACGCGCGAACAGGCTCATGTCGGCCGGACACGCGATCGACTCAGTGATGCCCAGCGCCTTGGACAACGGCAACCAGAACACGCTGAAGCCGTATGCCATGCCGATGCACAGGTGGATCGCCAGCGCTGCCGGCGGCACCAGCCAACGATTGAATCCAGGACGCGCAACGATGCGCTCCTTGGACAGCAGACCGGCGTCAGCGCCGCTGGCTGTCGCCACGGTGGACCCTTGCGTCATTCCCATTTCCCCAAATAAAAGTGCGATGAACTGCGATGAATACGATTGACGGCTGCGATGGAGTGGCATGGTGCGATCAGGCCGGCGACAACAATCAGCCCCGCCAGGCGCCGGTCTGGCGCATCATCGGCGATCCTCGCGTCATTGCAATGCTCGGCATCGCCTCGCAGCGTTCCATCGCATTGCCACACCCACGCCACGCAAGCCTTCCTCGTCGTTAGCGGCCGGCTGTGCGACTAATTGACTAGTCCTTATTGACTAGATGGCGCTGCTGCCAGCGTTGGCTGGTGCGGTGCGACGAGCGGCCGGGCATCGGCCGGGGTGACGGCCAGGGCGCAGGCTGCCGTAGAGTCGGGCCATCCCCGTTATGGAGCCTGCGATGCACGACCACCCTTCGCACGAGACCGCCCACGCGTTGCAGGCGCCGCCGCAGCTGGACGCGTTCTGGATGCCGTTCACCGCCAACCGCCAGTTCAAGGCGCGCCCTCGCCTGCTGACCTCGGCAGCCGGCATGTATTACCGGGACGTCGACGGCCGCCAGATCCTGGACGGCACCGCCGGGCTGTGGTGCTGCAATGCCGGGCATGGCCGCGAGCGCATCGTGGCGGCGATCCGCGACCAGGCCGGCACGCTGGATTTCGCGCCCACCTTCCAGATGGGCTCACCGCTGCCGTTCGTGCTGGCGCAGCGGCTGGCGGCGATCGCCCCGCCGGGGCTGGGGCATGTGTTCTTCACCAACTCCGGCTCCGAAGCGGTGGACAGCGCGATGAAGATCGTGCTGGCCTATCACCGGCTGCGTGGCGAGGGCCAGCGCATCCGCTTCATCGGCCGCGAGAAGGCCTATCACGGGGTGGGTTTCGGCGGCATGTCGATCGGCGGGCTGCCCAACAACCGCAAGTGGTTCGGCCCGCTGCTGGCCGGCACCGACCATCTGCGCCACACCCTGGACCTGCAGCGCAACGCCTATTCGCGCGGGCTGCCGGCGCATGGCGCGGAGCTGGCCGACGATCTGGAGCGGCTGATCGCCCTGCACGATGCCTCCACCATTGCCGCGGTGTTCGTCGAGCCGGTGTCCGGCTCGGCCGGGGTGATCCTGCCGCCGGAAGGCTACCTGCAGCGGCTGCGCGAGATCTGCGACCGTCACGGCATCGTGCTGGTGTTCGACGAGGTGATCACCGGCTTCGGTCGGGTCGGCGAGGCATTTGCGGCGCAGCGCTTCGGCGTCACCCCGGACATCATCACCGCCGCCAAGGGGCTGACCAGCGGCACCGTGCCGATGGGCGCGGTGCTGGTGAACACCGCCATCCACGATGCCTTCATGCGCGGACCGGAGGCGGCGATCGAACTGTTCCACGGCTATACCTACTCCGGCCATCCGCTGGCCTGCGCGGCAGCATTGGCCACGCTGGACACCTACGCCGAAGAAGGCCTGTTCCAGCGCGCGATCACGCTCGGCCCGCACTGGGAACAGGCGCTGCACGGCCTGCGTGGGCTGCCGCATGTGATCGACATCCGCACCATCGGCCTGATCGGTGCGATCGAGCTGGCGCCACGCGACGGTGCGCCGGGGGCACGTGGCTATGCCGCGTTCGAGCGCTGCTTCCACGAAGGCGGCCTGCTGGTGCGGGTCACCGGCGATGTCATCGCACTGTCGCCGCCGCTGATCGTGACCCAGGAGCAGATCGGGCAGATGGTCCAGACCCTGGCCGGGATCCTGCGCACGCTGGACTGATGCCGCCAGGCCGGGCAGTCGCCCAGCGTGTCCGCGACGCCATCTGCCCGCTTGTGGTCCGCTCGCCTGGGCGGTGCGGATCGCCTTGCCCGGCAGGCCACACGCACCGCCCGCGGCCCGCGCGCAGGCCGCGGCCATCCAGTGGCAGGGCGCGCACCGGGCGCACGCGTGTCACGCGCGCAGGCGCCGCGTCAAGCGCGCAAAGCCGGGGCAGGCTCACTACAATGCCGGCCCCGTACTCCCCCGCAGTTGCCGCATGAACATCCTTGTCAAAGAAGAACTCAAGGCTTATATCGACCCGCTGACGCCCGATGAGCACGAGGCGCTGGAGCGCAGCCTGCTGGCCGAAGGCTGCCGCGACGCGCTGGTGCTGTGGGGGGAGGTGCTGGTGGACGGCCACAACCGCTATGGCATCTGCCAGAAGCACGGGCTGCCGTTCCAGACCGTGCAGAATCCGCGCTTCCAGTCGATGCAGGACGTGCATCTGTGGATGATCGAGCAGCACCTGGGCCGGCGCAGCGTCTCCGACTTCCAGCGCGGCGTGCTGGCACTGCGCAAGCGCGAGATCCTGGCCGCACGCCAGCGTATCCAGCGCGAGGCCGATGCCGCCGCCGAGGCGCCGGTGGTGGCCAACGCGCATGCACAGACCGACGGTGACGACAGCGCAGTGCGCGACACCCCCGCCGCGCACGCTGCCGAGGACACCGACAGCCCACCGTGGGAAGAAACCTCCACCCCGGTCAGCCGCGCCGAGCTGGCACGCGAGGCGCGCCTGAGCAGCAACCAGGTGGTCATGATCGAGCGCATCCACAAGCAGGCCGCCCCGGAAGTGGTGCAGGCGGTCAAGGCGGGCGAGATCTCGATCAGCGCCGCCGCTGCGGTAGCCACCCTGTCCGAAGACGAACAGCGCGCCGCCGCGCAGGCCGGCAAGGCCGAGCTCAAGCAGGCGGCCAAGCGCGTGCGCGATGCCAAGCGCAAGCCCAAGGCCGACGAGGCCGACGGTGGCGAGGCCGAACGCCGCGACCTCACGGCCTTGCAGCGCCGCGTCACCGAACTGGAGAACGAGAACGCCGCGCTGCAGTCCAAGGTCGCCGCCCTGCAAGCGCAGTTGGAGAGGCTGCGCGGCTGAGCGCGCGACGCGGCACAGGCGCAGGTAGTACGGGCAATCGTTCGGACTCGCCGGCGCGCGCCTGGCTGCGATGGGCCGACACCGGTGACGCCTCGTCGCGCCCAGGGGCGCTCCTACCTGTTTTTCGACGTCGTCGCAATCGCCAGTGGCACGCTTTGGGCAGCCCGCCTAGCCCCGTTGCCCGTCGTAGGAGCGCCCCTGGGCGCGATGGGGCTTTCGTGTAAAGCCACAGACGCAAGCGCCCCCCTGCCCGGCCAGCACCACCACAATCGCGACTGCCGAAGAGCCCACCACCGCTCCGCTGCAAGTGCCCATGGGAGGTGCCCTTGGCGCGACGACGCTTTCCCTGCAACAACACCGTGCACCAGCGGGCCGCCACTCCACGCATCAGCCAGTGATCGCCTCGCACAGACCCTGCGCTGCACAGGCAGTGACTGCATGCAAGCCATCGCAACCGCCAGGCATGCCCTGCCGTGTCGCGGCCTGACCGGCAATGCCGCGACACGCGAACGCGCCACCCACCGGGCGTGCCGCATATCCTCTCGCCTTCTCGCGCTGGCTGGCCGCACTCAACCGCTGCATGCGTCATCAAGCGCGGCCGTGGACATGTCCTGCTCAAGCGACTGGGTACACTCCGGACATGAAACCCAGCCCCAGCACGCCCCGCCCCGCCGATCCCCGCCGCGCCCAGTTGCAGCGCATGAAATTGCTGGCCGTGGCCTTGCTGCTGGCCATGTTCGCCGGCTTTTTGGTCAGCCACCTGATGGGCGAGCACGGCATCTGGGCCTGGGTCTCGGCCTTCTGCGAAGCGGCCACGGTCGGTGCATTGGCCGACTGGTTCGCGGTGGTGGCCCTGTTCCGCCATCCGATGGGTCTGCCGATCCCGCACACTGCCATCCTGCCGCGCGGCAAGGAGCGGCTGGCCGACGGCCTGGCGGTGTTCGTGCGCGACCAGTTCCTCGCCCCGGATGCGTTGATGGAAAAGCTGCGCGTCTTCGACCCGGCCAGCCGGCTCGGCGAATGGCTGGCCAAGCCCGAGCAGTCGCGCATGCTGGCGCAGATGGCGCGCGGCTGGATGCTGCAGGCGCTGGAGCTGCTGGACGAGGCCGCGGTGCGGCGTGCGATCCAGCGCTTCGTGATGGACCGCCTGCGCAAGTGGAATGCGGCCGTCACCGTTGGCGATGTCATGGCCTTGCTCACCACCGATGGGCGCCACCAGAAACTGCTGGACGAAGTGCTGCTGCGGCTGGGCGAGTGGCTGGACCAGGAACAGGTCAAGACCCGCGCCTCGGCACTGATCGTGCGCTACGCACGGCGCGAATGGCCCAAGCTGGTCGGCACTGTGAACTGGGTCAAGCCGATCGAAGAGATCGGCGACTCACTGGCCGACCGCATGGCACGTGCAGCGATCGAAGAATTGCAGGACATCCTCACCACACCCGAGCATCCACTCAGGCGCGACTACGAAACCTGGTTACAGGGCTACATCGCGCGGCTGCGCGATGAGCCGGACATGGCCGAACGCGTGGAAGCGCTCAAGCAGCGCGTGATCGACCATCCGGCATTGCAGGACCACGTGCAGGGCCTGTGGGGCGAAATCCGCACGGCATTGCGCAACGACCTGGCACGCGAGGAATCGTCGATGGCCGCGCACCTGGAGCGCTCCATGCAGTCGCTCGGCCAGGCGCTGTCGCAGGATCCGTCATTGCGCGAGGCACTCAACCAGCACATGCTGCAGGCTGCGGACAAACTCACCACACGGCTGCGTGCATCGGTCACCGACCATATTGCATCGACGATGAAAAGTTGGGACGAACGTCACCTCGTCGAACAATTGGAATTGGGTGTCGGACGCGATCTGCAATACATTCGCTTCAACGGCACCTTGGTTGGCGGGCTGATCGGTCTTGCCCTTCACGCATTATCGATCTGGCTATCGTTCTGATGCACTGAAACGAAGGTGAGCGCCCACCAGCAATGCAGGCAGGCCATGGGGAGACTTGTACGCAGCCGGATGATCGTCAAGCGGTACCACGCGGTCGACGTCACCGTCGGCCAGGACACTGGGCACGCAACAGGCAAGGCGAAGGAACGAGCATGCCGAATGGCCGTTGGAATCTGCGCAGGAAATATGGGCGCCGTGCCTTTATCTGTGCAGCACTGCTTCTCGCTGCCGGATTGATCGCCGCCATCGCGTCGGGCGTGTGGCTGCAACGGCATAACGAACTGGAGCGCGACCAGCGATTCCACTATGTGGTGCGCACTCTGGCGCGCAATATCAGCGAGCGCATGTATACCTTCGAGCACGGCCTGCGCGGTGCGCGCGGCGTGGTGATCGGCGCCGGCAGCGAGGTCATCAGCCGGGAACGTTTTACCTTGTACAGCCGCTCGCGGGATTATTCGCGCCAGTTTCCCGGCGTGCTGGGATACGGCTATATCCATCGCGTGCCCCCCGCCGACGAGGCGCAGTTCCTGGAAACCGCCCGTGCCGATGGTGCGCCGGACATCCATCGCCGCGCGCTGGCACCGTGGGATGGCGAGCGCTACATCGTGCTGTATTTCGAGCCGGAATCGTCCGGCAACCGGCCCATCGGCCTGGACATCGCATCCGAACCGCGCCGACGTGCGGCAGCCCTGCAGGCCGCACGCAGCGGCGAACCGACCATGACCTCGCCGGTCTCGCTGTCGGGCTACCGCGTGCCCAGCGAAAGCGGCTTTCTGGTGCTGCTGCCGGTGTATCGCGAAGGCATGCCCTTGCAGACCCCGCAACAGCGCATGGCAGCGACCAACGGCTGGGTGTATGCGCCCTTCAGTGTCGAGCAGATGGTGCGCAGCGCACTGGGCGAGCGCGACGACGTGGCGCTGGATCTGTCCGATCGCAACGAGCCCACCCACAACTTCTACCGCAGCGGGACGCCTACCCGCGACAGCGCGCGGTGGCGGCCGGTGGTGCAGCTATTGCCCATCTACGGCCGCACCTGGGTCATCACCGCCCATCCCACCGCCAGCTTCGTCGCATCGCTCAACCAGACCCCGCCATGGCTGGTCGGCGGACTGGTGATGGCAACCTCGGCGCTGCTGGCTGCATTGCTGGGGCTGTACTTCAGCAACGGCTTGCGCCGCGAGGAAGTGCTGCGCAAGCAGATGGAACTGGCAGCCCTGGTCAGCCATTCCAGCGAAGCCATCGTGGCCGAGACCCCGGATGGCCGCATCACGCACTGGAATCCCGCCGCAGAAACGATGTTCGGCTATCCCGCGGACGATGCGATCGGCCAGGATCTGGGCATGCTGCTGTCGCCGCAACCGTATGCGATGCCGGAGATCGACCAGCCCGACCAGGCGCATCCGGTCAACGCGTCTGCGGCGCTGAGCGTGCGCCACCGCGACGGGCATCAGGTGCACGTGCTGGCCAGCAAGGCGCCGATCATCGAAGCGAACGAAACCCTCAGCGGTCACTCGCATTTCTTCCGCGACATCTCCGAGCGAGTGCGCTCGCACCAGCGTATCGTCGATCTCAACGCCTCGCTCGAACACCAGGTGGCCGAGCGCACCAGTGAGCTGGTGAAGTTCTCGGTCCTGCAACGCGCGATCCTGGCGCATGCCGGCTACGCCATCATCGCCACCGATTCCAGCGGATTTGTCACGCTGTTCAATCCCGCCGCAGAAAAACTGCTGGGCTACAGCGCCGATGATGTGATCGGCCGACGCAAGGCCAGCCAGTTCGTCGAACACGACGATCTGCACGAGCGCGCGCACCTGCTGTCCGAACAGACCGGCACGCCGGTGGCGCCGACACTGGAAGCGGTGGCCGCACTGACCAGCCTGGGCCGTAGCGATACCAGCGAGTGGACCTATGTCAGCCACGACGGTCGCCGCCTGCCGGTGCTGCTGACGCTGAGCACCCTGCGCGACGACAACGATCAGGTGATCGGCTATCTCGGCGTGGCGGTGGATCTCACCGAGCAGAAGCTGCACGAGAAGCAGCTGCGGCTGGCGATGGATGCGGCCAAGAGCGCCAACCAGTCCAAGTCCGATTTCCTGGCCAACATGAGCCATGAAATCCGCACCCCGATGAATGCCATCCTCGGCATGCTGTACCTGCTTCAACGCAGCGAGCTTCCCGGCGCCGCCCAGGACATGGTCATCAAGATCGACCGCTCCGCGCGCAGCCTGCTGGAGATCATCAACGACATCCTGGACTTCTCCAAGATCGAAGCCGGGCGCATCGACCTGGAGCGTGCGCCATTCGACCTCAACCAGCTGTTCGACAACATCGCCGACCTGATGCGCTCCTCGCTCAGCGCCAAGCCGGTGGAGATGATCGTCGAGCCCTTGCCGCGCGACAGCCGCTGGCTGCTGGGCGATGCACTGCGCATCAACCAGGTGCTGGTCAACCTGGTTGGCAACGCGATCAAGTTCACCGAACAGGGCGAAGTGGTGCTGTCGGTGCGGCGCTTCCCCAGCGGCGACCCCAACAAGGTCAAGCTGCTGTTTTCGGTACGCGACACCGGCATCGGCATTTCCAAGGAAAAGCAGAGCCTGATCTTTTCCCCGTTCCTGCAGGCCGATACCTCCACCAGCCGGCGCTACGGCGGCAGCGGTCTGGGCCTGACCATCAGCCGACGGCTGATCGAGCTGATGGGTGGTGCACTGGAAGTGGAGAGCGTGCCCGGCCGCGGCAGCGAGTTCTACTTCGTGGTGACGCTGGAGAAATCCGCCCCGCCGGCCGCGCAGAGCGATGCACCGCTGCCACCGCCGGAGACGATGCCGCGCGTGCTGATCGCCGACGACCACGATGCCGCGCTCAACAACCTGGTGCGCATCGCCACCGATCTTGGCTGGCGGGTGGATGCGGTGGCCAGCGGCCAGGCCGCATTGGCCGCGATCGAACAGGCCGCCGAGCCCTACGACATCTTCCTGCTCGACTGGCGCATGCCCGACATCGACGGCGTGGCCATCGCACGCCAGATCCGCGCGCGCGCCGCGCCCGGCCCGCATCCGGTGATCGTGATGGTCACCGCCTACGAACGCCGCCTGCTGGAGCAGCATCCCGAGCAGCAGGACCTGGACGCGGTGATGACCAAGCCGGTGACCAGCGGGGCACTGCATCGCCTGGTGGAACAGCTGGCCGACGCGCGCCCCGGCGCTCGTCCTGCTGCGCCCACCTTCGTGGCGCGGCGACTGGAAGGCGCGAACCTGCTGCTGGTGGACGACAGCGAAATCAATTGCGAGGTGGCGCAGCGCATTCTCGAAGGCGAAGGCGCCATGGTCACCGTCGCCCACGATGGCGAGCAGGCGGTCAACGTGCTCAAGCGCGCGCCGGAGCTGTTCCAGCTGGTGCTGATGGACGTGCAGATGCCGGTGGTGGACGGTTACGAAGCCACCCGCAGGCTGCGCCAGATCCCGGCCCTGGCCAGCCTGCCGGTGATTGCCCTCACTGCCGGCGCCTTCCGCCCGCAGCAGGAAAAAGCCCTGGAAGCCGGCATGAACGGTTTTATCGCCAAGCCGTTCAACGTGGAGGAACTGGTCACCGCGATCCGCCATTTCATGCACCCGGGGATGCGCCGCATCCCGTCGCTGCCGCACGAGACCGCCAGCAACGATGGCCCGGAATGGCAGCACAGCGACCCGGAACTGCTGGACGCCGCGCGCGCGCAGCCTGTGGCGCGAGCGCGAGCCGTATGCTCGCTATCTGCGCAAGCTGCTGCGCGAAAACCCGGACCCGGCCGGTGTGGCGGCCGAGCATCTGCGCAACAACGAGTTGCCGGCGATCGGCGCCATGGCGCACAAGCTGCGCGGCGCGGCCGGGTCGCTGGCGCTGCCGGCCCTGGCCGGCGCCGCAGGCGATCTGGAAACGCGCATCGAGGACGGCCATGACATCACCGCCGCATTGACGGCGCTGCAGGACATCATGCAGCGCACGGCCGATGCGATTCGCGCCTTCCTGCAGCACGACGATGACGCGGCCAGCGGCGACGATGGCGAGACCGCGCTCGATACGGACAGCGTGCAGATCCTGGAAGCGGCCTTCGCCAGCGACGATGCCGACAAGATCGACCATGCTCTGTTGATCTGCGCGCCTCGCCTGGCGCGCACGCTGCAGGAAGAACTGCAACGGGCGGTGGAGGATTTCGATTTCCGCCGCGCCGAAGCCACCCTGCGCGACTGGCAGGCCACCCACCCACGCTGAAGACGATCTCCCGCGCCTGCTGCAAGGACCTCTCCATGCCGTCCCGTCCCCTGCTCTGTGTCGACGACGAGTCCAGCAACCTGGCGACGCTGCGCCAGTTGTTGCGCGACGACTTTCCGCTGGTATATGCCAAATCGGGTGGCGAAGCGCTGGAAGCAGTGAGCCGGCATTGCCCGGCGTTGATCCTGCTGGACGTGGAATTACCGGACATGGACGGCTACGCGGTGGCACGCACGCTCAAGCAACAGCCCTCCAGCAGCGCCATCCCCATCCTATTCGTCACCTCGCGCAACAGCGCGCACGACGAACGCGCCGGGCTGGAGGCGGGCGCCGCCGATTACGTCAGCAAGCCCTACTCGCCCGCGCTGCTCAAGGCCCGCATCGGCACCCAGCTCAAACTGGCCGAATGCGGGCGCCTGGCGCAGCACTACCGCGATGCCATCCATCTGCTGGGCACCGCCGGCCAGGGCCAGGATGTGGACACCGGCGCACATATCTGGCGCATGGCCGCGTATGCCTGCGTGCTGGCCGAAGCGGCGGGCTGGTCGCCGCAGCAGGCGCAGTTGTTGCAGGATGCCGCACCCTTGCACGACGCCGGCAAGATCGCCGTGCCCGGCAGCATTCTGCACAAGCCCGATGCGCTGGACGAGCACGAGCGCTCGGTGGTGCGGCAGCATCCGCAGGCCGGCCACGACCTGCTGCGCCACGGACGCGGGCCGGTGTTCCAGCTGGCCGCGGAAATCGCGCTGCATCATCATGAATGCTGGGATGGCAGCGGGTATCCCAAGGGATTGTCCGGCGATGCCATTCCCGAATCTGCACGTATCGTGGCAGTGGCCGACGTGTTCGACGCGCTGTGCGGGCGGCGCGCCTACAAGGCGCCGTGGACGGTGGAAGACGCCATGCGCAAGCTGGAAAGCATGTCCGGCAAGCAGCTGGAACCACGCCTGGTGCTGCATTTCCGCGAAGCGCTGCCGCAGATCCTGCAGATCAAGGACGCCTGGGACAGCCCGATGCCACAGCGCTGATTTGGGGAGCTCAGACAAGTGCCCGTTCGCGATGTCAGGCTGGCTGTCTTCCGCCGCACCCTCACCCCACCCCCTCTCCCGCAGGGAGAGCGGCTTTCCCCAGGGGCGATCCCTGTCCGCGTGCGGCATCTTGATCCTTCTCCCTTCGGGAGAAGGTGGCGCGCAGCGCCGGATGAGGGTGCGGGTAGCTGGGGGGAGAACATGCCGACGATGCATCACTTCGCGCATCCTATATCGCCATCGCGCGCTCGCCTCATCACCGGCCGCTTAGCCGAAACCTTTGCATCACGCCAACACCCGCCACCAGACCACCGCGTCTGCACCGACAAGCACGCACTGTTACCCACGTGCGCTTGAACCCCACCCCACACCCGCGGACAATAGCCATGTTGCGCCGCACAACACCGTGCGACGCGGGCCGATCCGGCTGCCGTTGCGGCGCCGTCCACGTGGCCCGGCAACCGAGAGTCCGATGTCCTCCAGCGTGTCCGAGGCCGGCGCCATGCCGCCGTCCTACCCCGATTACCGCATCATTTCGCTGATCCTGGCCTGCGCCATCTTCATGGAGCAGATGGACGCCACCGTGCTGGCGACCGCGCTGCCGACCCTGGCGCGCGACTTCGGCGTCGCCGCACCGGCCATGAGCATTGCCATGACCAGCTACCTGCTGACATTGGCGGTGCTGATCCCGGCCAGCGGCGCGATCGCCGACCGCTTCGGCCTGCGCCGGGTGTTCGGCGCCTCCATCTGGGTGTTCGTCGGCGGCTCGATCCTGTGTTCGCTGGCCGACAGCCTGCCCACCATGGTCGCCGCCCGCGTGTTGCAGGGCGCCGGCGGGGCGATGATGGCGCCGCTCGGCCGGCTGATCCTGCTGCGCACGGTGGAGCGCCGCCACCTGGTGTCGGCGATGGCGTGGACGCTGGTGCCGGCCTTCATCGGCCCGATGCTGGGCCCGCCGCTGGGCGGGTTTTTCGTCTCGTATCTGGATTGGCGCTGGATCTTCTACATCAACGTGCCGATCGGCATCGCCGGTTTCCTGCTGATGCGCCGCTTCATCCCGGAGATTCCCAGCGAATCGGTGCCGGCGCGGTTCGACCTGCGCGGCTTCGTGTTGTGCGGCACCGCGCTGGGCTGCCTGCTGTTCGGCCTGGAGATGGTCAGCCAGCACGACGGTCTTGGCGTGGCCAGCTGGCTGCTGGCGATCGGCGCCAGCGCGGCCATTGGCTATCTGTGGCATGCACGCCACCACCCCGCTCCGCTGCTGGACCTGACCCTGCTGCGGATCGACTCGTTCCGGTTGTCGGTGATCGGCGGCGCGTTGATGCGTATCACCCAGGGCGCGCATCCGTTTCTGTTGCCGCTGCTGTTCCAGATCGGCTTCGGCTTCAGCGCCGCGCACAGCGGCCGGCTGATCCTGGCCACTGCGCTGGGCGCACTGCTGATGCGCAGCATCACTCCGCAGCTGCTGCGCCGCTTCGGCTACCGCAACAGCCTGATCGGCAACGGCGTGCTGGCCAGCCTGGGCTACATGGTATGCGCGCTGTTCCGCCCCGACTGGCCGCCGGCGCTGATGGCCGGCCTGCTGCTGTGCTGCGGCGCGTTCATGTCGTTCCAGTTCGCCGCCTACAACACCATCGCCTACGAAAGCGTGCCCACCGCGCGCATGAGCCGCGCCAGCAGCCTGTACACCACGCTGCAGCAGTTGATGCTGTCGGTCGGCGTCTGTGCTGGCGCGATGATCCTCAACCTGGCGATGCTCGCCGGCGGTCACGCCCAGCCCCTGCAAGGGGACTTTTCGCTGGCTTTCTGCGTGGTCAGCCTGATCTCGCTCAGCGCCACCTGGTGGCATGTGCGCTTCGACAAGCATGCAGGGCAGGAAATGAGCGGGCATCGGGCTTAGGGACCCTCTGAACAACGCCTTCAGGCCTGCCAGCAGGAGCGACTGATGCAGACCTGGCTAGACGCGCGGGTGACGCAGTCGTTCTAACTGCTGAAAGCGCGCAAAAGTCCGGTCCGCTCAAATCGGCAGCGAATGAAGGTAAGCACGTCATTTTTCTAGGCCGAGATTTTGAATCCAGTGGCATGAGTCTAGAGCGTGTTATGAACTTTGAAGTAGAGACGCGGCATTTCCAAGCATGAGAATGGAGAAGACGACGAAGTGGAGTCCAGCCAGAGTTTCCGGCAGGCGTTCGTAATCACGGGCCAGGCGTCGGAATCGATTGACCCAGCCGAAACTGCGCTCCACGACCCAACGGCGCGGTAGCAATACAAAGCCTTTCTTGGCCTCNGTTTCCGGCAGGCGTTCGTAATCACGGGCCAGGCGTCGGAATCGATTGACCCAGCCGAAACTGCGCTCCACGACCCAACGGCGCGGTAGCAATACAAAGCCTTTCTTGGCCTCCGGCAGTTTTACGACGTGCAGTTCGATACCTTCCTCCTGCGCGGCTTCGCCTGGTCCTTCGCCTGTGTGGCCTTGATCGACGAACGCAAGTTTTACCGTCTCGCCCGTGACATGCTGAACTTCCTGCGCCAGCGATCGCACTTGGGCGCGTTCCTGCTCGTCGGCTGGGGTGACCTGCACTGCTAGCAGGTGGCCGAGCGTATCCACCGCCATGTGCACCTTGCTGCCTTTCTTGCGCTTGTAGCCGTCATAGCCAGCACGTGGTCCGCTTTCGCATGTGGACTGTAGCGTTCGGCCATCCATGATCACGGCGCTGGGCTGCCCCTGCTTGCCTTGCGCCACTCGCAAGATCGAACGCAAGTCGTTGACCATGGCCTCAAAGCAGCCAGCCTGCAACCACCGCTGGGTTTGCTGGTAGACCGCCTCCCACGGCGGAAACTCGTGGGGAATCAAGCGCCAGGGCGCCCCGGCTCGCGCCATCCAGCGCAACGCATTGAACATCAAGCGCAGGTCATACTTGCGCTGCCGTGCCTGCGGATCCATCAGCGTCAAGTAGGGGGCAGCGAAGGCCCATTCTTCATCGGATACGTCGGTCGGATAGGGGCGTGCTGGCTTCATCTGCTTACGATAACCGCGCAAGCCTCAAGTTCATAACACGCTCTANAAGTAGGGGGCAGCGAAGGCCCATTCTTCATCGGATACGTCGGTCGGATAGGGGCGTGCTGGCTTCATCTGCTTACGATAACCGCGCAAGCCTCAAGTTCATAACACGCTCTAGGGATGTACGTTGCTCACAGGTTGAGATCGTTGGGATAGGCATTTTCTCTTATGCCCATGAAGAGCTAGAACGAGAACTTGCTTAGCATCCTGGGAGCCTCTGAACGGCGCACCCAGGATGCGCGACGCGATGAATGACGTTAGCAATGCACCTTATGACGTAGCTGCAATACGTTCTTGCAAGGCATAGAGCGATTCTTTTCCCGATTCAGTAAGCGCACGCGACGCGTAGAGCAAGCGATCGGTGAGCTGCCCCCCCAGGCCAGATTGGCCAGCCTCACGGGCTGCCTCGCTGGCATGCAGCACTTCCAGCACACCATGCAGTCCGACCAGGCAATGATCGATATGCGCGCATTTGAGAGCCAGGCCAAATTGCATCGGCAGATCAGACCAATGGAGGCCGTTGGTGGCCTCCGCACCACGTGACTCGGACAGGCGACGGAAGAACACGTCCTCACGCGCATCAGCATGATCGGCCACGGGGTGGGCGGTCGGCTGCGAGGCGGTTGCGGCAGTGGCCGAATGGGCAGAAGTAGTACGCGGCATGAAGGATCTCCTTGGAGAGTGGAGAGCACCGCCATCGTTGACCGGCGCTCGTGCGCCTTGGATTTCGGGCTTCCACACCCGTCTGCAGGATCCACTGCAGCAAGGTGATACTCATCGGACTACTCGACAGTGTCAAGAAGCCCGGGATTGTTCACCTACCCGCGTGCGTTGCCTGACATGCCTCTGGCATGCAGAAATGCCCACAGAAAGGCAGCGCGCGTGTCGTCGCTAACCGGCTGTGGACCACCACGCGATTGGTCACACCCGGACGACGGACTGGGCTCGCGATCGTACGGAGCAATTCCGCATATAAACAAGGCGACCCTTGGGCCGCCTTGTGCATGGGCAGACAACTCCATAACTGCACCAGCTCAGCCAAGGTGATGGCGAAGCACCTGCTCCGCCATCACCTCGCTGCACGTCATTACACCCCGTGCGCGGCCAACTGCCCAAGCCGCTGCACCGCCACCGAGACGGTGGGGTAATCCAGGGTCTTCTGCTCGGCCACGTCGGCCAGCATGGCCAGAGTGAAGCGCAGGCTGGAGTCGTCGCGTGCCATCCAGTTGGCGACCTTGTCCTCGGCGCTGCTGCCCGGCATACCCAGCACCTGACCCATCAGCGCACGCTGATGCGCTGCCAGTTCGTCGCGCAGCACGCCACGTGCCACCGCATGCCAGCGGCCATTGACCTCCAACGCGTCGATCTGCTCGAACAACCACGGCAGGCGCAACGCATCGCCCAGGCGAAAATGCACCTTGGACACTTCCACCGGCTTGAGCTTGCGGGTGCGTGCGGTTTCGATGATGTCGAACGCCGGTTCCAGATAGCGCAACTCGGACAGCTGCTGCGCCAGTGCTGGCGGCAGGCCCTTGTCCTGCCATTCCTGCACACTGGCTTCGTACAGCGGCCGCTGGGTGTCGGACAACACGCCCGACGCCACGCGGATATCGTTGAACGGACCGTGATACCGCTCCACCGCCGCCGTGATGCCCGGCATCTGGCCAGGACGCAGCAACAGCCAGCGCACGAACGAGCGTTGCAGGCGCCAGATCACTTCCAGCGCATCGATCTGCACCGACTCGGACACCTTGCCGTCCAGCGCATCGATCTGCGTCCACAGCGCGCGCGCATCCAGCGTTTCGCGGCTGATGGTGTAGGCCTTGGCCACCTCGCCGATGCTGCGGCCGGTGTCTTCCTGCATGCGCATCAGGAAGGTGGCGCCCATGCGATTGATGGTGGTGTTGGTCACCGCGGTAGCGATGATTTCGCGCTTCAGGCGATGGCGCTCCATCGCATCGGCGTACTTCTTCTGCAGCGGCTGCGGGAAGTAGCGCTGCAATTCCTTGGACAGGTACGGATCTTCCGGAATATCCGATTCCAGCAACTGCTGGAACGCCACCAGCTTGGAATACGACAACAGCACCGACAGTTCCGGCCGGGTCAGGCCCTGGCCACGCGCCTTGCGTGCCGACAGCTCGGCATCGGACGGCAGGAACTCGATCTGCCGGTCGAGCAGGCCCTGCAGTTCCAGCGTGCGGATGAAATGCTGCTTGGAGCCCAGTCGCTTGACGCTCATGCGCTCCATCAGGCTGATGGCCTGGTTCTGCCGGTAGTTGTCCCACAGCACCAGATCGGCCACTTCGTCGGTCATCGACGCCAGCAGCGTGTTGCGCGCGTCATAGGTCAGCTTCTTGGCCTGCACCATGTCGTTGAGCAGGATCTTGATGTTGACCTCGTGATCGGAGGTGTCCACGCCGGCCGAGTTGTCGATGAAGTCGGTATTGAGCAGCACGCCGGTCTGCGCCGCTTCGATGCGGCCGAGCTGGGTCAGGCCCAAGTTGCCGCCCTCGCCCACCACCTTGCAGCGCAACTCGCCGCCATTGACGCGCAGGCCGTTGTTGGCGCGATCGCCCACATCGGCATGCGATTCGCTGGCTGCCTTGACGTAGGTGCCGATACCGCCGTTCCAGAACAGGTCCACCGGCGCCTTGAGGATGGCGTTCATCAGCTCGTTGGGCGAAAGCTGCCTGACGTTGGCCTCCAGGCCCAGTGCCTCGCGCACCGGTGCGCTGAGGTCGATTGACTTGAGCGTACGCGGATAGATGCCGCCACCGGCGCTGATCAGTTTGGCGTCGTAATCGGCCCAGCTGGAGCGCGGCAGCTTGAACAGGCGCTCACGTTCGGCGAAGGAGACCGCCGCATCCGGGGTCGGGTCCAGGAAGATGTGGCGGTGGTCGAATGCCGCCAGCAGGCGGATATGCCTTGAGAGCAGCATGCCGTTGCCGAACACGTCGCCGGACATGTCGCCGATGCCAACCACGCTGAAATCCTGGCTCTGGCAATCGCGATCCATCGCACGGAAGTGGCGCTTGACCGATTCCCACGCGCCGCGCGCGGTGATGCCCATACCCTTGTGGTCGTAGCCCACCGAGCCGCCAGAGGCGAACGCATCACCCAGCCAGAAGCCGTGATCCAGCGCCAGGCCATTGGCGATGTCGGAGAACGTGGCCGTGCCCTTGTCGGCAGCGACCACCAGATACGGGTCGTCCTGATCGTGACGCACCACCTGCGGCGGCGGCACGATCTTGCCGCCGACGATGTTGTCGGTGATGTCGAGCAGGCCCTGGATGAACAGCTTGTAGCAGGCGATGCCTTCGGCCTGGATCGCATCGCGATCGCCGCCGACCGGCGAGCGCTTGACGTAGAAACCGCCCTTGGCGCCGACCGGCACGATGACCGTGTTCTTCACCATCTGCGCCTTGACCAGCCCCAGCACCTCGGTGCGGAAATCCTCGCGGCGGTCCGACCAGCGCAGGCCACCGCGCGCGACCGCGCCAAAGCGCAGGTGCACGCCTTCCACGCGCGGGCCGTAGACGAAAATCTCGCGGTACGGGCGCGGCTTGGGCAGGTCCGGCACCAGCGCCGAATCCAGCTTGAAGCTGATGCAGTGGCCGTGCTTTCCCTGTTTATCGGTCTGATAATAATTGGTGCGCAAGGTCGCATCGATCACGTCGATGAAGCTGCGCAGGATGCGGTCTTCGTCCAGGCTGGAGACGCGGTCCATCAGCTTCAGCAAGGTGGCGCGCGTGGCCTCCTGCTGCGCGGCGCGGTCGCTGCCGCGTGCCTCCAGCACCGGCTCCAGTGCCTTCAAGGTAGCGTCGTCGCCCCCTGCCAGTGCGGACAGTTCTTCGCGCAGGCGCTCCTGGCCGGCGAAGATCTGTGCCTTGGTTTCCGAGCCGGTGGACGGGTCGAAGCGCGCTTCGAACAGTTCCACCAGCAAACGTGCCAGCAACGGGTACCGGGCGAACGTGGCTTCGACGTAGGCCTGCGAAAACGGCACCGCGGTCTGCAGTAGATACTTGCAGTAGCCGCGCAGCAGCGCGACCTGACGCCAGTGCAGGCCGGCGGCCAGGATCAGGCGGTTGAAGCCGTCGTTTTCGGCATCGCCGTTCCAGATGCGCTCGAACGCTTCGCCGAAGCTGGCATCGGCACTGGCTGCATTGATCCTGCCGGCGGTGGATTCGACCTCGAAATCCTGGATATAGACCGGCGTTTCGCCCACCTGCAGCCGATATGGCCGCTCGGAGATCACGCGCAGACCCATGTTTTCCATCATCGGCATCGCATCGGACAACGGAATGTCATCGAGCTGGCGATACAGCTTCAGGCGCAGCCCTTCGCCGGCATCCAGGCGCATGCCATCGTCGCGACGGATGTCCTGCAGGCTCAGATGCAGGTCATCCGGGCCATCCAGCGTTGCCAGGTGTTCGACGTCGGACACCGCCGATTCGATCGACGAATCTTCGATATAGCCGGCCGGCAGCGCGCGGCCGAAGTTGGCCGCCATGCGCAGGCCATTGGCTTCGCCATGCCGGGCGACCAATGCCTCGCGCAGCGCATCGCGCCAGTTGCGCAGCAGATGCGCCAGCCGCGATTCGAGCTCGGTGGTGTTGAATTCCAGCGCCTCGCCGCTCTTGGGCCGCACGATCAGATGCAGCTGCGCCAGCCGCGATTCGCCCAGCACCACCGACGAGTCGATGTATTCGCCATGCAAGGCGTCTTTTAACAAAGCTTCGATACGCAGACGCACATCGGTGTTGAAGCGCTCGCGCGGGATGTACACCAGCGCCGAGATGAAGCGGCTGTACTTGTCGCGGCGCAGGAACATGCGGCTGCGCACGCGCTCCTGCAGGCCGAGAATGCCGATCGCGGTGCGGTACAGCTCTTCTTCGTTGGACTGGAACAGCTCTTCGCGCGGCAGCGTTTCCAGAATGTGGCGCAAGGCCTTGCCGCTATGGCTGCTCGGGGTCAGCCCGGACTTGCTCATCACGTATTCGTGGCGCTGGCGCACCAGCGGGATTTCCCACGGGCGGCGGTTATAGGCACTGGAGGTGAACAGGCCAAGAAAGCGCTGCTCGCCGACGATGCGGCCCTTGGCGTCGAACTCCAGGATGCCGATGTAATCCATGTAACCAACCCGGTGCACGCGCGAACGTGCATTGGTCTTGGTCAGGATCAATGCGTCCTTGAGCTTGGACGAGGCATTCAGGCCATGCGCCGCCAGCGTGGTGACCGGGCGTGCCGGCGAGGTGTCGTGACCGCGCATCAGGCCCAGCCCGGATTCTTCCACCGGTGCCAGCACGTCCTGCCCGCCCTGCTTCTCCACGCGGTATTCGCGATAGCCGAAGAAGGTGAAATGGTCGGACGCGGCCCAACGCAGGAATTCTTGCGCCTCGTGGCGGCTGATGTCGTCGATCGGCAGGCGCCGGGTGGCCAGGTCGTCGGCCAGCATCACCATCTTTTCGCGCATCGCGGCCCAGTCGTGCACGATGGCACGCACTTCGCCCAGCACCTTGCGCACCGCCGCTTCCACCTTGGGCATTTCATCGGCCGGCTGGCGGTCGATCTCCAGCACCATCAGCGACTCGCTCTTGCCCTCGCCCACCGCGGTCAGCTTGCCGGACTTGTCGCGCGCAATGCGCAGCACCGGGTGGCCCAGCACATGCACGCCGATACCCAGGTCCGACAGGGTCATGCTGACCGAGTCCACCAGGAACGGCATGTCGTCGTTGACGATCTGCAGCAAGGTGTGCGGCGACTCGTAGCCGTGGCTCTTCAAGGTGGGGTTGAACACCCGCACATTGACCGTGCCGGCCTTGCGGCTGCGCGCGAACTCCAGCATGTCCGACGCCAGCGCTGCCCACTGCTCGGGCGGGTGGCTCGGGAATTCGTCTTCCTCCATGCGCCGGTAGAAGTCGGCGGCGAACGCCTGGACCTCCGCCTGGCGGGCGGCCGGGTAGCGCTTGCGCAACGCGGCAAACACCGGCTCGAAGGTGACCGCCTGCGGTTCGGTGGCAAGCACGGGGACGGCACGTTCGGCGACCGGTTTGACCGACGTCGTGGACGATTTCGAAGCGGCTTTGTTGGCTGTCATGAGTAGAGCTGGAATGCTCGGTGGAAAACCTGAATTGTACCGATGGACCGTGATAACGCCTTGCTGCATAGCGCAAATGCACCGCACCCAGCGGACGCGGCATGGAGTCAAAGCGCTGTGACTCTGTAGTTTTGCCTCACAGCACGAGCCAGCCGGGCGCTGGATCGCCAGATCCGGCAAAGTCCTGCACAAGGCTTGGCACACAAGGCGTTGCGCAGAGCAAACTACGATCATCAAGGCTGTTTAAAAACTAAACTGGACGGTATAGTCTACATCCATGACCCCTCGTTCCCCCCGTGCTGCCCGGCGATCGGACTGCGACCGCCGCATCCACGCTGCCGTGCAGACCTTACTTGCCGAGCGCGGAATGCGACTGAGCATGGACGCGGTGGCCGAGCGCGCGGGATGTTCCAAGCAGACGCTCTACAGTTATTACGGATGTAAAGAAAACCTGCTGCGCGACGTGCTGCAGGACCATGTGCACTTGGCCACGGTCCCGCTGGGCGCCGCCTCGGGCGACCTGCGCGACGATCTGTTGGCGTTTGCGCTGGCGCATCTTGACCGTCTCAACAGCCCGGATGTGTTACAGACCTGCCGTTTGGTGGAGGCCGAGTCGCACCGGTTCCCCGATCAATCACAGCAGATCTTCCACGAGGGCGTGGTCGGCATGCAGCAGCGCCTGGCGCATCGCTTCGAGCAGGCGATGACCGCCGGGCGGCTGCGCCATGACGATCCGCACTTCATGGCCGAGCTGTTGCTGAGCATGATCGTGGGGCTGGATTTCGATCGCCAACGCTTCCAGGTTCCCCATCGCGCCGGCCTTGCCGCCAGGCAGCAGTGGGCGCAGTTCGCCGTCGACACCTTTTTGCGGGCGTTTGCCGCGGCCAGCGCCGCGCCCGCGCTGGCCCCGCTCCCCCTTCTCACGTCAAGACCCTAACGGAGTTCCTCCTGATGATTGCCCCGCTCCGCACCTTCGGCCTGGCCCTGGCCATCACCGTGGCGCTTTCTGCCTGCAGCAAGCCCGAACAACAGCAGGCGCCGCCGCCGCCGGAAGTGTCGGTGTTGGAAATGAAGCCGCAGACACTGCCGCTGGAGCGCAACCTGGTGGGCCGCCTGTCGGCGTTCCGCTCGGCCGACGTGCGCGCCCGCGTCGACGGCGTGGTGCTCAAGCGCCTGTACACCGAAGGCACCGACGTCAAGGAAGGCCAGCCACTGTTCCAGATCGACCCGGAACCGCTGAAGGCCACGCTGCTGCAGGCCCAGGGCCAGCTGGCCGCCGCCGAGGCCACCTATGCCAACGCGCAGATCGCCGCCAAGCGTGCGCGCAGCCTGGCGCCGCAGCAATACGTGTCACGCGCCGACATCGACAGCGCCGAAGCCACCGAGCGCTCTTCTGGCGCCAGCGTGCAGCAGGCGCGCGGTGCGGTCCAGGCCGCCAGGATCCAGCTCAGCTTCGCCAGCGTCACCTCGCCGATCACCGGTCGCGCCGGGATCCAGCGCGTCACCGAGGGCGCGCTGGTCGGTGCCGGTGAGGCCACCCTGCTGACCACCGTGGACCAGATCGACCCGCTGTACGTGAACTTCGCGATGAGCAGCGAGGAGTTGGCCGCGCTGCGTCAGGCGCAGAGCAGCGGCAACGTGCAGCTCAGCGGCGACGGCAAGTCCACCATCAACGTGGAACTGGGCAACGGCACGCAGTACCCGCACCCCGGTACGCTGGACGTGTCGGCGGTGACGGTGGACCCGGGCACCGGCGCGGTGTCGCTGCGCGCCACCCTGCCCAACCCCGAGCTGGCGTTGCTGCCGGGCGCGTTCGTGACCTTCAAGGCCAGCCTGGGGCAGCGCAACAATGCCTATCTGGTGCCGCAGCAGGCGCTGCAGCGCGATGCAACCGGCGCCTATGCGCTGGTGCTGGGCAAGGACGGCAAGGTGGTGCGCAAGAACCTCACCGTGGATGGCCAGCAGAAGGGCCAGTGGATCGTGACCGGCGGTGTGGCACCGGGCGACCAGGTCATCGTCGACGGCGTGCAGAAGGCCAAGGAAGGTCAGCCGGCCAAGGGCGTGCCGTGGGATCCGAACAAGCCGGCCGCCGGTGCGCAGCCCGGTGCCCCGGGTGCGGCACCGGCCGCCGGCCAGGCCGGCAAGGCGGAGGGCGCACCCGCGGCCGATCCCGCCGATGCCGCTGCCCCAGCCACTCAGACCCAGCCCAAGCAGGACGCGGCCGCGCAGCCGGCCGACTCCCAGTCCAAGCAGCAGTGACGGAACCCGGACATGCCTAAGTTTTTTATCGAACACCCGGTCTTTGCGTGGGTGGTGGCGATCCTGATCTCGCTTGCGGGCGTGATCTCGATCCTGAATCTGGGTATCGAGTCGTACCCGACGATCGCCCCGCCGCAGGTCACCGTCACCGCCAACTTCCCCGGCGCCAGCGCCGACACTGCCGAAAAGGCGGTGACCCAGGTCATCGAACAGCAGCTCACCGGCATCGACCACCTGCTGTACTTCAACTCGTCCTCGGCCGCCAACGGCCGCGTCACCATCACGCTGACCTTCGAAACCGGCACCGACGCGGATATCGCGCAGGTGCAGGTGCAGAACAAAGTGTCGTTGGCCACGCCGCGCCTGCCCTCGGAAGTGACCCAGCAAGGTGTGGTGGTGGCCAAGGCCAACGCCGGCTTCCTGATGGTTGCGGCGCTGCGCTCGGACAACCCATCGATCGACCGCGATGCGCTCAACGACATCGTCGGTTCGCGCGTGCTCGAACAGATCTCGCGCGTTCCCGGCGTCGGCAGTACCAACCAGTTCGGCGCCGAGTACGCCATGAACATCTGGTTGAACCCGGAGAAGCTGCAGGGCTACAACCTGTCGGCCACCCAGGTGCTGACCGCCGTGCGCAACCAGAACGTGCAGTTCGCTGCCGGTTCGGTCGGCGCCGACCCCACGCCTGAGGGCATCAGCTTCACCGCCACGGTGTCGGCGGAAGGCCGCTTCAGCTCGCCCGAGCAGTTCGAAAACATCATCCTGCGTACCGACAACAATGGCGCCACCGTGCGTTTGAAGGACGTCGCGCGCGTCACCGTGGGCCCGAGCAACTACGGCTTCGACACCCAGTACAACGGCAAGCCCACCGGTGCCTTCGGCATCCAGTTGCTGCCGGGTGCCAACGCACTGAACGTGTCAGAGGCCGTGGGCGCCAAGCTCGACGAGCTGCAGCCCACCTTCCCGCAGGGCGTGACCTGGTTTGCGCCGTACGAGTCCACCACGTTCGTGCGCATCTCCATCGAGGAAGTGGTGCACACGCTGGCAGAAGCCATCGTGCTGGTGTTCCTGGTGATGCTGCTGTTCCTGCAGAACTTCCGCGCCACGGTCATCCCGACCCTGGTGATTCCGGTGGCGCTGCTGGGCACGTTCTTCGGCATGTACGCCATCGGCTTCACCATCAACCAGCTGACGCTGTTTGCGATGGTGCTGGCGATCGGCATCGTGGTGGACGATGCGATCGTAGTGATCGAGAACGTCGAACGCATCATGAGCGAGGAGCACCTGGAGCCGAAGGCGGCCACGCAGAAGGCGATGACCCAGATCACCGGCGCGGTGGTGGCCATCACCGTGGTGCTGGCGGCGGTGTTCATCCCGTCCTCGCTACAGCCCGGCGCCTCCGGTGCGATCTACAAGCAGTTCGCGCTGACCATCGCCATGTCGATGGGCTTCTCCGCGTTCCTGGCGCTGACCTTTACGCCGGCGTTGTGCGCCAGCTTCCTCAAGGCCACCCATTCGGACAAGAAGAACTGGGTCTATCGCACCTTCGACAAGTACTACGACAAGCTGGCACATCGCTATGTCGGCGTGGTGGGTCATACGCTGAAGCGCTCGCCGCCGTGGATGATCGTGTTCGTGGTGCTGGTGGTGCTGTGCGGCTTCCTGTTCACCCGCATGCCGGGCAGCTTCCTGCCCGAAGAAGACCAGGGCTTTGCGGTGGCGATCGTGCAGCTGCCGCCGGGTGCCACCAAGATCCGCACCAATGAAGCGTTTGCGCAGATGCGCGCGGTGCTGGAAAAGCAGCCGGCCGTGGAAGGCATGCTGCAGATCGCCGGCTTCAGCTTCCTGGGCTCGGGCGAAAATGTCGGCATGGGCTTCATCCGGCTCAAGCCATGGGACGAGCGCGACGTTACTGCCGATCAGTTGATCCAGCAGCTCAACGGTGCCTTCTACGGCATCAAGGGTGCGCAGATCTTCGTGGTCAACCTGCCCACCGTGCAGGGTCTGGGCCAGTTCGGCGGCTTCGACATGTGGCTGCAGGACCGCTCCGGTGCAGGCCAGGAGGCATTGACCCAGGCGCGCAACATTGTGCTGAGCAAGGCGGCGCAGAAAGCCGACACCCTGGTGGGCGTGCGCCCGAACGGCCTGGAAAACTCGCCGCAGCTGCAGTTGCATGTGGACCGCGTGCAGGCGCAGTCGATGGGTCTGGAAGTCAGCGACATCTATAGCTTGATCCAGCTGATGCTGGCGCCGGTGTACGTCAACGACTATTTCGCCGAAGGCCGCATCAAGCGCGTCAACATCCGTGCCGACGACCAGTTCCGCACCGGCCCCGAATCGCTGCGCAACTTCTTCAGCCCCAGCAGCACCGCCACCGACGCGGATGGCCAGCCCGGCATGATTCCGCTGAGCAATGTGGTCAAGGCCGAATGGACCTACGCCTCGCCGGCGCTGAACCGCTACAACGGCTACTCGGCGGTCAACATCGTCGGTAATCCGGCGCCCGGCGGCAGCTCCGGCCAGGCGATGAACGCGATGGAAGAGATCGTCAACAACGATCTGCCACCGGGCTTCGGTTTCGACTGGAGCGGCATGTCCTACCAGGAAATCATCGCCGGCAACGCGGCCACACTGCTGCTTGCACTGTCGGTGGTGGTGGTGTTCCTGTGCCTGGCTGCACTCTACGAGAGCTGGTCGATTCCGGTGGCGGTGCTGATGGTGGTGCCGATCGGCGTGCTGGGCGCGATCATCTTCTCGATGCTGCGCGGCCTGCCGAACGATCTGTACTTCAAGATCGGCATGATCACCGTGATCGGTCTGGCGGCGAAGAACGCGATCCTGATCGTGGAATTTGCGGTGGAGCAGCGGGCAGCGGGCAAGACCCTGCGCGAGGCGACACTGGAAGCGGCGCACCTGCGCTTTCGCCCGATCCTGATGACCTCGTTCGCGTTCATCCTGGGCGTGTTGCCGCTGGCCATCTCCACCGGTGCCGGCGCCAACTCGCGTCACTCCATCGGCACCGGCGTGATCGGCGGCATGGTGTTCGCCACCGTGCTCGGCGTGATCTTCATCCCGCTGTTCTTCGTGGTGGTGCGCCGCATGCTGGGCGACAAGCTGGACGAGCAGTCCAAGGAATATCTGGTCGCACAAAACGACTCGGGCTCGCACCGTCCGGATCGCTGATCCGGATACGGCGCAGAACGAAAAGCCCCGGCAGTGCCGGGGCTTTTTTTTGGCTGCGCTGCAGTCATGTCTCGTAGGAGCGCACCCGGGCGCGACGGGCTGCACCGGTAACGCCCGTCGCGCCCGGGTGCGCTCCTACGGAGTTGCGGGGATTGGTGACATGGCGTGCTTCGACAGGACCCGCACGGCGCGATCCGCGACAACCGCCACGCCGTCGTAGATACCGTCTTGCCCCTCATGTGGCAAGGGCCTTCTGCGGGTCAAACGCGGTGCCGGATTTGAGCACGCCGTAGGCCAGATGCAGCAGCTTGCGCATGGCGGCACAGACGATCTGCTTGCCGTGCTTGCCGCGGGCATGCAGACGCTGTTTGAGCGCGGTAACCACCGGGTTATGCCGCATGGCCACCAGGGCTGGCATGTACAGTCCGGCGCGCAGCCGCGCCGAGCCGGTGCGGGAGATGCAGACCTTGCCCTGATACCTGCCCGATTCGTGCAGGCGCGGGTTCAGGCCGGCAAAGGCCGTCACCGCAGCCGCGTCGGTGAAGCGGTTTATCGGACCCAACTCGGCCAGCAGCAGGGCGGTGCTGATGTCACCGATGCCGTCGATGCTGGTCAGCAGCGTACGCTGCTGGCGCAGGTCCGGATCCTGGTCGATGTGGTCGTCGATGGCCTGCTGGATCTCGGTGATGCGGGCATGCAGATGGTCGATCAGGCCCTGGATCGAGGGCTGTACATCCGCCTGCGCAACCTCCAGCCGGTTGCGTTCCATCTGCAGCATCTGCAGCAGGTCATCGCGGCGGCGCACCAGCGCCTTGAGCGTCTTCAGGGCCGGCGGATCGGGGGGCCAGGCACGCAGTTGGTCACGATGGCGCAGGCCGTAGCTGGCGATCAGCTTCGCGTCGCTGCGGTCGGTCTTGACCCGCTGCAACTGGCTGCGCGCGTACAGCGCCACCTGCGCTGGATTGAGTACGCACACCCGGTAGCCGTGCGCGTACAGGCTTGTGCGTCGCTGCAGTGAGTGGCTGTACCGACCGCCAGGCGCAGCGTCAGCCGCAGGCAAGCGCGCAGGCGCAGGCGCAGGCCAAGGAAACTCAGGCCGATGCGCTCGCCAAGCAATACGATGAAGCGGTCAAGGCGCAGAACTGGACATGGCGCGTGCGCACGGTGCGGCCCCGATAACGCCCGTCGCGCCCGGGTGCGCTCCTACGAGAGTGCGGTGGGCGGCCGGGTTGCAGTGATCGGTGCGATGGCCCGAACAATCACCCGACGTGCCGCCTCCGGTTCGCCGGCATCGCGCAGGTCTGCAACGCGCGGTAGACGGCTATCTTTGTAGGAGCGCCCCGGGCGAGAACGCATGACCGTCAAACCCACCGCACCCGACAGTCTCGCGCCGTCGACCCTACACACTCGCGACGCGTGCGCCGGTAGAACCACGCACCACGCAACGCCCGGTCATGACCATGCGGCGAATCGGCAGCTGCGGATTGCCCAGGCGTTCCAGCAGCAGCGACATCGCTGCGCGCCCCATGTCTTCCACCGGCTGTTCTACCACGGTGATGCCGGGTTCGACCAGGTCGGTCCAGCGTTCGTTGTCGAAGCCGGCCAGCGCCAGGTCCTGCGGCAGGCGCAGGCCGGCGGTACGTGCGGCCTTCAGCGCGCCCATCAGCAGCAGGCTGTTACTGGTGACGATGGCTTCCGGGCGGTCGTCACTGGCCAGCCAATGGGCTAGCTCGGCGATCGCCGCTTCGGCAGTCGGCGCCACTTCGCGGTAGTCCGGTGACAGGCTCTGCGCACGCATCGCCGCCAGGTAGCCGTCGCGGCGCTCGGCCGCGGTGGTGCTGGTGCTGCCGAACAGCCCGCCGATGCGCCGATAGCCCTGGCCCTGCAGATGCGCCACCAGTTCGGCCATCGCCGCCGCGTTGTCCAGCACCACGCTGTCGTAGCGGCTGCCGGGGCCGGCACGGTCCACCAGTACGGTGGGGTAATCCAGCGACAGCTCATGCATGCGCCCCACGGTCACGCGGGTCGGCGCGAAGATCAGCCCGGTGATGCGCTCTTCCTGCATCAGCTCCAGGTAGAGCGCCTCGCGCTTGGGATCTTCATCGGTATTGCACAGGGTCACGCGCATACCGGCCTTGTAGGCGACCTCTTCCACGGCCCGGATCAGGGCGGTGAAGTACGGGTTGCGGATGTCGGCCACGATCACCCCGAGGATGCCGGACTGCTGCGAGCGCAGCCGTCGCGCCATCAGATTGGGCCGATAACCGGTCTGGCGCACCGCTGCTTCCACCTTGGCGCGCACCTGCTCGCTCACCGGGCCGCTGCCCAGCGCCCGCGACACCGTGGACTTGGACACCCCGGCCACCCGGGCCACGTCGTTGATGCTGATACTCACTGGGACCGTTCCCGCTCCATATGCCGCACCTGAACCCAGGCGCCTCGTGACCCCGATCCTAACCTGAAAGCATTACTTGGTTTTGTGCACCGCACATTGACCTGGAGTGTGGGAACGTTCCCACTATACTTCCCAGCCCGATCCCACCCGGAGCCCGCCTTGTCCTCTCCGCCGCTTGCCCCCGTGACCCCCGAGCTTGTCCGCCTGCGAGCGCACGCCCGCGACAAGGACGACGCCATCGCCCAGGCGGCGCAGCTGCTGGTTGCCGCCGGCTGCGTGGCGCCGGGCTACGACGCCAGCATGCGGCGCCGCGAAGGCCTGGCGAACACCTTCCTTGGCCACGGCCTGGCGATCCCGCATGGCGTGGGCGAAGACCGCCATCTGGTGCGCCGCGACGGCATTGCGGTGCTGCAGCTGCCCGAAGGCGTGGAATGGAACCCCGGCCAGACCACCCGGCTGGTGGTGGGCATCGCTGCGCAGTCCGACACCCATATCACCCTGCTGCGCCGGCTGACCCGGCTGATCCAGGACCCTGCGCAGCTGGAGGCGTTGTTCGCCACCGACGACCCCGGCGTGATCGTGGCCGCCCTCACCGGCGACCGCGCCCCGGACACCAGTGCCGCACCGGCCACCGACCTGGCCGAACGCTTCGAGTGGACCATCGCCTACCCCAGCGGCCTGCATGCGCGCCCGGCCACCCGCTGGGCTGAAACCGCGCGTGGCTTCGGCGCCCGCGCCCAGGTCCGCGCCGGCGACCAGGCCGCCGATGCCAAGAGCCTGGTCGGCCTGCTGCAGCTGGGCCTGCGTGCGGGCGACAGCATCACCGTCTCGGCCGAAGGCGGCGATGCCGCGGCCCTGCTCACGCGCCTGCGTGCGGTGATGGACAGCCTCACCGCACAGGAAAAGGCCGACGCCGAACGCGCCGCACAACGCCGCGCCGCGCCAGTCATCGGCTGGACCCCGCCGCAGGCGCAGCCAGCCATTGTCGGCATCGGCGCCAGCCCGGGCGTGGCGATCGGCATCGTGCACCGGCTGCGCGCGGCGCAGACCGAGGTGGCCGATCAACCGGTTGGCCTGGGCGATGGCGGCGCGCTGCTGCACGACGCACTGACCCGCACCCGCCAGCAGCTGGCGGCGATCCAGGACGATACCCAGCGCCGTCTCGGTGCCTCGGATGCGGCTATCTTCAAGGCCCAGGCAGAACTGCTCAACGACACCGACCTGATCACCCGCACCTGCCAGCTGATGGTCGAAGGCCATGGCGTGGCGTGGTCGTGGCACCAGGCGGTGGAACAGATTGCCTCCGGCCTGGCCGCGTTGGGCAACCCGGTGCTGGCCGGCCGCGCTGCCGACCTGCGCGATGTCGGCCGCCGCGTACTGGCGCAGCTGGACCCGGCCGCGGCTGGCGCCGGCCTCACCGACCTGCCCGACCAACCCTGCATCCTGCTGGCCGGCGACCTGTCGCCGTCGGACACCGCCAACCTGGACACCGCGCGCGTGCTTGGCCTGGCCACCGCGCAGGGCGGCCCGACCTCGCACACCGCGATCCTGTCGCGCACGCTCGGCCTGCCGGCGCTGGTCGCGGCCGGCGGCCAGTTGCTGGATATCGAGGACGGCGTCACCGCCATCATCGACGGCAGCAGCGGCCGCCTGTACATCAACCCGTCCGAGCTGGATCTGGACGCCGCGCGCACGCATATCGCCGAACAGCAGGCGATCCGCGAGCGCGAAGCCGCGCAGCGCGCCTTGCCTGCCGAAACCACCGACGGTCACCACATCGACATCGGCGCCAACGTCAATCTGCCCGACCAGGTGGCGATGGCGCTGACCCAGGGTGCCGAAGGCGTGGGTCTGATGCGCACCGAGTTCCTGTTCCTGGAAAGCGGCAGCACGCCCAGCGAAGACGAGCAGTACCAGACCTACCTGGCGATGGCGCAGGCACTGGATGGCCGCCCGCTGATCGTGCGGGCGCTGGATATCGGCGGCGACAAGCAGGTGGCGCACCTGGAACTGCCGGACGAAGAAAACCCGTTCCTCGGCGTGCGCGGCGCGCGTCTGCTGCTGCGTCGCCCCGACCTGCTGGAGCCGCAACTGCGTGCGCTGTACCGCGCCGCCAGGGACGGTGCGCGGCTGTCGATCATGTTCCCGATGATCACCTCGGTGCCGGAGCTGATCGCGCTGCGCCACATCTGCGCGCGCATCCGCGCCGAGCTGGACGCGCCCGAAGTGCCGATCGGCATCATGATCGAAGTGCCGGCCGCCGCCGCGCAGGCCGACGTGCTGGCGCGCCACGCGGACTTCTTCTCCATCGGCACCAACGATCTCACCCAGTACGTGCTGGCGATCGATCGCCAGAACCCCGAACTGGCCGCCGAGGCCGACAGCCTGCATCCAGCGGTACTGCGCATGATCCGCAGCACGATCGAAGGTGCGCGCAAGCACGGCCGCTGGGTCGGCGTGTGCGGCGGCCTGGCCGGCGATCCGTTCGGCGCCAGCCTGCTGGCCGGCCTGGGCGTGCAGGAACTGTCGATGACGCCCAACGATATCCCGGCGGTGAAGGCACGTCTGCGTGGCACTGCGCTCAGCACGCTGCAGCAATTGGCAGAGCAGGCGTTGAACTGCGAAACCGCCGAGCAAGTGCGCGCACTCGAAGCGCAGCGCGAGGACAAGGCATGAGCCTGCAGGCCATCACCGTCACGCTGAACCCGGCGATCGACCAGACCATCCAGCTCGACAGCCTGCAGCCCGGCGCCGTGCATCGCGCCAGCAGCGTGCGCAACGATGCCGGCGGCAAGGGCATCAACGTGGCCGCGTGCCTGGCCGATTGGGGCAGCGATGTCGCCGCGCTCGGCGTGCTCGGCGGCGGCAATGCCGGCGTGTTCGAAGCGCTGTTCCGCGAGCGCGGCATCGTCGACCACTGCCAGCGCGTGGCCGGCGAAACCCGTACCAATCTCAAGCTGGTGGAAGCGCGCAGCAACGACACCACCGACATCAATCTACCCGGCCTGCGCTTGGGCCCGCCGCATCTGCAAAGCGTGGCCGATCACCTTGCCCCGCTGCTGCGCCCCGGCTTGCCGGTGGTGCTGTCGGGCAGCATGCCGGCCGGGCTACCGGACGACAGCTGGGCGCAATTGCAGGCCCAGGCCAGCGCCGCTGGTGCGCGCGTGCTGCTGGACACCAGCGGCATGCCGCTGGTGGCTGCGCTGGGCGCCGCGCGCGATGCACTGCCGTACGCGGTGAAACCGAATCGACACGAGCTCGAAGCCTGGACCGGCCGGCCGTTGCACGATCGCGCCGCACTGAGCGCCGCCGCGCACGAACTGATCGCGCGCGGCATCCAGCTGGTGGTCATTTCGATGGGCACCGACGGCGCCCTGTTCGTACGGCGCGACCAGCGCTTGATCGCCCGCCCGCCGCGGCTGGCCCAGGGCAGCAGCGTGGGCGCAGGCGATGCGATGGTGGCCGGTCTGGCCGCCGCCTCGCTCGATGCCGCGACCACGCTGGAGCAGTGCGCACGGCTGGCCACGGCGTTTTCGATGTGCCGGCTGGAAAGCGGCGACGCGCGCCGGATTACACCAGAGGGCGTGCGCCGCGCCGCAACCGACGTCGTGATCGAAATGCTGTCATGAGCCGCCATTCGCCACTCCCGATGCGTGCACCCAGGTGGCCGTCGGGCTGGCAGTTGCAGACCGCGGCAGATCGCGCGTCACCGCCACGCATAACGCTTGAAATTCCCCCCGCCGACAACACCGGCGACCGCAACACAGCAGGAGTTTTGCCATGTCCTCTTCCATCGTGGTCATCGCCGCTGGCGAACGCAGCACCGAAGCCGTTCTGGCGGCCGAAGCGCTGCGCCGCGCGGCCACCGCCGCCGGGCGCAGCGTAACGATCGAAATCCGCAGCGACCAGGGCGTGCTCGGCGCATTGCCGGGCGAACTCGCCAGCGGCGCGTCCCAGGTGCTGGTGGTGGGCGACACCGATGCCGACACCGCACGCTTCGGCGAGGCACAGCTGGTGCGCCTGAGCCTGGGCGCGGTACTGGACGACCCGGCCGCCGCGCTGAGCCAGCTCGCCGCACCTGCCGACGCGGGCGTATCGTCTGGCGCAGGCGGCGCAAGCAGCAAACGCATCGTCGCGATCACCTCCTGCCCCACCGGCATCGCGCACACCTTCATGGCCGCCGAAGGCCTGCAGCAGGCCGCCAGGAAACTCGGCTACCAGATGCGGGTGGAAACCCAGGGCTCGGTGGGCGCGCAGGACGCACTCACCGACGATGAAATCCGCGCGGCCGATGTCGTTGTCATCGCCGCCGACCGCGAAGTGGACCTGGCCCGCTTCGGCGGCAAGCGCGTGTTCAAGAGCGGCACCAAGCCGGCCATCAACGACGGCCCGGCGCTGATCAACAAGGCCCTGGCCGAGGCGAGCGTGCAGGGCGGCGCAACGCCAGTTGCCGGCACCGCTGCCAGCACCACCGCGAGCAAGGGCAACACCCGCACCGGCGCTTACAAGCACCTGATGACCGGCGTCTCTTTCATGCTGCCGTTCGTCACTGCCGGTGGCCTGCTGATCGCGCTGGCATTTGCGCTGGGCGGCATCTATGCCGGCGACGACGCGCACCAAGGCACGTTGGCCTGGTCGCTGTTCCAGATCGGCGCCAAGGCCGGCTTTACCTTGATGGTGCCCGCGCTGGCCGGCTACATCGCCTACTCCATCGCAGACCGCCCCGGCATCGCGCCCGGCATGATCGGCGGGCTGGTCGCCGCCAACCTCAACGCCGGTTTTCTCGGCGGGATCATTGCCGGCTTCATCGCCGGCTACGGCGTGGCCGCGCTCAACCGCTACATCAAACTGCCGCGCACGCTGGAAGGGCTCAAGCCGGTGCTGATCCTGCCGGTGCTGGGCACCCTGCTGGTGGGCCTTGCGATGATGTACGTGTTCGGGCAACCGGTGGCCGACCTGCTGGCCTGGCTCACCGCCTGGCTGCGCGGCATGCAGGGCAGCAGCGCATTGCTGCTGGGCCTGTTGCTCGGCGGCATGATGGCCTTCGACATGGGCGGGCCGGTCAACAAGGCCGCCTACGCGTTCTCCACCGGCCTGATCGCCAGCCAGGTCTACACCCCGATGGCCGCCGCCATGGTGGCAGGCATGACCCCGCCGCTGGGCATCGCGCTGGCGACCTGGGTGTTCCGCAATCGCTTCACCGTGGAAGAACGCGGCACGGCCACCGCAGCCGGCGTGCTCGGGCTGGCCTTCGTCACCGAAGGGGCGATCCCGTATGCCGCGCGCGACCCGCTGCGCACCATTCCGGCATTAGTGATCGGCTCGGCCGTGGCCGGCGCGATCTCGATGTCGGTCGGCGCCGAACTGAAGGCCCCGCATGGCGGCATCTTCGTGCTGCTGATCCCCAATGCCGTGACCCACCTGGCGATGTATGTGCTGGCCTTGCTGGCCGGCGTGGTGGTCACCGCCATCGCCCTGCGCGTGCTCAAGAAACCGGTGGCCGACGTCGTCGCCTGAGCCACCCCGCGGCGGCAGACATCTGCCGCCGCATCCGACGCGCCGGACGCCCATCGCTCCTGATCGCTGTTACCGCCGCGCTGCGCAGTGATCGCGCGCCGCCAGCGGCCTGCCCACCCTTCGCTGTTGCGTCCGCCACCTCGGCCGCGCCCTCTTTGTTCGGAGTTCTGCCATGTCCGCCCTGCTCTCCCACCGCGCTTCCCATCGTCTGCTGTGCCTGTCGCTTGCCATGGCGCTGGCCCCACTCGCCCAGGCGCAAGACGCCGCCGATGCCTTCAAACTCAAGCTGGGTTACACCGGCGAAGCCGCCTCGATGATCGACGGTGGTCGCAAGAGCGGCGACGCCTACGCCGGCCAGCTGATGGTGGGCACCGACGTGGACATGGACCGCCTGTTCGGCTGGAACGGCGCCACCGTCAAGCTCTATGTCACCAACCGCCACGGCACCAACCTGGCCAACAGCAGCATCGGCAACAGCACCTCGGTGCAGGAAATCTACGGCGGCCAGGGCACGCGCCTGGCCAACTTCACCCTGCTGCAAAAACTCTTCAACGACCGCCTGGAACTGGAAGCCGGCCGCAGCGTGGCCAACATCCACTTCCTCGGCTCGGACCTGTGCCAGTACTTCCAGGGCAACTCCGCCTGCGGCAACCCCACCTTCGTGTTCCGCACCAGTAACTTCACCTACTGGCCGGTCTCCAGCTGGGCCGCACACGCCACCGCCTGGGTCACACCCAAGGTCTATGTGCATGTGGGCGCGTATGAAGTGAACCCGGTGCAGGCCCAGGACGGCCAGCACGGTTTGAAGTGGAGCACCGACGACACCACCGGCGTGGTGGTGCCCTACGCCATCGGCTACAAGAACAAGGGCGGCGACGGCACGCTGGCGGCAATGTACGAACTCGGCGGCTGGCAGGACAACTCCGACTACACCGACCCGCTGCGCGACCGCAACGGCGACCCCGCCGTCCTCAGCGGCCTGGGCTACGACAACAAGCAGGGCCGCTCGGGCCTGTTCGGCCGCTTCGAACAGCAGGTCACCAACCCCGACCCCTCCGGCACCCGCGGCCTGACCGTATTCGCCGCTATGCTCAAGAGCACCAGCGGCCAGGCGATCGAAGACCACTTCGTGCAACTAGGCCTGGTGCAGAAAGGCACCTTCGCCAGCCGCCCGCAGGACAATATTGCGTTTGTGATCACCCAGCAGAAGTACAGCGACGAAGCGATCGAAAACCTGCGCCTGGCGCGCGCCTCCGCCGGCGGCACCGGCACCCCCGCCGACAACCAGATCATGATGGAGCTGAGCTACGGCATCCAGGTCACCAAGCGCCTACGCATCGCCCCGAACCTGCACTACGTGATCAACCCCGACCAGTTCAACGAACCGACCCGCACCAACGATCTGAAGAACGCGCTGATTGCGGGCATGCGGATCGATTGGAATCTGTGACCCCTAGAGAAGCTGCGCGCGTTGCGCGCATGCTTGGCGGGCACCACTGCCTGAAGTGAGTGGTGGGTGCGTTGCATCTGACTGCAGTGCAACGCATTGCGTCGACTCGGCTGGCCTGGGCATTTGCCGGTAGCCAACGAAGTTCGATGAGCCGCTTAGGCGCGCGACCGCACGCGATGAGGTGTTATCGGCCGCCCATGTCGCGCGCAAGCCAGTCACTGTAATGACGACGTCGCATCATTGCGAATCTGATGTCGCGCGCAGATTGATCGCTCTGTATTGCCTTTGGTTGCCGTAACGCGGCCCATTCTTCTCCAAGGTGGCACAGAGCCGGCCTTCGCCACAGGGAGCCACGTCGGCACGCGCTCCGGGTAGTCGATGGACGCTCGAAGCTGTGCGAGTTCGGTTCGCTTTTCGTTGATGATTCCAACCGAGTAGGCCACCGCCCCCAGCCCTAGCACGCCCGCCACGAGCATCGTGGCGGATGCGATCCACGTGCGCCGCGTGCTCCGCGTTTCCAAGGACTGCTGGGCCTGCGCATAACGTCGAGTGGCTTGCTGCAATGTCTCATCCGCAGTGGCCATTTCTTTGTTGAACCGCTTGGCGGCCGGCTCCAGCGTCTGCGTCAACGCCTGATTGGTCAGCTGCGTCAGCCGCGGCAGTGCGTTTTCCAAGACCCGATTGACCTTGGCATCGGCGCTGCTGGCCGCGTGCTGGACTACCCGAAGTTGCTCGGCGACCACTTCGCGCAGCCATTGTTCGCGCTGCTGCATGGATGCCACCAGCGTCGTCAGCACTTTGACCGTCTCTTGCAACGAGGTGTTCGATGCATTCAACGTGGCCATCATTTCCGCCATCGCGGCGGCGTCTTGCCTGTCCATGAGGTTTCCTGAGCTCGGCTGGTCACGGAAGCGATTTTGACTAACCGCCGCCCCCTCCACCACCACCGCCGTCTCCACCCCCACCGCCGTCCCCTTGGGGACCGCTCTGCATCGGCCCCTTGGCGAACTCTGGCAAGGTCAGCACCATCACCGGCCCACGGCTGGTGTTGATCTCCGCTGAGACATCCATCCCCAGCGCCTGACGTGTGGCGGCAAGCTCCTGGGCCTCCTGCTGGGCCTGTGCCTCCAGGAACTCGTTGCCTTTTTCGATCAGCGCCTGCGTCGCTGCGCTGTTGGCCACTCGATTCAGAGCCTGCTCGATCGCCAGTTCCTTCTTGCTCTCGAGCGCGTAGAGCACTTCGTCCACGTCCGGGTCGCCCGTGATGGATTTCCGCTCAGCTTTCGACGCGTCGTTTGGCGCATTCCCTTCCCCTGCACCAGCAAAGCGCTGAACTGGAGATGGGAAGGCATCGGCTTGCGCGGCCGCTTCACTAGGCGAGCGGTGACTTGGTGGGTGCGCGCTGAATGCATCCATGCTTCCACCCTCCTGGTCTAGCGCCCTCTTTTGAGCGAAGGGATAAGGTTCTCCGCGCTCGCGATACTCCTTAGGGCAACGCTGATCAAGTAGTCGCAACGGCCAGCGAACTGGCCGATCCGGCTCATGACGCACTTGGATCTACGATCAGCCGTCCTTCCATGCCCGTTTCCGGGCGCTGCGGGCCGCTTTTGCGGCCCCGCAGGCGCAACTATCCCGCCAAACGCACCCGCGCCAGGTACAGGTTCGCCAGGCCCAGGGCCACGAAGCAGCGGTTCGCGTTCTTGTCCAGCCCGCGATAACGCACCTTGGCAAAGCCCCACAGCCGCTTCACCACCGCGAACACGTGCTCGACACGGGCACGGATCTTCGACTTGTTGCGGTTCCGCTGGCGCTGCACCTCATTCACTTCGCCACGCTTGCGAACCCGCTGGTTGGTGAAGTCCCGGGCGTGCGGTGCATGCGTGCCGATCAGCGCCTTCTGGCTGGCGTAGGCGCTGTCTCCATAGACCCGGCGTTCCTCCCCGTGCAGCAGGTCTCCCAGCAGGTGCTTGTCATGCACATTGGCCGCCGTCACCGCCGCGCTATGCACCAGGCCGTTACGACTATCCACGCCGATGTGCAGCTTCATCCCGAAGTACCACTGCTGCCCCTTGCGGGTCTGATGCATGTCCGGATCGCGGGCCTTGTCCGCATTCTTCGTCGAACTGGGCGCGCCGATGATAGTCGCATCCACGATGGTGCCCGTGCCCACCTTCAGGCCACGTGCTTCCAATTCCCGGTTCACTTGCAAGAACAGCTCCGCCCCCAGCTCGTGCGTCTCCAGAAGGCGACGAAACTTCAGCAGTGTCGTCGCGTCCGGAACCCGCTCGCGGCCCAGGTCGATCCCCACGAACCGCCGCAGCGCCGTGCTGTCCAGTAGCGCTTCCTCGCAGGCCTCATCGGCCAGATTGAACCAGTGCTGCACCAAATACATCCGCAGCATCCGTTCCAGGCCGACCGGCGGCCGGCCATTGCCTGCCTTCGGATAGTACGGCTCGATCACCGCGCACAGTGCCGACCACGGCACGATCTGCTCCATCGTCGACAGGAACACATCCCGGCGCGTCGGCCGACGATGCTGCTCGAATCCACTGCCCTGATCGGCCGCCATCGCCAATGTCTGCTGTTTCATCGGTCGTTCCGATTTGAAGGAAGGGGCATATTTTCTCCGATAGGGACCGACTTGATCAGCGTTGCCTTANCCTGATCGGCCGCCATCGCCAATGTCTGCTGTTTCATCGGTCGTTCCGATTTGAAGGAAGGGGCATATTTTCTCCGATAGGGACCGACTTGATCAGCGTTGCCTTAGACGGTGGCGCCGCAGAGCGGTGACGCATGACCTCTGCTCCCCAGCACGACCAGACCATCACTGGGCCAAGCATGCCACAACCGAAGTCACGTGGCTTGCCAAGGGAGCGTTGCCGCGCAGAGCAACCGAAGCCAAAGGCACTGAGCGCAGCGCAGCGGTAACGCTACAAGGCGAGGTAACAAGCAGACCGATCACCGCTGACGCAAAGACCGCGCACCGGAGCCGGCCGGGTACACCACCAAGGCGTTGCCGAAGACAGAAGCCACCAACGATGCCAAGCGCTACCGCCTAACACCTGAGTTAAGCCGCGCCGCGAAGCGGCGTCGGCTTGGACGAATAGTTAGGCGCCACTCGGAAGACCCCCAACTCCAGTTGATTGGAGCAGGCGTTCGCCATCTTCTGGCGCCAGTGATCGAGCAATATCTACAACGCGCAGGCGAAAAAGCCTGCTGAACTCGCCCAAGACCCAGTGGTAAGCGATCGTGTGGCAGTGCATGTCATCGTCAGTGACCTGAATGTCATAGTAGTTCTTGGGATGGGTCAAGCGGTTGCGCGCCTCCTTTGCGAGAAGAAAGTCCGCGAAATTCTCGCCCCCGGTTGCGAGCTTGAATTCAGTGAGGCCCCAGACCTTAGCTGCGAGGCGGAACGTTCTCTTGAGGTTGGCGTCAAGCGGTAACAGCTTGTCGGAACGTCGGTCACCAACCAAGTGCAGCGCGCCAAGCGTCTCTTGTTCTTTTTCGGTCAGTTCCGGATTAAAGAGTCCCGTCCTGATGTTTGAGCGGATCTCGACTTTGATCGTTTCCACGCAGGCTTCTATGAACGAGAAGACCGCCCGCACCACAGAACGCCGCAGGTATTGCGATTGCCGGTCATTCCCTAGTGCCTCATAGGCGCGCCCAACATCTGCCTGAAGTTCTTCGAGAAGATCGTGAGTTCGAATGAACCCCTCGCCTTTGTCGATCCTCGGAAAGCTGGGCATGGCGCCTAACGCCTGAATTAAGCCGACCCGCGAAGCGGGTTCGGCTTGAATGAGTTGTTAGGCGGCACCCGGCTATTGCCGAAGCACGCCGCTAACTTTGCCGTGCTCCGTGCTGCCGAACAGGCCATAAGAGACATGAGACCCCTTGAAGTTTGAGCCAGAAACATTGCCTATGAGAACAGTGTAGGCATCGCACAGCTCGGTGGATAGCAGGATCTCGAGCTTGCCAGATTGGTACTGATAAGCCGGCCGGGATACCTGCCCCCGCGGCGCAGAGAGCGGCTGTGCCTGGAACCAGTTGCCGGAAATGCAGGTGTCGGCGGGTGTGTCCGTGAGAGCAAAGCTAAACGATTGCGTCTGGCTCTTGTCGGTGACTACAAGATCCCAGATACCCGTCACCGCGTTTGGCGCAGACGCTTGTGTAGGGCTTATCCGGCCAAAAGACGCGCAGCCAGCCATGAAAAGGATTGAAAGAGTAGCCGCTGCGAGAACTCTCATTTCCACCCAACACTGGAATTAAGCCGACCCGCAAAGCGGGTTCGGCTTGAATGAATTGTTAGGTAGCGTACTGTGGTGATGCACTGCCTACACCTTGAAGATCAAATCTTGGAAGTCTTGAAGCGCGTATGGGCCGCTGCGACAATGTCTCCTTGGCGGTAACTTGCGAGGGAACGATCCAATGTTGCCGAAAGGCCGCGTTTCTGGTCAGCGCCAGGAAAATCTGTCTCAACGAGCGAGATGGCCTGCCTGAGCTCATCAAAGGCGCGGTCGAGGCTCATCTACTGGTCGGAAGGAAGATAGTCCCGCTTAGGGAATTGATCTGGTGCGCACAAGACAACGTATCCGATGAAATCGTAGAGGCCATCAATGCTTTGGATGCGACGTGCTGTCATTAGCTGCCTAAAGGATGGTCTGATCAACGCAGCCGGAAAACGAAACACGCCACATCCGCCGCGCTGAGGGCGCTCAAACCCCCGGTTTTTTGCCGTTTTCGGCACGTTTTCGGGGTATTGCNTCCGCGTCGCCGAAGGTCAGTTGCATCGTCATCGTCCTGGTGCCTCTGTGCGATTGTCGCAGGATCAGGGGGAGTTGTTCAGAGTTTCCCTAGAGCCTGCGCACCGAGCAGGCGTATATCAGCTGGATACGGCGCTTCGTCTTGGCCAGCGGCAAGCGCCATCCGGCGCAGATGGCCCAGGCGGAGGTCGAGGCGTTCCTCACCCGCTCGGCGATCCAGGCGCAGGTGTCTGCGGCACACAGAACCAGGCGTTGGCGGCGCTGTTGTTTCTCTCCCGCAGTATTGCGTATCGATCGGCATCACGTGTCCGACGCAATCACTAGTGTTCAAGATCTTGAGTCGTGGCGTCACAGTGCATAACCGTGCAGTCACTACGTCCAACGTCAGAAACGAAAAAACCGCGCAATGCGCGGTTTTTTCGTCACAGCTTTTGCCAACCGATCAAGGACGACGCGCCAGCGCTTCCACGTCCTTGGCCTTGGGCAGCAGATCCTGCTTGGTCACTGCAAACGGCCCGATGCTCAGCATCGGCACGGCCACGATCACCGAGGAGATCACCACGATCACCGCTCCGATCATGTGGGTCTCGGCCAGGCCTTCCATCGACTCGCCGCCGTAGATGTACAACGCCATCGCCGACAGGAAGAACATCACCGCGGTGATCACCGTGCGCGACAGCGTCTGGTTGATCGAACGGTTGAGCACTTCCAGCGGTTCCACGCGCAGCGCGCGGAAGTTTTCGCGCACACGGTCGAACACCACGATGATGTCGTTGATCGCAAAGCCCATCACCGACAGCAGGCCGGCCAGTACGGTCAGGTCGAACTCGCGGCCGGTCAGCGACACGTAGGCCACCGTCACCAGCAGGTCGAACAGCGCGGTCAGGCTGGCAACCACCGCGAACTTCCATTCGAAGCGGAAGGCGATGTAGATCAAAAAGCCCACCAGCATGAACACCGTGGCGTAGACGCCGTTCAGGGCCAGGTCCTTGCCGACCTGCGGGCCGACGAATTCGCCAGGCTGCACAGTGGCCGGATTCTCGTCGCTGGTCACCGCCTTGCGCACATCCTCGGCCACGGTATGCGCGGCATCGTCGCGGTTGTTGTGCTGGCCGTGCGGCTGCAGGCGGATCATGACTTCGTTGCCGCCACGTGCGTTCTGGACCTGGGCGTTTTCAAACCCGGCCTTGGCCAGCTGCTCACGCACCTTGTCCACGTCCACGGTCTTCTGGAACGAGGTCTGCACCAGCGTACCGCCGGTGAACTCCAGCGCGTAATTGAAGCCCCTGCCGACGATGACGCCGATCGAGGCAACAGCGATCACCAGCATCAACACCAGCACCGGCTTGCGCAGGCGCATGAAGTCGATCTTGGTGTCGTTGGGAATCAGGTGAAGCGGAAAAATTTTCATTGAATCCAGCTCTTCATATTTACCCGCACATGGATGTGCGGGCTGTTGCGAGGGACTCGCACTTCTATGTGCGGGCTCTTGCGAGGGACTCGCATTACAGACGGGCTCTTGCGAGAGACTCGCATCAGATGGCGACGGTCTTCAGCTTCTTGCGGCTGCCGTAGATCAGCACCGCCAGCGCACGCGACACGGTGATCGCGGTGAACATCGAGGCGAAAATACCGATCATCATGGTCAGCGCAAAGCCGCGCAGCGGGCCGGTGCCGAAGGCATACAAGGCCACTGCCACGATCAAGCCGGTGAGGTTGGCGTCGAGAATGGTGCCGCCCGCCTTTTCGTAACCGGCCGCGATCGCCGACTTGGCCGGCACGCCCAGCCGCAGCTCTTCGCGGATACGCTCGTTGATCAGCACGTTGGCGTCCACCGACAGACCCACCGACAGGGCAAGGCCAGCAAAGCCCGGAAGCGTCATGGTGGCACCGAACAGCGACATCACCGCTACCACGATCAGCAGGTTGAACAGCAGCGCCACCGAGGTGATCGCGCCGAACACGCGGTAGTAGATGGTGAAGAACACCAGCGTGAACAGGAACGAGTAGATCACCGCGGTAACACCGCGTTGCACGTTCTCCGCGCCCAGGCTCGGGCCGATCACGTATTCCTCGACGAAGTCCATCGGCGCGGCCAGCGAGCCGGACTTCAGCAGCTTGGCCAGGTTCTCGGCCTCGGTTTTCTCCAGGCCGGTGGTTTGGAAGTTCTTGCCGAACACGCCGGCGATGCGGGTCGGCGACAAGGCTTCTTCCTTGACCCGCACGCTGCGCACTTCCTTGCCGTCGACCATGGTCACGGTGGGAATGCGCTCGATATAGACCACCGACATCAGCTTGCCGACGTTGGCGCTGGTGTAGTCGAACATGCGCTGGCCGGCGACGTTGTTGAGCGTCACCGCCACCGCGGGCATGCCGTTCTGGTCGGTGCTGACCGACGCGCTGACCATCTGGTCGCCGGTCACCAATGCGCGCTTGTTGAGCAGCACCGGCGCGCCGGTATCGCGCACGCGGTAGACCTTGGCCTCCGGCGGGATGGTGCCGCTGCGCACGGCATCTTCGGCGTTGCCTTCGACCACGGCGCGGAATTCCAGCGAGGCGGTGGCACCGATCAGGCGCTTGGCTTCGGCGGTATCCTGCACGCCGGGCAGTTCGACCACGATGCGGTCCTCGCCCTGGCGCTGGATGGTCGGCTCGGCCACGCCCAGCGCGTTGACGCGGTTGCGCAAGGTGGTGAGGTTCTGCTCGATGGCGCCACTGGCGATCTGCTTGAGCTCGGCCTCGGGCACCTTGACCGCGATGTTCTGGCCGCTGACGTCGTAGGTCAGGGTCGGCTGCGCCTTGGCCAGCGCCACGCGCGCGGCGTCGGCATCGGCGCCCTCGCCCAGGCTGACCTGGATGCCGTTGTCGGAGCGACGTTCCACCGAACGGTAGGCGATGCGGGCGTCGCGCAAGGTGGTGCGAATATCTTCGGCAAAGCCATCCAGCCGCTTTTCCAGCGCGGCCTTCTGATCGACCTGCATGGCGAAGTGCACACCACCCACCAGGTCCAGACCCAGCACCATCGGCCGGCCGCCCAGCTTGGCCAGCCAGTCCGGCACGGTGGACGCCAGGTTCAGCGCCACCGTGTAGTTCTCGCCCAGCTGCTGACGCAACACGTCGTTGGCGCGGGTCTGCGCCTGCAGCGAAGGCAAGCGCACCATCAGGCTCTCGCCCTCCCTGGTGATCGCCTTGGGCGTGATGCCGGCGCTCTTGAGCTCGCCGTCGATCCGGCTGCGCAATGCGTCGTCGAGCTGCGCACCGCGGCTGGCGGTGATCTGCACGGACGGGTCCTTCTGGTAGACGTTGGGCAGCGCATACAGCGCGCTGACCGCCAGTACCAGCAGGATCAGGAAGTACTTCCAGCGAGGAAATTCGAGCATTGCGACAGTCCCGCGCGGCACCATCCCGGCGCCGCGCCTAGCAGTGAGAACGACTTCAGGCGACCGACACGAGGTCGCCAGCGGCCATCCGGTGGATGCGAGCAGTACACGGAACCACCGCACCCAGTGTGCGATGCGGCTCCTTGCACCGACTGCGCCCGCCTGACGGTGCGCGCAGCAGTGATGTTGCGGATCTTGCGAAGCGAACAATGGTACGGGCAACCGGCCGGTCAAGCGTCGGTGGCGCAGCGATCACGGAGTGTACGAGTGGTTCCTGCCGTTTTCGAGCGCCGGCCGCGCCAGCCCAGCGGTGTGCGCAGTGGCGCGACGCTCAGCTGGCCGACTTCAGCGTGCCCTTGGGCAGTACATGACCCACGGCGCTGCGCTGCACGCGGATACGCACGTTGTCGGCCACTTCCACGGTGATGAAGTTGTCGCCGATATCGGTGATCACGCCCGCCACGCCGCCGGAGGTGATGACTTCATCGCCGCGCGCCAGCTTGTCCAGCAGCGCCTTGTGCTCCTTCTGACGCTTCATCTGCGGGCGGATCATCAAAAAGTACATGACCGCAATCAGGATGATGGGCAGCGCGAAGGTGGACAGGCCGCCCATCGGGCCGCCTGCCGGTGCGCCGCCGGCAGCCTGTGCCTGGGCAGCGGGGATCAGGAAATCGAGCAGATTCATTCAGTGCGTCCTAGTTTGTTGCCAGCGCGCCCACCGGCACACTCGCTATTCAGGTACCGCCAAGGCGGAACAGCCGGGAATTATGCCATGCGGGTTCCACCCCGTCCGCGCCAGGGGCACGGACGGCAGGGCTCAGCTGGTTTCCCCCGGCAACGGCGGCGTGGTGGCGCCGCGTGCCGCATAGAAAGACCGCCGGAACTGCACGAAGGTTCCCGCCGCGATCGCCGCGCGCAGGTCGGCCATCAGTTTTTCGTAGTACCAGAGGTTGTGCAGGGTGCCCAGCATCGGCGCCAGCATTTCGTTGCAGCGGTCCAGGTGGCGCAGATACGCGCGCGTATAACCGCTGCTGCAGGCATGGCAACCGCAGCCGGGTTCGATGGTGTCCAGGTCGCGTTCGTACTTGGCGTTGCGGATGCGCACGGTGCCGAAGGAGGTGAAGTAATGCCCGTTACGCGCATTGCGGGTGGGCATCACGCAGTCGAACATGTCCACGCCTCGCGCCACGCCTTCGACCAGGTCTTCCGGCCGGCCCACGCCCATCAGGTAACGCGGGCGGTCAGCCGGGAGCCGCGGATGCAGGTGTTCCAGCATCGCATTGCGCTCGTGCTCGGGCTCGCCCACGGCCAGCCCGCCGATGGCGTAGCCGTCGAAGCCGATGGCGCGCAGGCCCTCCAGCGAGCGGGTGCGCAGGTCCGGGTGCACCCCGCCCTGCACGATGCCGAACAGCGCCGCATCGTTGCCCAGCCCGTCGTGCGCATCGCGCGAGCGCTGCGCCCAGCGCAGGCTCAGCTCCATCGAGCGCCGCGCCACCTCTTCGGTGGCCGGGTACGGCGTGCACTCGTCGAAGATCATCACGATGTCCGAATCGAGCACCTTCTGGATCTGCATGCTCTCTTCGGGGCCCAGGAACACGCGCGCGCCGTCGGTGGGCGAGGAAAAGGTCACGCCCTGCTCGGTGATCTTGCGGCGATGCGCCAGCGAGAACACCTGAAAACCGCCGGAATCGGTGAGGATCGGCCCATCCCAGCGCGCAAACCCGTGCAGCCCGCCGTGATCGCCGATCACATCCAGGCCCGGGCGCAGATACAGATGGAAGGTGTTGCCCAGGATGATCTCCGCACCCAGCGCGCGGATCTGCTCGGGCAGGATGCCCTTGACCGAGCCATAGGTGCCCACCGGCATGAACGCCGGCGTCTCGACGGTGCCACGCGGAAAGGTCAGACGCCCACGCCGGGCATGGCCATCGGTGGCTTGGAGCTGGAACTGGAGTCGGGACATTGAGAGGCCGGGATTTGGAATTCGGGATTCGGGATTGGCAAAAGCCGAGGAGGCGGCGAACGGGGGGCTGTTACGAATCCCCAATCCCGACTCCCGATTCCCCGCCCCACAACAACATCGCATCGCCGTACGAAAAGAAGCGATAGCGCTGGGCAATGGCGTGGGCGTAGGCGGCGAAGATGCGCTCGCGGCCGGCGAAGGCCGAGACCATCATCAGCAGGGTGCTTTCGGGCAGGTGGAAGTTGGTGACCATCGCGTCGACGCTGCGGATGCGGTAGCCGGGCAGGATGAAGATCTGGGTTTCACCGGCGAACGGCTGCAGTTCGCCCTCGGGCGCGGCGTCGGTGGTGCGCCAGGCGCTTTCCAGCGAGCGTACGACCGTGGTGCCCACCGCGATCACGCGGCCGCCGCGCGCGCGGGTGCGGCGCACCTGCTCCACCAGTGCCGCGCCCACGTTGAGCCATTCGGTGTGCATCACGTGCTGGTCCAGCCTGTCCACACGCACCGGCTGGAAGGTGCCGGCGCCCACATGCAGGGTGACGTGTCCGAACTCCACCCCACGCTCGCGCAGTCGCGCCAGCAGGGCCTCGTCGAAATGCAGGCCGGCGGTGGGCGCGGCGACCGCGCCGACTTCACGGGCGAACACGGTCTGGTAGCGCTCGCGATCCTCCACCCCCGGCTCGCGGCGGATGTATGGCGGCAGCGGCAGGCGGCCGGCCTCGGGCAACCACTGCTGCAACGGCACCGGGATCTCGAACCGCAGCAGGTAGAACTCGCCATCGCGGCCCAGCACCTCGGCCTGGCCGCCGGCATCCAGCGCGATCAGGCTGCCGGCCCTGGGCGACTTGCTGGCGCCGATCTGCACCCGCGCCTCGCGTTCGCCCAGCAGCCGTTCGATCAGGATTTCCACCCGCCCGCCGCTGGCCTTCTGCCCGAACAACCGCGCCGGAATGACCCGGGTGTCGTTGAAGATCAGCAGGTCACCGGGCTGCAGCAGCTCCGGCAGATCGCGCACCTGGCGGTCGCTGAAGGCCGCCGGCTCCGGCGGCACCACCAGCAGGCGGCTGGCCGCCCGCTCGGCCAGCGGCGCCTGGGCGATCAGCTCGTCGGGCAGGTCGTAATGGAAATCGGACTTCTTCAAGGCCGCAGGATTGGTTGGATGAGGAGCCGGGCATTGTAACTGCGGCCGGGAGTGGAGATTCGCGATTTGGGATTCGTAGAAGCGGGCCGGTTGCGTCGGAGACGCTGGGGGCCCGCGGATCCAGCTTCGCGAATCCCCAATCCCGAATTCCCAATCCCCGCCTCACTACCAATCCCCAATCCCGACTGCCCAATCCCGGCTCAATCACCGCTCGAACTTGGTGGACAAAATGATCGAACTGGTTGTGCGCTCCACCCCGTCGATGGCGCCGATGGCGTCGGTGAGCACGTCCATCTCGTTGACGCCGCCCACCACGCCCAGGGCGATCAGGTCGTAGGCGCCGCTGACCGAATGCAGCAGGCGTACCTCGGGAATGTCGCGCAGCGCCTTGACCACCGCCGGCATCTTCTTCGGCAGGACGGTGATCAGGATATGCGCGCGGACGCGGCCCTGGTCGTAGGCGTCGTGGGTGCGCACGGTATAGCCGCTGATCACGCCGTCGCGCTCGAGTTTTTCGATGCGGCTCTGCACGGTGGTGCGCGAGAGGCCGAGCCGGCGCGCGATCTGCGCGGTGGAGGAGCGGGCGTCCTCGCGCAGCAGCGACAACAGACGCTCGTCGGAGGGGGTGACTTTCACTTTATGTCCAGGCATTTCGGCGAATCGACGAAAATAGCGCACATCTCGTCAGAATTCACGCTGCCAAATGCCGATCCCCTGCCGATAATAGAAAGACACCGCCACCTTGCTGGAGATGCGCCATGTCTGTCCTCGCCCCGCTCGCCCCGCTGCGTGCCCATGCCGGCCGCCGCCTGACCGATGGCCTGGACGATGCCGCCATCACACGCCTGGCCGGCAGCCGCCCGGACCTGGCACAGGCCATCGCCGCCGCCGCTGCCGAGTACGCCCAGGTGCGTGACGAGGCCGGCGACCTGTTCGACCTGGACGAAGAGGCGCAGATCGCCGCCGTGCAGGAGGGTTTCATCAATTTCTACGCCGACGATGCGGTCACGCCCTACGTGGCGCTGGCCGCGCGCGGGCCGTGGGTGGTCACGCTCAAGGGCGCGGTGCTGTACGACGCCGGCGGCTACGGCATGCTGGGCTTCGGCCACACCCCTGCAGCAGTCCTGGAGGCCATGGCGCGCCCGCAGGTGATGGCCAACGTGATGACGCCCAGCCTGTCGCAGCGCCGGCTCGACCGTGCCCTGCGCGCCGAGATCGGCCATACCCGTGGCGGCTGCCCGTTCGCGCGCTTCATGTGCCTCAATTCCGGGTCCGAGGCCGTGGGCCTGGCCGCGCGTATCGTCGATACCAACGCCAAGCTGCATACCGACCCGGGTGCGCGCCATGCCGGCGCCAGCATCAAGCGGCTGGTGGTCAAGGGCAGCTTCCACGGCCGCACCGACCGCCCCGGGCTGTATTCCGATTCCAGCCGCAAGACCTATACCAAGTACCTGGCCAGCTATCGCGACGAGGATTCGGTGATCGCCATCGCCCCGTACGATGTGGCCGCCCTGCAGCGCGCCTTCGACGAGGCCGCGCGCCATCACTGGTTCATCGAAGCGGTCTTCCTGGAGCCGGTGATGGGCGAAGGCGACCCTGGCCGTGCGCTGCCGGCCGAGTTCTATGCCGCCGCGCGGGCACTGACCCGCACCCATGGCAGCCTGTTGCTGGTGGACTCCATCCAGGCCGGGTTGCGCGCGCACGGCGTGCTGTCGGTCGCGGACTACCCCGGCTTCGAACAGCTCGACCCACCGGACCTGGAAACCTATTCCAAGGCGCTCAACGCGGCGCAATATCCGCTGTCGGTCTTGGCCGTCACCGAGCATGCCGCGCAGGTGTACCGCAAGGGCACCTACGGCAACACCATGACCACCAACCCGCGTGCGCTCGATGTGGCCTGCGCCACCCTGGCGTTGTTCACCCCCGAGGTGCGCACCAACATCCGCGTGCGCGGCGCGCAGGCGATCGCCAAGCTGGAAGCGCTGCGCACCGAACTGGGCGGGCTGATCACCAAGGTGCAGGGCACCGGCTTGCTGTTCTCCTGCGAGCTGGCCCCACAGTTCAAATGCTACGGCGCCGGCTCCACCGAAGAGTGGCTGCGCAAGCGCGGCGTCAACGTGATCCACGGCGGCGAAAATTCGCTGCGCTTCACCCCGCACTTTGCGATGGACGAAGACGAGCTGGACCTGCTGGTCGGCCTGATCGCGCGCGCCCTGAAGGAAGGCCCGCGCCAGGCACAGGCCGAGGCGGCCTGAGGCGTCACTCACGCCTCGGCTGCCTGAGTGCAGTCGAGGCGTTTGCCCGCCGCGCGTCAGTGCAGCGCGGCGCGCGGCGACGCGGCCCGAGCACAGGCCAAGCCGTTGGGAGTATGCAGAACGCCAAGGTCACTGAGCTCAGTGTGGTCCTGCAACATCAAGCAGCAAAGCGACGCTGAAACGGCTCGATCAGGTAAGCCTGCATGCATCGCAGCTGGCCTGCATGCACCTGGCAGCACCGATCCGGCCCGGCGAGCAGCGTCGATCAAGGCTCGCTGGCCCGCCCTACTGGGATGCTCGCCTGGCGCCACCACCACTGCGCCTGTCTACACCGCTTACCTGCCACACGAACACCAACGCGCGAGCACGCCGCCCTGCCCTGCATGCCGCAGGCACGTGACTGCGGGCAGCGGCGCTGGCTGGCTGGCAACGACGCTGCCGGCCGGCCGAAACGTCCGGCCGGCTCGGCGAACCGTGTCCGCATCCTCGCTGGCCGATCAGATCGGAATAGCGCTCAACTTGCGCCGCAGGTAGTTGGTCATCGCACGATCGGGATCTGCCGGTGGTCTTCCAGCGTCTCGGGTGCATGCAGCTCGAAGAGATGCTCGGTGAAGGCATGCCAGAACAGGTGGCCGGCCTCGGAACCCACCACGGCATTGCCGATCTTGAAATCCTCGGTGCCTGGCGCGCCCTCTTCCACCGGCAATACGCAGTGCTGCGATTGCACGGCGCCTGTCATCGCCGTGCCTTCGCCGTGCCATCAGGCCTTACTCCCAACAGCGATCCGCACGCCCCTTGAGCGTGGCATTGCGCGGACAATCGCGTGGCGCGATGCGCCCCTGTTCGTGTTCGATCAGTCGCTTGGTTCCACTGGCATCGCGCTGGAGTTCGAAGGCGTCGTACAGCCGGCCGGTGGCGGTTCGCGATTCGTAGCCCAGGTGCTGGTTGTCGATGCGCAGTACCTGATACAGCTGGGTGTCTTCGCCCACCGGACGCATGGTCTTGCGTGCCATGTCCGAGAGCCGGTATTGCTTGGGCCCGGCGACCGACACCACGAACACCGGCGTGGCCTGCCCGGCCTGGTCGCCGCGCCGGCCGTAGGTGTGGTCGTGCCCTTGCAGCACCAGATCCACCTGGTGGCGACGGATCACCGGCAACACCTGCTCCACCAGCTTTTCGTTCTCGCGATCGGCGCGCGGCGAAAAGAATGGCTGGTGGATCAGCACGATCGACCACGGGTGCGGATTGTTGGCGAGAACCTTGTCCAGCCATTGCGCCTGCGCCGGGCCGGTGCCCAGGTCCAGCGCCGAGGTGCCGTCCAGCACGGCAATGCGCACGCCCTGGTAGTCGAACCAATAACTGGTGCGCGCGGTGGCCGACGGCCCATTGCGCGGCAGTGCGAACGTCACCGGCCAATGGCTGCCCAGGATGCGGGTGGCCTGCGGAGTGTCTTCGCCTTCTTCGTGGTACTCGTGATTGCCCGGTGCCGGCGCCACTGCGGTGCCTTCCAGCAGCCAGCGCCCGGCTTCGAACCACTCCGCCCATTCGTTGTCGTCCTGGCCGTCCTTGCCGCTGACCAGATCCCCCGCAAACAGCGCAAGACGCGCATCCGGCGCCGAGCGCCAGGCCTGGCGGATCACCCGCGAGACCAGGCTCAGATTCTTGTTCTGGGTGTCGCCGAAATACAGCAGCGTCAGTGGTGTCTGCGGCGTGGCGGCGGTGCGAAAGTGATTCCATGCGCCCCAGGTGTCGTGCCCCTGCACGCGGTAGGCGTACAAGGTGTCGGGCTGCAAGCCGTCGATATCGGCACGATGGTGATGCGAGCTGCCGTTTTCGCTGCTCAGCGTGGCGGTGCTGGCGCGGATGCGCCGCGGCGTACCAACGTCGGGCGAATCGCCGGCGATCACCAGTTCCAGCCACGGCTGATCGACGCTGGTATCGGTGCGCCAGGCCACCGCGAAACCGGTGGCCGCGTCCTGTGCGGGCGTGGCGACGATCCGGTCCGGGAAACCATCGGCCACATAATGGGTGGAACCGGCTGGCACCTGGGTATTGGGTTCGGCGGTGCGCTCGGCGGCCAGTGCCGGGGCAACGGTCAGTGCACATGCGCAGAGTGCGGCATACAGCGCGGTGCGGACTGCGGTCACCGCGCGCACTCCTTCAGGCGCAGGGTGCGTGCGATGTCGCGCCAATCGAACGCGGCTACCGCCTGGTCGTCGTGCAGCGCATAGAACACGCCACCGGGGAAGCGCGCATCGCCGCGCTGATCCAGCCACACCCCATCGGTATTGGCGGTCACACGGCCGGCGAAGGCGCCCACATGCGCCAGCGTCTTGCGATCGAACACCTGGAACACACTGCGGTCCTTGAACTGGTCTGTGGCGATCCAGTAGCCGCTGCCGTCAGCGCATTGCAGCAGGGTCAAGCCTTCGGCCTGCGCCTTGAACAGCCCGGCGCCGACGTCGCGCCCGCGGTAGCGCCCGTCCATGCCGTACTCGCGCAACTGCGTGCCCACCGCTACATCTTCTTCGGCAATCAGCAGCCGCGCATTGGCCTCATCGCCGAATACCGACTCGGCGATGCGCACCGCACCTGCTGCGCTGGTGTCGCCAAAACTCTGCGTCAGCCGTGCCTGCCAGCCCTGCCCTGCCGCATTCAACTGATAACGACGGAAGCGCTGGCCCAGCTCGGCCAGCGGCGGCGGCTGGTCCTTGTTGGCCGGCGACATGTAGTTGTCGCTGACCACCACTTCGTAGCCGCCATCATGCTTGCGCACCCAGAGTCCATAAGGTTCGCGCAGGTCGCCCTGGCCGAACACGGTCAGCGGCCTGAAATCCGGCAGCGAGAACACCTGCACGCGGCGGTTGTCGCGCTCCACCACGAACAGCAGGTCATCCACCACCGAAATCCCGTTGGGGCGATCCAGCTTGCCCAGTGCCTTGCCCTTGCCGCCCACCACCCGCAGGCGCTTGCCGCTGTCACCATCAAATACCACCAGTGCGTGCGTGGCCTTGGCGGTGGCGATCACCCAGCGGCTACCATCGGGCGCTGCCCAACTGGCTGGTGAATCCAGGTTATCCGAGGGCGTCAGCGCGGTGATGAAGGCTTCCGGCACCACTTCATGCGCCACCTTCGCCTCGCTGAGGGTGGGGTCGGTGAGCAGCGCTTCGTCGGCTTCGCGGTCGACCGGCTTGGTTGCACACCCTGCCAACAGCAAGGCGCTCGCAAGCAACGTGGAGTGAAGCATTACGCCCGTACGCATCACAGCGCCACCTTCAGGCCCAGCGCATAGGTGCGGCCGTATTCCTCGTTCTGCAGCGTGCGCGAAGGCACGCCCTGGTACAGCTCCAGCGGCTCGTCCAGCAGATTCTGCGCTTCCAGGTACAGGCTGATGTGGCGGTTGAACTGGTAATTCATGCTGAAGTCCATCTGGGTATGTGGGGCGACATAGATATCGTAGGCGCGGCTCTGGCCGATGGTGTCCAGGTACTCGCTGCGATACACCGCTGCCACGCGCGCACTGAAACCGTACTTCTCATAGCCCAGATGGCCGCTGTAGATGCGCTTGGACGAACGCGGCAGCATGAAGTCATCGCCGGCGCGATTGCCCAGGCCCGGGTCGAAGTCGCTGTCCAGCGCAGTGGCACTGGCGCCGACCAGAAACCCGTTCCAGCCTTCAGGCAGGAAATCCAGCGTCTGCTGCCAGTTGAATTCGGCACCGCGCACCTTGGCAGTGTCGCCGTTGATCGAGCGCGTGACCTGAAGCCCGGGAAATTCCGCGTCGTTGGTGTTGAGCGTCTGCACGATGTAGTCGTCGATCGACTTGTGGAATACACCCAGCGAGATCAGGCCGGTGCTGCCGATGTATTTTTCGAACGACAGGTCCAGATTCTGCGAACGGTACGGATTGAGATCGGGGTTACCGATGCTTACCTCCGCATCGCCACGGTTGATGCTGACGCGCGGCGACACATCGCCGAACGACGGGCGCGACAGCGTCTTGTTCGCCGCAAAGCGCAGCACCCAGTCGTTGCCACTGTCGTAGCGCAGATGCAGGCCGGGCAGCACATTGGTGTAACTGCTGGAGGCCTCGCGCGGGGTCACCGTGGCGCTACGGCCGTTCGGCGCCACATCCACCTGGTTGCCGGTGGCGTTGAACTGGGTGTTTTCCACGCGTACGCCGGCAATCAAGCGCAGCGCGCCGATATCCCAGGTGCCCATCGCGTAGGTCGCGAAGACATCTTCATTGGCTTTGTAATCGTCTTGCAGCGAGGTCTGCAGATTGCTGCCCACATCCTGCGGGCGTGCGCTGTACAGATTGCCGGAGGTCTTCCAGTAACCGCGCATGCCGTCCGAGCCGATGCTTTCGCCCAGCGTACCGCCACGGTGCTCCGGCGCAGCAGTGGTCCAGCTGTTCAGATCGATCGCCGGGCCACTACGCAGCTCGTTTTCGTCCACGTTGACGTCGCGCTCGCGCCAGCGGCCAAGCACGCCCATCTTGACGCTGGAATGCTCGCCATCGAAGCGAACGTTGACCTGCGCGCTACGCTCGCTGTCGTCCACCTGCTTGGGCGCCACCACGAAGCGATCGAACACGAAGTCCTGGTTGCTCTGCCAGCCGTTATCGGAGAACCCCAGGCGTGGAATGCCGCTGCGCTGGTCCACCGTGGCTGCCAGGTCATCGCCGTCGTAGTCGAAGTAGGCCTCCTTCTCGTCGTTCACGCGCTCGGTGGTCTTGGTGTAGCCCACCTTGTAATCGATGGTGGCACTGCTCAGGCGGTTCTCGCCGCCGAAACTGATCGCGGTGTTGTCTTCCTTCTTGGTGCGGTAGCGCACCCGCTTGGAGATGCTGTCGGCCGGCAGGTCGGACACGTTATAGGTACCATCGCCGTTGGCACTGACCTCACCGTTGCCCAGGCCGAAGATGGTGCGCTGGCGCGTTTCGGCATCGTCGAAACGGCTATACAGCGAGCGCAGGTAGTAGCGGTTGTCGGCATCCGGGCGCCAGTCCAGATTGAGGTTGGCACCCATGCGGGTGCGCTCGATAAAGTATTTGCGGCGCTGCACTTCGCTGGCGAACAGGTCATCGGCCGCGCCGCCGGCGAACGTGTCGTAGGCCACTTCGGTATTGTCCGATTCGAACTCGCGGTCCTGGTAGTTCACACCCACCGCCACACCGAAGGTGCCGTTATAGATGTCGCTGTAATTGAACGCGCCCTTGGGGCTGGTCTTGCCGGACAGCGACTGGTGGCTGCCTTCGATCGAACCGCGCAGGGTGCGCCCGTCGCGGTCGAATGCAGAGGTGGATTCCACCTGGATCGCGCCGCCGATCGAATCGCCCGGCATGTCCGGGGTCGGCGACTTCACCACCTTCAGCCGCTCGGTGGAATCTGAAGGAATCACGTCAAGGGGCGTGGAGCGCGTACCATCTTCGGGCGTGCCCATGTTCATGCCATCGATGGTGACACTGTTGAGCGAGGAGTCCAGGCCGCGGATCACCACGAAGCGACCTTCGCCCTGATCGCGGGTGACGCTGACACCAGGCAAGCGCTGCAACGATTCTGCGACATTCTTGTCGGGGTAACGGCCCATCGCATCGGAGGCGACCGCATCCTGGATGGCATCGGACGCGCGTTTCAGATCCACGGCGCGCTCCTGCGCTTCCAGCTGCGGGCGCACTTCCAGGCGCTCCAGATCGATGGCAGCCGCGCTGCTGGCAGCGCCGGACGGGGCAGCAACCTCTGCCGCGCGTGCCTGCTGGTTCCAGCCGGCGGTGGCCAGCGTCAGCGTGATCGCCAGGCAGAGCGGAGTCTTGTTCACCACGAGTGCGTCCCAAATCGGTTAAGAATGGGTGTGCACACTATGTCAGCGACGTTTCACCGACATGACAAGTGCAGGCGCGATCACATGTCATGTGTGGCAGCGCGAGACGTCGCTACGGCACACTGTGCGTCTCTCCCGCGTTGTCGCCGCCCATGAAAATCGTCGAAGTTCGCCATCCCCTCGTTCAGCACAAGATCGGCCTGCTGCGCGATGCCGCCTTGAGTACGAAGGGTTTTCGCGAATTGGTCACCGAGCTGGGCACGTTGCTGGCCTACGAGGCCACGGCGAATCTGGACACCGAAACGCATGTGCAGCAGGGCTGGGCCGGGCCGGTGAACGTGCAGCGCATCGCCGGCGCCAAGATCACCCTGGTGCCGATCCTGCGCGCCGGTCTTGGCATGCTGCCCGGCGTGCTGGCGCTGATCCCGGCCGCCCGCGTCAGCGTGGTGGGCCTGCAGCGCGACGAAGAAACCCTGCAACCGGTGCCCTACTTCGAGCGCCTCACCGGCCGCCTGGAGGAACGCGACGCCTTGATCCTGGACCCGATGCTGGCCACTGGCGGCACCCTGATCGCGACCATCGACATGCTCAAGCGCGCCGGTGCGCGCCGCATCAAGGGCATCTTCCTGGTCGCCGCACCCGAGGGACTGAAGGCGTTGGAGGCCGTGCATCCGGACGTGGAGGTGTACACCGCGGCCATCGACGACCATCTCAACGAAAAGGGCTACATCCTGCCCGGCCTGGGCGATGCAGGCGACCGCATCTTCGGCACGCGGGTGGAATAGGCCCTGCCCGCCGGCCGGCAGTGCGTGGATGTGCGGCGTGTTGAGAAATGATTGGCGCGGTGCGCTGCCCCCATCCGCTCTTCGGGCACCTTCCCCCGCAGGCAGGGGAAGGGAGGCGTTGGCGCAGCGCTGGCGGCCCATTGCCTTCTCCCGTGGGCGGGAGAAGGTGGCGCGCAGCGCCGGATGAGGGGCGGTTGACGCCGTGCGGGCCATACCTGCGGGAACGTCGCGAGACTGCTGCCCCCATCCGCCCTTCGGGCACCTTCCCCCGCAGGCAGGGGAAGGGAGGCGTTGGCGCAGCGCTGGCGGCCCACTGCCTAGGAGAAGGTGGCGCGCAGCGCCGGATGAGGGGCGGTTGGCGCCGTGCGGGCCATACCTGCGGGAACGTCGCGAGACTGCTGCCCCCATCCGCCCTTCGGGCATTTTCCCCTGCCGGCGGGGGAAGCAAGGGTGGTCACAGGCGGGGGAAGCAACTGCCATCACAAGTGGGATGAGGCACTGCTGATCCAGGCGGGACGCGGCATGCTTTATAAGCCAGGTTGAGCCGCCAATCCCAACACCCGCCGTCCGGCAAGCCCCCTGAGAGGAGTTGGGGTGAGGGCAGCGCACTCGCGCGTGGCGCTCGTACGCACGCCTACGTTTCCGCAGTCAACCGGCCCCTCTCGGCCGCTCACCGCGCGACATGCCGTTCCCAAGCTGGCCCCCGTCACGTCCGTCCAATACGCCTTGCCCTGCTCTCAGCGCGTCAAGGCCTCAATCGCCGCGCTCACATACACCAACGGCGCGTTCCAGTTGATCGCCACTTCGTTGGTCGCGTAGCTGCAGGTATCGTCCAGGTACGACAGCGCCGGCAGCTTGGAGGGGTAGCTCGCCTTGCAGTCCTTGGCATCCTGCTGGCCCGGCTGCGGGCCGCCCGCCAACCAGCCAGGCACAGGCGCAGCGATGCCATCGGCCTCCGAGGGGCGGTGGTGGATATGCATCGGTGTGCGCTGCCCCACCCCGGTGACGAACGACAGCCTCAACGGATTGCGCCCCAGGATGTAGTCCAGTTGCGACTGCGCGGCATCCAGGTAACGGCGCTGCTGCGTCACACGATAGCCCTGCACCAGCAGCATCGCCTGATTGAGAACGACCGCATTGCTGCCCCAGACGAAATCGGTATCGGTCATCGCCAACCGCCACGGCGATGCCTGCCACTGGTCGGCCAGGCGCTGCGCAAGACCAGTGACCTCCCGGGTGATGCGTGCACGGTCCGCATGCGGCGTGAGCGTGTCGCGATGCGCGGCCAGCGACATCCAGGCCAGCCCGCCCACATTGCTCCAGCCCGGCACGCTGGCCGGCACATTGCGCGCCAGCATGGCGTCGTAGAACCCATCCTCGTCGGTGGTGACATACAGCTCTGCCGCCGCCCAGGCGAACTCGTCGGCCACCTGTGCATCGTCGTAACCGCCGGTGCGCACATCGTCGGGCTGGCGATAGATGACGTCCGGATGCTGTTGCGCCCAGGCCCACGCCGCCCGCGATGCCTTCAACATGCGTGCCGACACACCGGGGTACTGTTTTTCGAACGGCGCATACACGCGGCTGGCGGCCGCCATCACCGCCGCGAAATCCAGCGTGGCCGCAGTGGTCTTCATCACCACGTAGCGTTGCTGCCTGGCCTGCTCCGGCATCACCAACCCATCGAACTGCTTATCGGTGAGCTTGTGGTACACGCCACCATCGGCCGGGTCCTGCATGGCCAGCATCCATTCCAGGTTCCACCAGGTTTCCTGCAGGATGCCGGGCACGCCGGGCGCGTCGTTGGGGATGGTCAGGGCCTGTGCCTTGAACAGTGCCGGGTAGTGCTCGTAGGCCGCCAGCAAGGTGTAGGTGCTGATGCCGGAATTGACGATGTACTTGTTGTAATCGCCGGCGTCGTACCAGCCCTTGGGCGCGCTGATCACGCTGTCGGCCGGACGCGTGGCAGACGCGGCAGACGGATGGATGCGCACATCGGTGTCCGGATGCCCGGCCGCGCGCGCATAGCGCCCGGCGAACTGCGCCGGCAACGCAGTGCTGCCGCGGTTGAAATAAAACGCCTTGAGCGAGGCATCGACGACCGGCCGATACGCGCCCGCATCGATCGCGAATGCATCGGAAGCCGGCACCCCATCGATCTTCAACCGGTAGGTTCCCGGTGCACGCACGCTGGAGAAATCCGCCACCCGCGCCTGCTGGCCCGCCGCCGTCCATCGCGCCGCCGGTTGCAGTTTGCCCTGCAGCACCTGACGGCCCTGCGCATCTTCCAGCGTGAAACGGTCCATGCCCGGGGCCGCATCCTGCGGCAACCCGACCACCGCCAGCTTGGCCGAGCCGGGCAGATAGCCGAGTTGATTCAGGTGGATGGCGACGCCGGATGCCGCCGGGCCATTGGCCGTATCGGCCGCGCAGGCGACGATGGGCGATGCGATCACCATGCCGGTGAGCAGAGTCTTGAAGAGTGTCATGCGGCGATGGTCGCCGCATTGGCGACGGGCGACAAGTCCAATGCCGGCATAGCCGATGCGTGGATCTGCATCGTTGACGGGCGCATGCGCAGCAGCGGCGGCGCTGGCGAGCCGGCTCCCCAGCGGTAACGCCTTGGTTCCGCCCCAACAAAGAACGCCTGCCTCCGATGCCGGGAAACAGGCGCCATCATTCACACAGGCTTGGCCCTCAACGCGCCGCGTTGTCCAGTTGCACGCCCGCCTTGCCCACCGGATTACGTGGGTCGCTGCCGCCACTGAGCACGTTGCTGCGCTTGTCCCATTCCACCGTCTGCAGGTTGCCCCACACGTGGCTGGAACCGCGCCCACCTTCGGCGGTATCGCCGGGCTGTTTCAGCGCGTGCCCCATCGCCTCCAGGCCCTTGGCGGTTTGCGCAGAGAACGCGTCGGTTTCGGCGTCGATGACGTCCGGCAACCACTGGTGGTGGTAGCGCGGCAGTGCGCTGACCGCCTGCGCATCCAGCCCGGCGTCGTAGCCCAGGATGCCGAGCAGCACCATGGTGATGATGCGGCTGCCGCCCGGCGTGCCCAGCACGATCGTCTTGTCGGCCGACTCCATGAAGGTAGGCGTCATCGAGCTGAGCATGCGCTTGCCCGGCTTGGGAGCATTGGCGTCGTAGCCCATCACGCCAAAGGCATTGGGCGTGCCGGGCTTGAGCGCGAAATCGTCCATCTCGTCGTTGAGCAGTACGCCGGTGCCCTTGGGAATCAGGCCCGAGCCGTACAGCAGGTTCACCGTCTGGGTGCCGCCGACACGGTTGCCCTCGCCATCGATGATGGAGAAGTGCGTGGTCTCGTCGTCTTCCAGCGGCGTGGGATTGCCCGACAACAGATCGCTGGGCGTGGCCTTGTCCGGGTTGATGGTGGCACGCAGGCCTTGCGCATAATCCTTGCTGGTCAGTACGCGCTGCGGCACGTCGACAAAATCCGGATCGCCCAGGAAGAAGGTGCGGTCGCGGTAGGCACGGCGCATCGACTCCACCACCAGGTGGGTGCGGTGCACGTCATCGAGTTTGTTCAGGTCCCAGCCCTCCAGAATCTGCAGCATCGCCGCCAGCGCAATGCCGCCGGAGGACGGCGGCGGCGCAGTGGTGATCTTCCAGCCGCGATAATCGAACTGGATCGGCGTGCGCTGCTTCACCGTGTAACCGGCCAGTTCTGCGGCGGTCCAGTGGCCGCCGGCCTGCTTGACGCCGGCGATCAGCTTCCTGGCGGTCTCGCCCTTGTAGAACCCATCGAAGCCCTTGTCGCCGAGCAGCGTCAAGGTGTGCGCCAGCTCGGGCTGCTTGAAGAGATCGCCTTCGGCAATGGGTTTTCCGCCGCGCAAGTACACCTCGCGCGTGCCGGGGTAGCGCTCCATCACCTCGCGCCGCGAGGCGTAGCCCTTGGCCATGCGCGCATACACCGGAAAGCCCTGGGTGGCGATGCGGATCGACGGCGCCAGCGATTGCTTGAGCGGCAGCCGGCCATGCCTGGCGGCCAGCTCCACCAGCGCCGCCGGCAGGCCGGGAATGCCGGCCGACCATGGACCGTTGACCGAGCGGTCGCGATCCAGTTCGCCCTGCTTGTCGAGGAATTTGTCCGGCGTAGCCGATTCGGGCGCGTATTCGCGCGCGTCCAGCATCACGTCCTTGCCGGTCTTGGCGTCGTGCAGCAGGAAGAACCCGCCGCCGCCCAGGCCCGAGCTGATCGGCTCGACCACCGCCAGGGTGGACGACACCGCAATGGCCGCATCGAAGGCGTTGCCGCCCTCGCGCAGGATCTGCAGGCCGGCGTCGGTGGCCAGGGCATGGCCGCTGGCCACGGCGGCGCCGGGTGGATGCGCGGCGACCGCCGCGGGCGCGCCGGCGGCAGGCTTGGTGCCATCGACGGACCAGGCGGGCGGTGCCAGCACGAACGCCAGCAACAGCAGGCCGCGTGTCGAAAAATGTCGGAAGAAAGTGCTCACGGGGCGGGAGGCTCCTGTTCGTACAATTCAGGGTGATCGCGCTGCAGCTGCATCAGCTTGGCCAGCAATTGATCGTGGGTTTCCGGGATGTCCGGATCCGGGTCGATGCACTCGACCGGGCACACCACCACGCACTGCGCTTCGTCGAAATGGCCCACGCACTCGGTGCAACGCGCCGGGTCGATCACGTAGATGGTTTCGCCCATCGAGATCGCCTGATTCGGGCAGGCCGGCTCGCAGACATCGCAGTTGACGCAGAGCTCGTTGATTTTCAGCGACATATCGACCCCACCATGCGATGCGAGGCAGCGCGATTCAACTGCAGGCGCTGGAACGCAACGTACTGCTGCAGGCAGGCGCACGCGGCGCAGACGATCAGCAAATGGACAGCGCCTGGGGCGCTGTCGGATACCGGCCTGACACGGCCAGCGTCGGCGATGTGCGAAGTCAGCATGCTGCTGGCTCCGCACACGGCGGCCGGCTGCGCCCTCCCGCGCATCCGGCGTGGTACGGCATTACTTGGCTTCAACGAAGGTGTATTCCGCGCCCTTGGGCTGGACGATGGTCTGCACGCGCGCATTCTCGGCGGCGTCGCCAATGAACAGCACGCGCACACCCTTCATCGAATCCGGCTGCACGTCCTTGAACGCGGCTTCGATCAGGTCGGCCATCTTGGTGGAGGCCGAGGAACCGAAGGCCAGCATGTTGCCCGGCTGCACGCCACGGGCGAGTGCGGTCTTGACGCTTTCCAGCTGACGCTCGTAGCTGCCGGCGAATTCGGCATCGGACTCCGGCGGCAAGTAGTACAGGAACGGGCTGTTGGTGGTGGCGCCCAGGTTCTGGCCGACCACTTCCTGCAGATACTTCTTCCAGCCAGCGTTGTCGTCCTTGGCCGGCGCCTTCAGCGGCGCGGGAGCCGCAGCGGCGGTCGGAGCCGGCTCTTCCTTCTTGCAGGCGGTGACCGCCAGCGCGGCGATCGAAGCGAGCGCCAGAGCGCGCATGGTGTGTTTCATGAAACTCCTCCCTTTGAACTGCGTGTGGTGATGTAACGAAAAATCGGATCAGGCCTGGGCGCGGGATTCGCGCACCTGGCGCAGCGCCTCGACCACCGAGGCCGGAACGAAGCCGGAGACATCGCCGCCCAGCCGCGCGATTTCGCGCACCAGCGACGACGAAATGAAGCTGTATTGCTCGGCCGGGGTGAGAAACAGGGTTTCCACCTCCGGGATCAGATGGCGGTTCATGCTGGCCATCTGGAATTCGTATTCGAAGTCGGACACCGCGCGCAGGCCGCGCAGCAGCACCCCGGCATTCATGTCGCGCACGAAGTGCGCCAGCAGCGTATCGAAGCCGCGCACTTCCACGTTGGTGTGCGCCGCCAGGGCTTCCTGCGCCAGCGCAACGCGTTTTTCCAGCGGCAATGCCGGGCCTTTGGACGGGCTGTAGGCCACGCCCACCACCACGCGCTCGAACAACGGCGCGGCGCGGTTCACCAGGTCGATATGGCCATTGGTGATCGGGTCGAAGGTACCGGGATAGACGGCGGTGCGGCTGTTGGCCACGCTCATACGGAAACTACCGGGGTTGGATCGCCGTTCAGTGTAGCAGCGGCCCGACGGTACAGCGCATAGCGCACCTGCCGGGTGCCGCCCTCGCGGTGCAGGTACCAGCCGGCCGGCAGCTGGGGCACCGCTTCGGCCGGCGCTTCAAGGTAGAGCCAGGCCTCGGCGGCCAGATGCGTGGGCAGGCGTTCGAGCACGCCGGCCCACAGGCCGTCCGCGAACGGCGGGTCGACGAACACGATATCAGCCGCGGCCGCAGGCGCGCGTTCCAGCCAGCGCAGCGCGTCCTCCTGCAGCACCCGCACCTGCCCGGCCGCGCCCAGCCGGACCACGTGCTCGCGCAGGCGCTGCGCCAGCCCGGGGTCGCGCTCGATCAGGGTGGCATGCGCCGCGCCGCGCGAGACCGACTCCAGGCCCAGCGCGCCGGAGCCGGCGAACAGGTCCAGCACGCGCGCACCGGGCAGGCGCGGCATCAGCCAGTTGAACACCGTCTCGCGGACGCGGTCGCTGCTTGGGCGCAGGCCGGGCGCGTCGGGCACCGCCAGCCGCGTATTGCGCCAGCGCCCGCCCACGATGCGCACCTGTCCCTCCGCGCCACGCGGCGCCGGCCGTGCCGGGCGGCTCATCGCGGCCTGCCGTTGACGGGCCGGCGGAGGTCGAACAGGACAGGAACGCGTGGTGGCATGGCTCGGAGCGCAGCAAGGGGTGCCCATGATACCGCCGGCTCCGCCCTACCGGCTCCGGCGCGGCTGCACGACACAATCGCGCCGGCGCGCCTTGAAATCATCCGCCGCTGGCCTCATCCCCCAGGCCATCGGCCGCGTTGCGGCCTGGACCACCACGGAGCACGACCCCAATGACCGTTGAAACCGACAAGCAGACGCTGGGCTTCCAGACCGAGGTCAAGCAGCTGCTGCAGCTGATGATCCATTCGTTGTACTCGAACAAGGAAATCTTCCTGCGCGAGCTGGTCTCCAATGCCGCCGATGCCGCCGACAAGCTGCGCTTCGAAGCCTTGGTCAAGCCCGAGCTGCTGGAAGGCAGCGGCGAGCTGCGCATCCGCGTCGACTACGACAAGGACGCGCGCACTGTCACCATCGACGACAACGGCATCGGCATGAGCCGCGAAGAGGCGGTCTCCCAATTGGGCACCATCGCCAAGTCCGGCACTGCCGATTTCCTCAAGCACCTCAGCGGCGACCAGAAGAAGGACGCCAACCTGATCGGCCAGTTCGGCGTGGGCTTCTATAGCGCCTTCATCGTCGCCGACCAGGTGGACGTGTATTCGCGCCGCGCCGGCTTGCCGGCCAGCGAAGGCGTGCACTGGTCCTCGCGTGGCGAAGGCGAATTCGAGATCGCCAGCGTCGACAAGCCCGAGCGCGGCACCCGCATCGTGCTGCACCTGAAGGAAGGCGAAGAATCGTTCGCCGATGGCTGGACGCTGCGCGGCATCCTCAAGAAATACTCCGACCACATCGGCCTGCCGATCGAGATGCGCAAGGAGCATTACGGCGAAGCCGCCGACAAGCCGGTAGAGCCCGAATGGGAAGCGGTCAACCGCGCCAGCGCGCTGTGGACGCGGCCCAAGTCCGAGATCAAGGACGAGGAGTATCAGGAGTTCTACAAGCACATCGCCCACGACGCGGGCAACCCGCTGGCCTGGAGCCATAACAAGGTCGAAGGCAAGCTGGAATACACCTCGCTGCTGTTCGTGCCCGGCCGTGCACCGTTCGACCTGTACCACCGCGACTCGGCCAAGGGCCTGAAGCTGTATGTGCAGCGCGTTTTCATCATGGACCAGGCCGAGCAGTTCCTGCCGCTGTACCTGCGTTTCATCAAGGGCGTGGTGGATTCGTCGGACCTCTCGCTCAATGTCTCGCGCGAAATCCTGCAATCCGGCCCGGTGGTCGATTCGATGAAGTCGGCGCTGACCAAGCGCTCGCTGGACATGCTGGAAAAGCTGGCCAAGGACAAGCCCGACGACTACGCCACGTTCTGGCGCAACTTCGGCCAGGCACTGAAGGAAGGCCCGGCCGAGGATTACGCAAACCGCGAAAAGATCGCCGGCCTGCTGCGCTTCTCCTCCACGCACGACACCACCGGCGCACAAAGCGTTGGCTTGGCCGATTACGTGAGCCGTTTGGCAGAAGGCCAGGACAAGTTGTACTACCTCACCGGCGAAAGCTACGCGCAGATCAAGGACAGCCCGCATTTGGAGGTGTTCCGCAAGAAGGGCATCGAAGTGCTGCTGCTCACCGACCGCATCGACGAATGGCTGATGAGCTATCTCACCGAATTCGACGGCAAGTCGTTCGTGGACGTGGCGCGCGGCGACCTGGACCTGGGCAAGCTGGATTCGGAAGAAGACAAGAAGGCGCAGGAAGACCTCGCCAAATCCAAGGAAGGCCTGGCCTCGCGCATCAAGGCAGCGCTGGGCGACGACGTGGCCGAGGTACGCGTCTCGCATCGCCTGACCGATTCCCCGGCGATCTTGGCCATCGGCCAGGGCGACCTGGGCCTGCAGATGCGCCAGCTGCTGGAAGCCAGCGGCCAGGCGGTGCCGGAAAGCAAGCCGGTGTTCGAGTTCAATCCCACCCACCCGCTGATCGAAAAGCTGGATGCGGAAGCCGACATGGACCGCTTCGGCGATCTGAGCCGGGTGCTGTTCGACCAAGCCGCGCTGGCGGCGGGCGACAGCCTCAAGGATCCGGCCGGGTATGTGAAGCGGTTGAACAAGTTGCTGTTGGAGTTGTCGGTGTAAGCCGCACTACTTCTGCGCAACGCAAAGACCGGCCTAATCGCCGGTCTTTGCGTTTAAATGTTGGCATCCACATCCAGCAACTCAAGTTCTCGTTGATCTCTTGGTCGTCTCTCGCCATATTTCCCTGGATAACGGCATGACCATCAATTATTCCCGGCAAGGCAAACCGACAGACAATCACTTCATCGAGTCATTCATGACAGCCAGCATGCGTGTCTCAACACACATTGGCTCCAGCCACTAGACAGCGCACATCAGAAGTTCAAAGACTAGAGGATCAGTGATACTCATTTCCCACCACCCCTTCGATCAGCAATATCCTATCGACTGAGTTCGCCACCTAGTTTGCTCTCCGAACAAAGCCGAGTTTCCCAGGCGTGTGAGCATCTAACGCAGGGGGGCGGTGAGAAAATAGCAGGATTTCGGAATTTCTCAGCAATGCTTTAGGATGGCAACCATGAAATTTATATCACTGATGCTATTTCTATCTTTCACAGGCGCTTCTGCCGCGGAACCCGGTAACGCAGAAACCTTCAAAGCAATTGAGGCGGCAAGCAAAGATTTTAAGAATCGAATTGTCGCAATGTATCCAGCCAGCGGCGAATACTCGGCTCTGCGAGACCTCGAGTCCTATTCCATGGGGATTGCCCGAACACCTTCAAAAATAGTCATCGTCTTTTTAGTGGATAGGCGCTTAGGAATCATAGGCGGCGGCGGAGAATACACGCTGAGCAAAAAGGACGCGAAAGTTATAAGCTTTCAGGGGTACGAATAAATTCGCACAGCCTTCCTGCTTTCCGACGTCTCGTAGAAGCTCGTCATACGAATAACACGCGCTAGCTACAGCGCTCACGCCGACGCCAACACCCAACACCCAAACGCAGGCCCGGCCGAGTAGCCGGTCTCCGGTTCGATGCGAATCTGCAGGGTGTCGCGACCGGCGACTGTTGCTGGCAATGCGTAGTCCACATCGACGAACTCCAGGCCGCGGTTGCCGTCAAGGCGTTCGTTGGCGATGAGTTCGCCGTCGGCGAGGAGGCGGAAGCGACGGCGGGTTTCGTCGCCCCAGTAGCGCAGGCGCAGGATGCGGGCCTGGGCGGTATTGCGCAGGGTGAAGGCCATGAAGCCGCCAGTCCGCACGTCGCGGCCGGGCCGGCGGCGGTAGCTGAGCGGGTTGGAATTTTCCCCCTGCAGTGCATGCGCCTTTTCCGAGGCATCGTCGCCTAGCACGATGCGATCGAGCGCGCGGATGTCGAGTGCGTGTTGCGCGGCCGCTACTGCCGCCAGTTCGGTCTGGCGTTGCTGCCATGCGGCGGCGTCGCGGTGTTCCAGGTAGACCGCGCTGCGGCGGTCGAACTGGGCGTAGAACGGGGACAACTGCCACTGCTGCGCGCCATCGCTGTAGACGAAGGCTGTCTTGCCTGGCACCGGATGCAGTCGTTGCAGGATGTCCTGCCCCCCGATCAATGCCGGGGTCTTGCCCGACCAGGGCTTGGCGGCATCGCCCAGATCCACGGCAAGCACCAGCGGCCCGCGCAGCACCGAGACCCAGGCGGGATCGTCCGGGGTCGCTTCCAGGCGCAGCGGCATGTCGAACGCCAGGCTCAGGGTGTCGCCGCGCTGCCAGATGCGCGTGATGCGCAGATAGCCATCGCTGGCGGCGGTATCGACAGGCTGACCATTGAGTTGCAGGCGCGGCTGTTGCGCCCAGCCTGGCACGCGCAGTGCGAGCGTGCGTTGCTCGGCCGGCGCGGCGTCGATGCGCAGCGATGCACTGCCCTGCTCCGGCAATGCGCTGTGCAAGGTCATGTCCAGGCCTGCGGCGTCGCGCACCGTGGAGGGCACGTACAAATTGATGTAGACGCCCTGCCCGTCCTGCCAGTAGATGGAATCGCCGAACTGCGCGTGCGCTTCCATGCCGCTGCCCACGCAGCACCAGAAATCGTCGAACGGCGAGGACCAGCCGCGCGCTTCGCCGGCCAGCAGCGGTGTCATGTAGGTGAACATGCCGGTGCGTGGGTGCTGCTGCGCCATCACGTGGTTGAGCAAGGTGCGCTCGTAGTAGTCGAAGAATTCGGCCTGCGGGCCCCACTGGTACAGATGCCGGGTGAGCTTGAGCATGTTGTAGCTGGCACAGTGCTCGCAAGTCTGCTCGGTGAGAAACTTCGAAATGCGGTCCGGCTGCTGGAAATATTCGCGGTCGCCGTTGCCGCCGATCACATAGGTGTGGTGGTCGGTGACGGTGTGCCAGAAGAAGCGCGCTGCCGCGCCCGATGCGGCATCGCCGGTGACTTCGTACTCGCGCGCCAAACCGATCAGCTTGGGGATGTTGGTATTGGAATGCTGGTGCACCAGTTCGTCACGCTGGGCGACCAATGGGTCGAGCACGGCGTGGTGATGCAGGCGTTGCGCCAGCGCCAACCATTGCGCATCATTGGTTCGCACATGCAGTTCGACGAACGATTCGTTGAGGCCGCCGAATTCGCACGACAACACCTTTTGCAATTGCGCCTCGTCTAGCGCGGAGAAGATGCCTTGCAGGTATCCAGCCAGACCCACCGCCACCTGCAGCGCTTGCGCGTTATCGCAATGCGCATGCACGTCGAGCAGGCCGGCGAACAATTTGTGCCACGTGTACAGCGGTGCCCAGCTGCCGTTGAGATAGAACGGCGCCGGGTCGATCTTGCCGCGTTTGAGCTCGTCGAAGACCGCGCGCCCGCTTTCGATCTGCCCGGCTGCGTCCTTGCGCGTGAAGCCGGCCACGTAGCCATCGCCGGCTTGCGCCTGGCAGCGCGCCAGTTCGCCGACCAGATACCCGGCGCGTGTGCGGCACTGCGCATCGCCGGTTTGCGCGTGCATCAGTGCCAGCGCACTGAGGTAGTGGCCGAGCGTATGCCCGGCGATGGTGTCCGCCTCCCAGCCGCCATAGGCTGGCGCCTTCGGGTCGAGGCCGGCATACAGCACGAAGTTGTGCAGCAAGCGGTCCGGCTGCAGCCGCATCAGATAACGCCGGTTGGTGTGCAGCGCATCCAGGAACAGCGATGGCGTGAGCCTGACCTGGGCGAGCGGCACCGCGCGCACGCTGCCCGGTTGTGCAGCGCTGGCCTGGGCCGGGAACCTCAGGAAGCCGGTAGCTACCGCCAGGCTGCTCCAGGCCAGAAAGCGCCGCCGCGACAACGACGGCGTGTGGTTGCAGGTCGATTCGCCTAGGTGTGCTTCCGTCATGGGATCAGCTTAGCTCCTGATGGCGCGCAGGCATGCGCGCAGGTTCGCAACAACATGATCGCCGCTGCGCTGGCAACGCTGCCAGTGACGTGGCGTCTGCGCAACCGGCCGCAATCGGCCACGCAGCGCCGCAACACCAGCGCACTCAGAACTTCACCGTCGCGCGTGCCCAGTAAAAGCGGCCGAGCAGATCGTAAGTGGCCACATCGGTGTTCGCATTGCCCACGTTGTTGGCGTAGTACAGCGGCGGCTGCTTGTTGGCGATGTTGTCCACGCCGACTTCGAAGCGCGTATGCCACGGCTCGACGTTATAGCCAAGCTGCAGGTTGTTGTAGACGTAGGCACCGATATTGCGCACCACGGTCGGTTCGCTGGAATCGGCCGACAGGCTCTGGTCCGGATCCGAGTTGCCGATGGCGGTATGCCCCACATAACGGATGCGCCAGGTGGCACTCCAGTCGTCCAGTGCCCAGCTGACCGTGCCCAGCGCACGCCAGCGTGGGAAGTTGCCGTAGGCCTGGGTGTAGCGGCCCACGTTGTGGATGGTGACCGAGCTGGGGTCGGTGGTGTCGGGCAACACGTCGTAACGGGTGAGATAGGTGCCGTTGAGGCCGGCGGTGACATTGCCCCATGCCATTGCAGGCAAGCGGTAGGTCAGGTTGAAGTCCATGCCCTTGGCCCACAGCTTGCCCAGATTGACGGTGGGCTCGGCGATGTAATTGATGGTGCCGTTGCCGTTGCGATGGATCAACGCGCAGAACGCGCTGGCCGAGTTGGCGAAGCATTGATTCAGCACCGTCTGCGCCGACACCGTGGTGATGGTGTCTTCCAGATCGATGCGCCACCAGTCCGCACTCAACGACAGGCCGTCGATCCACTGCGGGTCGTACACAAATCCGACGTCGTAGGACTTACCGGTTTCCGGCTTGAGCTGGTAGCCCGCGACTGCCGCGCCGGAGACCTTGCCCGACACCTGCCCGTCCGATTGCTGGTAGCTGCCATCGGCGGGCACATTGGCGCAGGCCACCGTGTTGCCGCCGGTGTAGCCGTTGCACGGGTCGTTGACGGTGGCCGCGTCGCCGGCCACGCCGGCATACAGCTCGTTGATGTTGGGTGCGCGAAACACTTGCGAGACGGTGCCGCGCAACAACAGGTTTTCGACGGGGCGGTATTCCAGCGACAGCTTGCTATTGGTCTTGCTGCCCACCGAGCTGTAGTCGGAAAAGCGCGTGCCCACGGTGATGTTCAGCGCATTGATGCCGGGCAGATCCTTGAGCAGCGGGAACAGCGCTTCGGCATAGGCCTCCTTGACATCGAAACTGCCACTCAAGCTGGACGAACAGAATTCGATCACGCCGCACAGGCCATTTTCATCGCCGGTCCAGAGCGGGTCCGAGGCGGTGGTGGAGCGCTCCTTGCGGTACGAAATGCCGGCTGCCAGGCTGGCCGAACCGGCCGGCAACTCAAAGAGCGTGCCGTTGGCATTGGCCTCGAATTGCTTGACCGTGTACACGCTGGTGACGATCGGGTTGACCACCATGCCCTGCAGGGTCGCCAGATTGGCGCTGTCGTTGAGGTTGAAGAAATTCAACGGCGTACAGCCGGCAATCGCTGCACCCGCGCTGCCGCACTTGACCACGCCATCGCTATCCAGGAACGAGGGACCGATGGCCTGATTGAACGCGGCATAGTCGAGAAAGCCGTTGTTGATCGACTTCTGCTTGACCTTGCCGTAATTGAACGTGGCATCCCACTGCCAGGAGCTGTCGCCGAAACGGCCGCGCAGACCCGGGCTGATCTGGAAGTTGTAGGTGTTGTATTGGTAGCGGCGGTTGCCCAACACGGTGGCGCGCGTATTGAGGTCGTTGTAGGAGGTGCCGGTGGTGCGATCGGTGCCGAAATTGACGCCGAATGGGTTGTAATAGCTCTGCGCCGACACCAGGATGTTGTCGCCGTTGGAAAAGATCGGAATCGGCGCAATGATCGAGGCCGATTCGGTTTTACTGAACCAGGTATTGACGTAGCCCTCGACGCTGTCGCTGAAGCGATACGTGCCCAGCAGGAAGGCATTGGTGCGTTTTTGCGGGGTCTGCAACAGGTTGAACGGCTGATAGTTGTAGGAATCTGAAGCAGCGTTATAACAGTGGAAATCGCCAGGACTCGCCCGCCCGCTGACACCGCTGTTGAGGGTGACGCGCCCGCAACCATTGGATTGTGCGAGCAGTTGCGATTGATCCGAGCCATCGTTGAAGTTCACCGTGCCGGTGGGCGTGGCCGAGGAGCCCTGCTTCACCGGTTGGCCATTGGTCAGCGCGAGCGCATCCTTGGAGTAATCGCGCGCCGCTGCCGAGACGGCATCGATGTTGTGATACGACAGGCCGCCGATCAGGCTGCCGCGCTCCCAGGTCTTGCCGGCGGTCAAGGTGAAGTTGCGGCGGTTGCCGTCGCCTTCGCTGCTGGTGCCGAAGTCGCTGCTGAACTGCACGCCGTCCAAGCGCGAGCGCAGGATGAAGTTGACCACGCCACCGATCGCATCGGAGCCGTACACCGCAGACGCACCGTCGCTGAGCACCTCGATGCGTTCGATCATGCTGGAAGGAATGGCGTTGACGTCGTTGTAAGCCAGGCGGATGCCATTGACCAGCACCAGCGTGCGCTTGTCGCCCAATCCGCGCAGCGAGATCGCCGAGGCGCCGGTGCCGCCGCCGTTGTTGGTATACGGATTGGTCGCATTGCCGGCGATGGACGGCAGTTCCTGCAACAGATCGCCCACGGTCGCCTTGCCGGTGGCAGCGATCTGCTCCTGGCTGACGGTAACCACCGGGTTGGCGGTCTCGGTATCCACCCGGCGCAAACGCGAGCCGGTGACCACCACGCTGTCCAGCGTCTGCGTCGCATCGCCACCGGCAGCTTGCTGCGCAGCCACCGGCGCAACCGCACCTGCCGACAGCACCAGCAACAGCGCGGTGGTGAGCATGCTCGGCAACGGCCGCGTGGTGGCGCTGGTCGTGCGAGTCAGAGGCAACGGCAACATCGGCATGCAAGGCTCCTGAGTGTGACGAAAGACAAACCGTGGGCAATACCTGCCCGTGCCGGCGTACAGCGGCGCAGAGCGACGTAGATGGCAGACGCACGCTGCAACAAACCGCTGGCACGGTCGTGTTGCAGAGGCGCAGACAACGTGCGACGCAGGCGACCGAACAGTCGCGCAGCAACGCGTGTTACCGGAAAGGTGGTGCATTCCTCACTGGATGCGCTTATGCGCTCCAGTTTTCATCAGCTGGTCACAATGTGCCTGTGCGCAGACGCCACGTCTTGTCGCATTTGGCGAACGCGCATGCGGAAAACAGCATGGTTCGCAACTGAACGATCACGTGTGGCGGCATGAGCGCGCTCGAGCCCGCACGCATTGGCACCGCTTGCGGCGATGGGAGTGCAGATGAAGCTGACAACGATCGATGCGCGGACGGGGGCATTGGGCCCGATGTGCCGCGCACGCCAACTCGCCGCACGCGACCAGCAGCGCGCGCATCACCGCACCGATGCGGCCGGCGCTGCGACGTTGCGATTCCACTCCGGCGTTGGTGCGTGCTGCATCCAGCGCAGGAAGAAATCCAGCAGGCGGCGCCTGCCGTAGTCGCCACCGGCACCGTGATCGCCGCCCGGCACGACCAGCAGATCGAAATCCTTGCCGGCCTTGATCAGGCGGTCGGCCACCTGGAAGGTACTGGCCGGGTCGACATTCATGTCCATGTCGCCGGTGACCAGCAACAGATGCCCCTGCAGGCGCGCGGCGTTCTCCACATTCGACGATGCGGCGTACCACGGGCCGACTGGCCAGCCCATCCACTGTTCGTTCCACCAGATCTTGTCCATGCGGTTGTCATGGCAGCCGGAATTGGCCACACCCGCCACATAGAACTCCGGATGAAACAGCAGCGCCCCCAACGCGTTCTGCCCGCCTGCCGAGGTGCCGTACACACCGACACCGCCGCCGATGTCGTACCACGGGTACTGCGCCGCGGCTGCCTTGTGCCAGGCGATACGATCCGGCAACCCGGCGTCCTTGAGGTTGCGCCAGGCCACATCGTGGAAGGCGCGCGAGCGGTTGTTGGTGCCCATGCCATCGATGGACGCCACCGCAAACCCCATCCCGGTGAGCGATGGTGTGGCGGTGCTAAAGCTCTTGGGAACGAACGAGCCCTGCGGTCCGGCATAGATGTCTTCGACGACCCGGTAGCGCTGCTGCGGATCGAGCTGCTGCGGGCGATGGATGACGCCCCAGATCTCGGTCCTGCCGTCGCGCCCGGTGGTGTGAAACGGCAGTGGCGCCTGCCACCCTGCCGCCAGCAGGCGGGTCAGGTCGGTGCGCTCCACCGTGCGTGCCAGGCTGCCATCTGCGCTGCGCCGCAACTCCAGCACCGGGCCCAGATCCACGCGCGAGTAAAGATCCAGTAGCCAGGTTCCATCCGGCGAATAGCGCACCTCATGATCGGCAGCCAGCGGCGTCAATGCGGTAAGTCCGCGGCCATCCAGCCCGATGCGATAGGCATGGCGATAGTACGGGTCCTCGCCGGGCTGCATACCCGAGGCGGTGAAATACACCTGCCCTGCTGCTTGGTCGATGCGATCGAGCTTGCGCACCACCCAGTCGCCACGTGTGACCTGGCGGATCACCTCGCCGTTGTGGCCGTCGTACAGATACAGATGCTCCCAGCCATCGCGCTCGGATGCCCACACGATCTGCGCGCCATCGTCCAGATCCTGGCGTGCGTGCTTGCCGCCGTTCTCATGCTCGCCACTGAGCTCGGAGTATTCGATGAAGGTGGGCGATGTCTCTTCGATCAGCGTGCGCGCGGCGGCTGTGCGTGCATCCACCTCGATCACCCGGTACAGCTGGTGACCGCGTGCGTTGTATTCGAAGGTGAAACCGCGGCTGTCCTTCCACCAGACCATTTCGCTCAAGGTGAAGGCATTGGGCAGCAAGGTCATCGCCACCGGATGCGCTGCGTGCGTGGCAAGATCGAACAAGACCGGCTGCATCACCGGCAACGCATCGCCCGGCTTGGGGTAGACCTGCTGATGCAACTTCGGCTGCACCTGATCGGCGGGCGCCGACTCGATGTAATAGACCATGCGCGGCGGCGGCGCCTTGACCCGATATGCCGCCAGATGTTGCGAATCCGGCGACCACACTACGCTGTCGAGTGCGTAGTAGTCATCCGTGCTGCCATCGTGGCTGAGCACGCTGCGCTCGTGACTGCCAACCGGCGCGATGACCAGATTGCCCTGCTCTACCCAGGCACGCCAGCGGCCATCCGGCGATGTCCTGGCCTGGCGTTCGCCCTGCTTGAGCGGCAGGCGCATGTCCATCGATTCGGCCGGCAGGTCGCGTTCGGGCAGGTGCGCGCAGCGATAGCGCAGCAAATCGCATTGCCAGCCCAGTTTCGCCAACTGGAAGCTCAGGCGCTGCTGTTCCAGGATGGGCTCGTCAAGCTGCAGTCGCGCTGCGTCGACCGCCTTGGCACCGGCCTGCGTCAATGCTGCGGCCAACCGCGCGTGATCGAAGGCCAGTGTGTTGCGGCCACTGGCCGCCTCCACCAGGCGGTATTCGATCGCCGGCAGCTGCTCGCTGCGCGCCACTCCACGCCGATAGAGAAAATGCCCGGCATCCACCCACACCGGCGCCGTAGGCTGCCGGTCCACCAGCGAAGCGTAGTGATCGGACAAGCCCATTGCCTGCGTGTACTGCGCCGGCGTGGGAGCGGAGAGTGGCGCCGCAGTCACCGGCACGATGTGCGCCAGTGCGAGAGACACGCACCAGATTGCGACGGTGCGTAAGCGCATGGCAGGGATGTGTGGCACCTGTGACCTCAATTCGAGAAGACAGCGTGGCGTTGATGGACGATGGCTGGGCCGCTGACTGCAATCGCTGCGGCAGACACACACCAAGGAAAGTGCGGCAGGCCGTCGGGTAGAGCAGACGCGACGGCTGCACGCGTGCGCCACATCTCTTGGCCATGCGTGGTCATTCACGTCAGCGTGACTGAAACACTTGGGACACATTCGCAAGGCACGCGCGGCCAGTACGCAAAAGCCGATGTGTCATCCCCCACCGGTGCACTCCACTGCCTGCGCACCGTCAGCCATCGTTCGACTGCCGCATGCGGCGCTTTGTCGGCTGCTTCACGGCGCATCGCAACGCTTGCTGTCAGCGGCCGTGGCAGAGGGCAGGCGTTGTGGCTGTGGTGCCAGCACTTCCCATTCCTGCACTGCCAGCGCGGCATAGCTGGCCGCGTTGCCAGAGGCGTCCATGACCACACGCACGCAGCGCGTTGTCACCGGCGCGAACGACACCGCTTCTTCGTGATCGGGACGCGTGCCATACCCATCGCGCGGCTGCACGGGCTGCCATCGCCCAGCGTTCCGGTATTCCAGATGCCAACGCGCTGGCGGTGCCACGCCGACGTCGGCACCGGCAAGGTGGTCGGCCCAGAACACGATGCGCGTGCGATCCACGGTGATCGGTTGCGCCCAGCTGTACTGCAGCCATTGCTGCGGTGGATTGTTGTCCGTCCAGCTGGCCCACATCTCCGGTGGCAATGGATTGGCCTTGACCACGCCGTCGTTGAGCGCGGCAATCCAGTACTGCACCGGAATGTCCGGGCCATTGGACGCGGTGGCGTAGGCCGATGGCGCCTGATTGCGCGTGGGTGGCGCGGGAGGCGTTGGACGCCGCGTCGGCACCACGGTGCGGATGCTGGCCGGCTGCGTGCTGTCGTCCCATTCCAGCCGGTCGATCGCCACGCTGCGGCGAAAATGCCCGCCGCCCGTTGCGTCGGCGGTGTGATACACCAGATACCACTGCCGCTGAAATTCGACGATGCCCGGATGCGAGGTGGTCGAGGACACCGGCGGCAACACGATGCCGCGGTACGTCCATGGCCCTAGCGGAGTGGGCGCGCTCGCGTAGGCGATGCAGGCGTGATACAGCGTGGGCGTGCATGGCGAAAGGCGTCCGGCGTTGTTGGCCGCATATGCCAGGTAGTAGGTGCCCTTGCGCTTGAATAGCCAGGGCGCTTCGAAATACCCGTCCAGCGTGTCCACCAGGACCGGCGTGCCCTTGAACGTGACCATGTCGCGCTGCAGCTCCACGCCGTACAACGCGCCGAAGGTGCCCCAATACAGATACACCCGTCCATCGTCGTCGACCATCACGGTCGGGTCGATGTTCTGGATATCGTTGCGGCCCGGCACCGACTGCGAGACCACCGGACCTTGCGGATGCGCATCGGTCCACGGGCCAAGCGGACTGTCGGCCACCGCTACGCCGATCGCGAATGGGTCGGCATTGGGCGAATCGCGCTGCTGCACTGGTGCATACAGGTAATAGCGCCCATCCGGGCCCTGCACGATCTGCGACGCGTAGGCATAGCGCTTGTCTGCCCAGGCAAAGACCTGCTGGGGTCGCAGCAGATCGCGGTAGTGGATCCAGTCGCCGCTGGCCGGATCGCTGCTGACGAACAGTTGCCAGCCAGGCATGACGAACGCATTGAGATTGGGAGCCGCGGTGTCGCGGCCGGCAATGATGTACAGCTTGCCATCGGCCACCAGCGGCGCAGGGTCGGCGGAATATTCGCTGCCATCGGCGAGGATGGGATTGCCCGGCGCATGCAGCCGCGTTCCCTGCGGCGGCTGCATGGCACAGGCCGGAGCGCTGGCCAGCAACAACCCGCACGTCAGCACCAGCGACCGTGAGAAGGTACGCGTCATGGCGCGGCCGCCTTGATCTGCACCACCAGCGGCACCGACACGTTACCGGTGGGTGCACGCCCTTGCGCCGTGCCGGTGAGCTGGAGTTCGCCGGGCTGTGCGTAACGCGCGGGCTGCAACGTGGGCCATTGCACCGGCAAGCGTTCACGCGAGCCGTCGTTGTATTGCACCGTGACGAAGCCCGGTAACGTCGGTGCATGCCCGACCACCGCGGTTACCGTCGGCAACGGCTGCACGGTATTGATCTGCCCCGGTGGCGTTGCGCGCACCCAGATGGTGGCCTTGACGGGAATCGCACCTTCGACCAGGCCTTGCAGTTCCACTGCACCTTCGCGGCCCAGGCGGCTGGCGGCAAGCTCGGACCATTGCACGGCCACCGGCAGCACACTGCCATCGGCAAAGAAGGCGGTGATCTCCTGCGGCAGCGTCGGCAGTTGCCCGGGGGCCGTGCGCAGATGGATCGCCTCCACCTGTTTGGGCAGCTCGGACAGCGCCTGCCATTCGTCCACCCCAATGGCGGCGTGTCCGTTGGCGGTGGTCTGGGTCGTCAACACCACGCGCAGCGCGGTGGTGACTACCGGCGCAAAGCTGGCGGTGCTCGCCGCGCCGGTCGCCGCTGCCGCAATCGGGTAGCCGCTCTTGCTGACGATGTCCTGCCAACGTCCGTCCTGCAGCATCTGCAACTTCCAGCCGGCAGGCGCGGCGACTCCGCCGTTGGGCTGATCGTTCCACAGGTAGAGCGCACTGGAGGACAGCCGCACCGGGCGCGGCCACTGATACTGCAACCACACTGTTGCCGGCTGGTCGAGCCCATAGCTTCCCCAGCGCAGGCTGCCACTGGGGAAGCTACCTGCCTGCGGGATGAACCCATCGTTCAAGGCCTGCACGCGGTACTGCATGCCGGTGAGTTGCGCACTGACACTGGCCATGGCCTGCAATGAAATGCTCTGCAGCGGGCGCGAGGCCGGTGCGCTGACCTGTACATCGGCATGCCCCATCAGCGCCCCGTCGTTCGCAGCCAGACGCAAGATGTAGTGCCCGGCACGGGTGAAACGCACGGATGTCTGCAGCGCAGCGGCATCGGCAAACACGGCATCGCCGCCTTCCGGCGCCTGCTGCACGCGCCAGCGCGCCTGCAGCGTGCCATTGGGCAAGCCGTCATCGCCAACGCGCCCTTGCACCACCACCGCACCATCGGCGCCCGGCGTGTCCAGCTGCCATGCCTGTACCTGCGGCGGCGTGTTGCCCACGGACGCCGGTGCCGGCAAACCGCTGTCGAACAGCTGGATTTCTTTGATGCCGGTGCGCGCCGTACCGGCATGCGTCACCAACACGCGCAGCGCTGCCGCATGGATTGCCGGGAAGCGCACCCGGTTGCGATTGCCCTCCGCCATCGTGGCATCGCGTACCTGCCCGGGAACGCTCTTCCACACACCGCTGCCATCCTGGTATTGCACGGCGTAGATCCACGGTGCCGCGTAGCCAGGCCGCGTCCCGGACGGAAAGCCATTCTGATCCCCGCCCGGCGAGGAACTGCGATAGAAGTACAGCACCACCTGATCCAGCGTGCGCGTGCCGCCCAGGTCCAGCGCGATCCAGTCGCTAGCCGATGGCGAGCCCGCGGTGCCCCAGAACGGCGTACTGGCGGTACTGCCATCCACCGCCGCCGTTGCCGGCAACCCGGCGGCGGCAAAACTGGCGCTGACACGCGCCCCCTGCGCCAGGTTGCGGCTATGCGCTGGCGGCAGCGTCACATCCACACCGGCCTTGGCCAGGATCTGCGCCACCCGCGTGCCCGCAGCGAACGCTACCTGCGTCATCGACGCCAGTGCCACGGGATGGGCTTGGAGCACTTGCGCTGCGCCATTGCGATTGACCGCATCCGGCGCGGCACTGACCTGCCCGCTGGCCGGGTCGTAGATCACGTGTGCCAGCCGATCCACGCAGAACGCCAGGCGGCCATCGAGATAGACGCTGTAGCCCTTCGGCACACGGCCACCGTAGTGGCTGCCATCGCGATCCCAGACGATGCTCAGGTTGCGGTCGCGATAGCGCAGATTGTCGGCGGCGAAATGGTCCCAGCCGATATCGATCGGATACAGCTCGATCTTGCCGTCGCTGCGCGGGCGAAAACCCATTGCATCCTCGATCATGCTGAAGTTGGTCGCGCCCAGCTGGGTATGGTGGATCCAGGAGCGATAACCGATCTTGCCGCCGCGGCCGGCAGTACCCTTGGCCCAGAATTCGTTCTGGTCCGGATAGCGGTTGTCGCCGTTGATAAAGGGCGCCCAGGCGTTCCAGTAGAGCAATTTGCGATAGCTCTGCGCGTTCAGATATGGGCTGGGGTAATCGCGCAAGGCCGAGCCGAACAGACGAAACGCCACGGTGGCATTGATGGTGGAAAAATTATTGCTGCCCACATCGGCGCCGCTGCCGCGCGCCTGCATGTCCACCTGGTTGGCGGTGTAGAACGGAAACAGCGGGTATTGCGCCGCGTCGGCAAACAGCCGCAACGCGCGCACGAACTTGGGGTCGTAGTCGGCATCGCCCTGCTTGGGCATCAGGCCCACGCTGAAGGGATAGTAGTTGTTGGTTTCCTTCCAATCGACCGCCAGCCGCGGCCCGTCGGCCTGCCGATGCTTGAGCAGATCGCCGTACAGGCCGACCGAGTCGGGGGCATCGCTGCGATCCTGCCACAACACCTCCAGCACCGCCTTGCGAATGCGGCGCGCGGTGGCCTGCATGCGCTGTGCGGTCGCCGTATCGCCCGCGAGCGTCGCAGCCTGCGCCGCTGCCTGCGCATTGGCGTACACGTAGGCGCTCTCGGTGCGGTCCATGCGGATCTGGCCGTGCTGGTCGGCCCAATCGAACGACACCGCATCGGCATCGTTGCCGGTCATTGCCGCCCAGTCGTATTCGATCAGCCCATTGTGGTTGAGATCGTAGGCCGCCAGCACGCCGTCCACGTCACCGCTGCCATAGCGTGCCAGCTTGCCCGCCAGCGTCGCCGGCCCGCCGTGAATCTGCATCGACCGCCATGCTGCGGCCGTGATGTATTGCGCGTAGGAATTGGACCAGTTCTCCGGCGAGCCAGGGTTGTCGGTGTACTTGCCACCGCCCGCGGTTTCGCCCGCACTGAGCCAGGTGCCATAGGCATACAGCGGATTGCGCAGGTATTTCAGATCGTCCACGAACATGCCGGCGGTCAGCACGATGGCGTTGTCGTAGCCAAGCACGCCCTCGATGGCGACCGGGAACTGGTAGTCGTTGCCGGGCACATTGGCATCGAGGAAGTTGAAGCGCAGTACCCACCAGCGATAGAACAGGCTCTTGCTGATGTTCTCGTTGGGAGTGTCCAGGTATGGCAGGTTGTCCACCCACCAGCGGTTATAGCTGGCCACGTGCTGCTGGTAGGCCTGCTGCGGCGTTTGCGCGGCAATGCGCGTGTACTCGGCGCGGGCTTCGGGCAACTCGCGGGTGAGCATGCCGAGCTGCACCTTGACTGGCGCGGTTTCGCCGCTCGCGGGGATGTCGATATCGCGCACCAGACGCTGCCCCTCCACATGGAAGCCATCGCCGGACAGGCGGGGGAAGACCGTCGTGATGTGGTTGTACGCGTCAAATGCACCGGTCAGCTCATTGCCGTCTGCGTGCGGGGCGATCGGCGAGACTGCTTGCAGCGATACCGTATGCGCCGCACCGTCCAGGCTGGACAGCACCACGCTGGCCACCGCCACGTTCTGCTCGGTGATGTATTTGACCAGCCGCATGCGCACGCCGGCGCCGGCGTCTTCGAACACCGTCGTGAAATAACTCGGCGTCTGCCGCCGCTGCTGCGCACGCTCCTTCCATTGCACATGACGCTTGCCCAGCGTGGCATGGATGTGGAACAGCGCGTCGTAATCGGTGGAGTGCCAATACGCCACCTGCCCGACGAATCCCGGCGCATCTGGCGCGTGATAGCTCAGGTACGCGGCGCGGCCACGGGTAAACAACCAGTCGTTGTGATCGTCGAAACCACCGCCAGTTCCCTCGCGGGCCAGCAGGCGGTCGATCCAGAAATCGTTGCCGGGCGCCTGCCCTGCCCCGTGCGCGACATCGGCCGCGTAGATGCGTGTCAGTTGTCCGCCGGGCGCAAACGGCACCGCGGTGGGAGGCATCGGGTGGTCCAGGCCGTGGAAGAGCGGCTCGCCGATCATTGCGTTGGGCTGGGCGATCGGCGCTTCCTGTGCGACTGCAAGTGACCAGCCCAGCATGATGCATGCCCACAACAGCCCAGCCACGCCGGTGCGCCGCGTCACGCGCAACCAGCGCCGGTGCCGCGCCAGAAACGGCTTCCAGCGTAACTCCCTCATGACATCCATCCCATTAACGTGCAAGACAGCGCGATCGATGCAGCGGCTGGCGCGCATCGGACAATAGACAGCTGCGGTACTCCCCCCTGCATCGCAAACCGATGTGATGCAGCCGTCTCACCATAGTTGTTTGCGCTGGCGACACCCGCGTCAACACGAAGTGCAGCGATGCAAAGCGAACCTTGCTGTGCGTGCTTCGCCACCACACGCACCGACTGTTGCAAATGACGCGAGCCGCCGGCCGCGAGCCTACCGGCTGACGCAGGCCGTGCAGGTCAACTAAAGCTCTCCGCCGGGTCCACGCAGCGTCGCTCGATGCGGCATGTCCCGCGCGTCCGCTGCGTTGCAGATGCACCGTCTACTCTGCCTAACCCCTGCCGGCTGCCTTTCTAGACGTGCTAGAACTCCACTCGCAGCCGGCTCCAGACATAGCGCCCGAGCGTGTCGTAGGTGCTCGCTTCGGTATTAGCTGCATTGGAGTAGCTGTAGAACCGTGGCGGCTTGCGGTCGCCCAGGTTGTCGATTCCTACCGCCAGCGTGCTATGCAGCGATGCGATCTTCCGGCTCAGCGAGGCGTCGTGATACACCACCGAGCCAATCGGGAAATAGGCGCAGCTACCGTCGGCATTGGTGTCGACGCAGAAATTTTCGTACTGGCTACCGTTGACCGTGCGGCCCAGGTAACGGGCGTTCCAGCTCGCATGCCACGGGCCATTGTCCCAGGCCAGATTGGCCACGGCGCGCCAACGCGGCATGTTGCCCCAGCTGGAATTTTCGCCGACGTAGTTATGCGGATCGCCCGCAAAGCGATAGCTGGAGAAGAACGTTGCATCCAGCCCCGTCGCAAACGTGCCCCAGGCGGTGTCGGCCAGCGTGTAATGAATGCCGGCGTCGTAGCCGCGAATATCGACCTTGCCGCTGTTGTACGCGAACGGCACCGACACCCGCATCAGCTGTCCGGTGGCATCGCGCTGAATCAGCGGACAGAAGGCCGCTTAGCTGCCGTCGAAGCAATCGCTGACGACCTGCTGGTAGCCGACACCGGTCAGCATGTCGTCCAGCAAGACCCGCCAGCTGTCGACGTTGAGCGATAGCCCGCGCACCTGATCCGGGTCATAGACCAACCCGACATTGTAGGAGCGGCCACGCTCGGGCTTGAGCTTGAAGCCCACGTTATTGGCGCCGGAGGTCACCACGTTGAACTGCGCGGTGTTGGTGAAGCTGCCATCGTTGGGCACGTTCGCGCAGGCCGGATTGGGTGCGCCGGTAAAGCCTGTGCACGGATCCTGGAAATCGCCGGTGTTGTCGATCACGCTGTTGTAGGGCGAGCCATACAAATCGCCCAACGCCGGCGCCCTGAACACCTGCGAGCCGGTGGCACGCACCAAGAGATTCGCAATCGGCCGCCATTCGATCGCAACCTTGCTGTTGGTGGTGTTGCCCCAGGCGTCGTAATTGGAATAACGCGAGCCCAGGTTCAGGTTCAACACGTTGGCGAACGGCACGTCCTTCAGCAGCGGCACCAGCAATTCCGCGTAGGCTTCCCTGACCGACTCCTCGCGCCCCTGCTTGAGGATGCAGCCATCGTTGTAGTCGCAATTGCCCTCGGCATCGGCAGCGGCCACGTCGCTGGTCGTCCCCTGCGCGAACTTGTTGGTGCGATACACCAGGCCGACGGCCGCCTGCACCCTTCCGGCCGGCAGCTTGAACAGATCGCCATTGGCACTGATATCGACAAAGCGCATCTGGCTTTCGTCGATCAGATCCACCGGCCGCTGCGTGCCACGCAATGCGGCGATGGTGGCCGGGTCGTTGGGGTTGAAAATATTGATCGGCGTGCAGCCGACGATCACGGCGCCCGGCGCGCCGCATTTCACGACCCCGTCGCTGTCCAGGAACGAAGCGCCTACCGCGTTATTCAACGCCGAGGTGATCGAGAAGCCGGTGCGCACCAAGGTGTCCTTGTAGCGCGCATAGCCGGCCGCCGTATCCCACTGCCAGCTGGTGCCATCCACGCGCCCGCGCAAGCCAGCCACGACATTGGTCTGGAACATGGTGGAGGTGTAGACGCGCGTGTTGGCCTGCGGCGAGCGCAGATAGTAGGCGTCCAGTTGATCGCCGAACGGGTTGTAGTAGTTGTCTACCGCGTCCGGCATTTCCAGCCCGTAGGCATCCAAGCGCGAGACCGTCCTGCTGCGCGTCCAGAACACGTCCATGTACCCCTGCACGCTGGGGGTGAAGTCGAAACTGCCGTGCAGCGAGGCATTGGTGCGCTTGATCGGGGTGATCAGGTACTGCGCGTCGTAGACGTTGTAGCTGTCGGTGGCGCGATTGTAGGGGCGAAAAGCCTCTTCGCCGACCGGACCCGGCGCGACGCCGTCCACCGGCGTCAGCACGCGCCCGTCGGTCAGGAAGGCACGGGTGTTGGCGCCGCGAACCTCGCTGACCTGCCCATCGAGATATTCCACCGCCTTGGCCGCGTAACTGCGGTCGCGATTGAACACCGGGTTCATCGAGTTTTGGCTGAGCCCCACGATCAGCCCACCGCGGTCCCAGGTCTTGCCCCATTCCAGCCCGAGCGTGCGTCGATTGGCATCGCCGTGCGTACTCTGCGCGTAGTCCGCGGTGGCGGCGAATCCGTCGTACTTGTCCTTGAGGATGACATTGACCACGCCGCCGATCGCATCGGAGCCGTACACCGACGACGCTCCATCGGTGAGCACTTCCACGCGCTCCACCATCGCGGCGGGGATTGCGTTGACGTCCACGCCGGGCGCCGACGCCACGCTGCTGGCAGGCCCTGCCATGCGATGGCCGTTGACCAGCACCAACGTACGCTCGGGCCCGAGATTGCGGAGCGACACCAGCGCGCGGCCGTGACTGAAGTTGGAGTTGAGCGCAGGCCCGGTCTGGAAGCCGGCCATCATCGGCAAGCGCTGCAGCAGCTGCCCCAGCGTGTTCTGCCCGCTGTCTTCGATACGCTGCCGGTCGATCACCACGACCGGGCTGGCGGTTTCGGCGTCGACGCGGCGCAGATGGGTGCCGGTGACGTTGATCTGATCCAGCGTCTGAGTGGCTTCGTCTGCACCATCGCCACGCTGTTGCGCGGCGGCCGGCACGGCGGCGACCGCCAGTGCAAACAGCAGCGCGTTGACGAGCCGGGTGGTCTGCAAGACGCGCCGTTTGGGAACAACAGCAGGGCGGCTGGACGACATCGGAAATCCTTGTACTGACACAGGGTACGGCCCACCTTCCTGCATGACCGCGCACGGCCAAGCCGCACCGCCGCGGCGCACAGATGAAGGGAACGATCACGACAGAGACTGCACCGACCTGCCGTCTCAACGGCAGGTCTCTCCGCATGCAAGGACGGCAACTGCAACGACACCGCTCTCCCCTGAGAGCGCATGCTTGGCACACGCGTTACGTTAAAAACATCTTGCGACAACGCCACTGCGCCGTCTTGACGAATTTAGGCGGGACGCATGCGGAAAATCGCGTGCTTGCGCCTGCTTTCGGGCATGCCTGCATTGCCCAAACAGCGACATCTCGGCACGATCATGCGATGTGCCCTGGTCTCTGTGATCGACCACAGCACCTGCATGCGAACAGCGAAGCGGTACTGCGGTGCGCGCTGTCCAGCAACACTGCAACAACGGCAACAACGGCAACAACGGCAACAACGGCAACAACGGCAACGCCTGATCATCGCATCGCCGTTGTCAGGCGTACCACGCCTGCACCTTCACCAGTGCAGCAGCGCCAGGCAAGGCCACCCGATCTGCATGCGGGCCCTGTACTCGCGCCGGTCTGCCATCGACAAGCACGCGCTGCAGGCGTGTGCCTGCGGGTGTGCGCAGGGTGAGCCAGGTGTGTACGGGCGCACGCTCCGGCAACTGCACATCGGCACGGATGCAACGCGCCGCAGTCTCGGTGCGCAGCGTCAAGGTGACCGTGCCCCAGCGCGTTGGCGCTGCGGTGATGCCCACCGGCGCACCGCTGCCCAGCCACGCGCGCGGCAGCGCACGCGCGAGAAACAACTGCTCGCCGGCGCCATCGTCGCTGACCAGCATCCAGCGTAGCAGCAAGGGGATGGTCATCTGCGCCGGTATGCAGAACAACGGCATGCCGCCGGTGATGCCGCTGACTTCCCCGGCCGTCCAACTGCCGCGCGTGTGCACCTGATAGCGATGCGCGTAGACGAACAACAGATATTCTTCGATGCGATCCAGCCGCAGCAGCTGTTGCGCGTAGCCGTAGGAAATGAAACCGAGCAGATCGCGGCTGCCCGGCTCCGGCGGTGCGATGTTGGCCACCACGCCAATGCTGGTGCCGCCGTGGCCACGCAGGCAATCGATCACCAGGTGGGCCAGATCGTCCGGCAACACATCGGCCTGCAGCAGTTCGACATACGCACGGTGCGGCCATTGCTGTTCGCTGGGCTTTTCCTGCAGCAACGATTGGCGGAAGGTCAATGTAGTACCGGGCAACGGGCCCACGTACGGCGGGGAGAGGTCGCGACGCACGTTGGCACGCAGGCTGGCTTCCAGCCGCGTACGCAGCTGCTTGGCGCGGCGTTGCCATTGCGCGGCCTGGCCGGCATCGCCATCAAGTGTGCTCCACACCTGTGCGATGTCTTCCCAGCCGCGAATGGTCAGCGCGCTGTTGGCAAAATACGGTTTCCACCATCGCGATGGATCGGGAAACAGGCAGGCATCGGATTCGTTCCAGCCGTGCAGCAACCCATGCCCATGCGCCGTGCGCGGCAATGCCAGCGCCTGGTCGTGCAAGGCGCACAACACCTGCGCGGTGGCGGCGATCTTGGGCAGCAGACGGCGCAGCCGTGGCGCATCGCCGGTGTAACGCAGATACCGCGCCAGCAACGACAAGGTGAGCCCGAACTGCCCGACTTCCGGCCCGCGCATGTTCGGCAGGCCATCGTCCTGCACGAACTCATCGAAGTAGTTATCGAGCACCGCCGCGGCTTGTGCAAAACGTCCCCACTCAAGATTGGCATACAGCGAGCTGGTCAACGTGTCCTGGAAACCGTCGTATTCGTTGCCGTAGTAGTCGCGTTCCACCGCGCCATACTTGGGGTAATCGCCGCCGGGGCGCACCACCAGCTCGCGCGCAAACGCGAACTGCGCCATGTCGTTCCAGCTGGCATCGGGAAATTGCGCCTGCACGGTGCCGTCCAGCGCCTGCTGCCAATACGCAGCAAAATCGATCAGTGCCGCGTAGAACTGTTCGGCGGTGGCGGCGCTGCGCGAGGGCGCAAATTCCGGGTAGCTATGCGTGTAGTGCACCGCGACGATGGCGCCGGCTTTCACCTTCATCGTGCGGTGCCAGGTTTGCACCACGAAGCGATCGCGTGCCCGCACGTCGGCAAACATCAGTACGTCGTACCAGCTGTCGGGCTCGCCCTCGCGGCGCATCACCTTGCGCACCGCCGGCATCCAGCCGCCAAGCATGCCCTCTTCGCGGCGTTTGATCAGCGCCTCTTCGCCCAGTTCGGCAAACGCGTGTTCCGGCCGCGAGGTGCGGCTGCGGCCGTTGGGCAGGATGGGCATGGTGTCCAGGCTTTCGCGTGTACCGACGAAGGTGGTCCACGGCCAGCGCCCGCCATTGTCCTTGGGATCGAGCAAGGAGGCGGGCGGCGGTGCCACCTCGCGCACCTGTGCCTCGTCCGGGTCGCCATCGCGCAGCAGGCGGTCGGCCAGCAGGTCGGCTTCGTCCATGGCCACCTGCGCCAGCGGCAGCCCGAAATACGGCGTGCCCGCGGCCGGATACGCCGGCTCGGTGCGCTTGTCCAGCCGCAGCATGCCGCTGTCGCTCCACAACGTGAGCTGGCCTTGCGCATCGTCCAGATGCTCGTAGACGGTCCAATGCTGCTGCAGGTGGGTGAAGCTACACAACGTGCTACCGACATGCGCGGCCGAAGGCAGCGGTTCCAGACGGGGCAGTGTCGGCGCCGGCGGCGTGCTCGCAGCCGGCGCCGTGGTTGGCGTTGCCAGCGCGGCACCTGCACCGACCGCCGCGGTGGCCGCCATGCCCTGACGCAGAAAGGTTCTACGGTCCATCGTTGCTCCCTCAAATGATCGTGGCCCATCGTGCGCGCGTTCATGCACGACGTCTTGTGACAGCGGTCAGACACCCGTGCGGAAATCCGCACATCACGCCCAGGCAGCGACGCCCGCCGTCGTCCGCGCCGGCGCTCTGGATGCGCCAGGCCGACAGCGCCGCAAGCCACGCGGCCACGCGGCACGCTGTCGCAGGATCTGAGGCGCAGGCAGGCGATGCTGATCTTGCTGCAGCCGCTTGCCGTTGCGTGCTATTGGCCGGTGGCCCACCAATCGATGCGTCCGTGCTTCGTATTGCAGTCCATCGCACGCGGTACCCCGCTGCACAGACAACTCGCGCATGGCATTGAGTGCACACTGCCGTGCTACTGGCAGCCGCGCGTGCCGCGGTGGTCGCGCAGCACGCGCCGGCTACATTTGGATCTGCACCAACCCACTTTGGCTCACCACTTCGATGGAGTTCTCCCCCGCATGCACACGATCCTGGCTGGCAGTGAGCGCCGTATCGCCCCCTCCACCATCGAGGCCGGACAACCGCCGCAGGACGAACGCCTGCGCGTCCTGCTCGCGGTGCGGATGCCGGCATTGAATGCCGCTGCCGATGCGCTGCTGCACCTGCAGCCCAATACGCTACCGATTGCGCTCACGCGCGCAGAGTTCAGCGAACGCTTCGCCGCCAGTGCGACAGATCTGCAGGCCGTTGCCGACTTTGCCGCCCGCTATGGTTTGACGATGGAGCACGCGCACGCAGACAGCGGCAACGTGATCTTGGAGGGCACCGTGCAGCAATGCGAGGCCGCATTCCAGGTCAGCTTGCGCGACTATGTCGATGGTGCGATGCGCTATCGCGGGCGCACCGGCCCGGTATCGATTCCACAGACCCTGGGCGGCATCGTCACCGCCGTGCTCGGGCTGGACGCACGCCCGCAGGCTCAGACGCTGCCCAGCGCGCCCGAGGCGACTGCATCCTCGCCGCCTGCGCTACAGGCCACTGCACCGGCCGGCAGTGAGGATGGTCCGATCATGCAATACACCCCGCCGCAGCTGGCGCAGCTCTACGGCTTTCCCGAGCACGACGGGCAGGGTCAATGCATCGGCATCATCGTGCTGGGCGGCGGCTATGCACGCGCGCAGATGGCCGCCTATTTCGCGCAGCTGCGCGTCCCCATGCCGACACTGGTCGATGTGCTGTTGCCCGGGGCCACCAACACCGTCAGTCGCGGCAATGCAGATGCCGATGTCGAAGCGCAGATGGATATCCAGATTGCCGGGGCAATCGCGCCGGGCGCCAAACTGGTGGTGTATTTCGCGCCCAACACCGACAACGGTTTTCTGGAAGCGATCAACGCCGCCATCCACGATGCAGAGCATTCTCCCGGCGTCATTGCCATCAGCTGGGGTTTCACCGAATCGCAATGGACGCCGCAATCGCGCCAGGCCTACAACTGTGCGTTTCAGGCCGCTGCACTGATGGGCATCACCGTATGCATTGCCGCTGGCGACGATGGCGCCAGCGATGGGCAGCCAGGATTGAATGTCTGCTTTCCCGCATCCAGCCCGTTCGTGCTCGCCTGCGGCGGCACTCGGCTCCAGGTCACGGCCGACAGCGCCAACGAACAAGCCTGGGCGAACGGCGGCGGCGGAGAAAGCAGGTTCTTTGCACGCCCTGCCTGGCAGAAGGATCTGCGCATCACCGATGCACGGCACCAGTCGCGCCAGCTGGGCATGCGCGGCGTTCCCGATGTGGCGGCCAATGCCGACGCGCAGACCGGTTACTACCTGTCGATCAATGGGCAGCCCGCCGTGATGGGCGGCACCAGCGCCGCCGCGCCGTTATGGGCGGCCTTGCTGGCACGCGTCTACGGCGAAAACCGCATGCAACCCCATTTCGTGTTGCCGCGCCTGTACGGTCGACCGGACGCATTCCGCGACATCGTTGCCGGCGATAACGCCGGCTTCCGTGCATCCACCGGCTGGGACGCCAATACCGGCTTGGGCGTGCCCGACGGTGCACGGCTGACGGAGGTGTTGCGATCCGATTGACCGGCGCGCACATCGTGTGAACGGCCGGGGCCATATGCGGGTTGGCGTTGAATGCCGATGCACCGGCCGCAAGGGCACCACTCCACTGCGCAGTCGCATGAAGGCGCTGCATTGGAAACGCGAACGGCGGTGGCGTTACAAGCAAGGTATGCGCAGCGCATCCCGACGCGAAACGACGGCGGCATGACGGCCGGGCCGCACCAGGTGGCACCTGGCGGGCCATCAAACGGAGACCCGTGCCCCTGGGGCAAGGGGTCGGTGGCAGCTTTCATCCACTTCGAACTGCTTAGGTCACCACATCCAGCAAGCTCCCCAGCATCTCGTCGGAGCGCCGCAGCACATTGGCATTCGCCTGGAAATCATTGCGTGCCGATAGACCTTCGACCAGATCGCCGGCTGGCGCAGATGGATCGGCGTTGGCATTCACCACACTGGCCGCCACGCCGCCATTGGCCTGGGTCGTGGCCGCGACAGACTGACGTGGGCTGCCGTCCACTGGCTGACGGGCCACATTGCTGGCCGCCACCTGCTGACGCAGCGCGGCGACCTGCATTCCGGAACTTGCGATGCTGCTGATGCTCATGGTGGCTCCGGCGTGGCGGTGAAGATTCGAACAAGGCTCAGCCCATTGCAGACAACAGGCCGAAGGCAGCAGCGACACGGTCAGCAAGGCTCAGTAAGTCCCTACCCGCACCCGCAACACCACAGGCACATTGCCGTTTGCATCCACACGCCCGAAGTTGAGGCCGTAGTCGGTCTGGTCGCCGTTGAGCTGCCTTTCCATCTGCCAGCGCCCGTCGACATACCGCCCCTGCTCCACCCGCAACAGTTGTCCATGACGGGTATCGGCCGCGTCGCGAAAAAATTCAATGCGCGCAGCCATACCGGTCACCAGGAATTCCTCCGGCCCCAGTTGGGCCACCAGCAGCCGGCCGGCGTGGTCGTCGTTGCCGGGCAGAATGGGCGGCGCATCGCCCCACATGGGCGCACCGAACGACACCTTGGCCTCCCACTCGCCAAAGCGCAGCGTGCGCTGTGGCGCGCCGGGCTGCTCGGCCACCGCCTGCAGGCGGCCGTCGAAGGCGGCCTGCGCCAGGATCCGCTGCATCGGCGCCAGCAGCGTGAAGTTAGCCGCATGGGCTGCAACCGCTGCGCGGTTGGCCTCGCTGTCGGGGTTGCCATCCATGCCGAACACCGAAAAGCCGACCCCGCCCTGCCCCAGCACATGGAACAGATACGGCGCAGTGGCAGCTTCGAAGCCGGTTTCCGAGACCCAGGCCGGATTATCGGGCCGCGCGTATTGGCCGACGACCTTGGTGTATTCGGTGTAGTCGCTGGTGTAGATGTCGGTACCAATGAAATCGATCGACGGCGTGGCCGCACGCCACAACGCGAATACGTTCACCGTCGCGCCGCCGGACGGATAGTCCATGCCCGGATAGCGCTTGCCCTTGTAGCGCAGCCAGGCGTTGACGTAGAACGGCAGCGGATAGACACGCTTGCCCGCGGCGGCCACCTGTTCGATATACGCAGCGGTTGCATATGCGTTGAACGCTTCGGCAGCTTCGGCGCCGAACAGTTGCTGCCAGCTGCCCTGCGGTTTGCCGAGTGCGCGCGCAATCGCGGCTGGTACCGGTTGCGCAAACGCTGCCTCGCCTGCCGGGCCGTGATCGCGCACGGTGCCGATCGCGCCGGGCTCGTTTTCCACCTGCACCAGAATCACCGTGTGGCGGTCGCCATCCACCTTGCGCAGATGCTGCATCAACGCGGTGAACGCCCGCGCATCGGCCTGCATGTTGGCGGCCACATGGGGCGACAACACATCCACCGGCTCGCCATTGGCATCGCGCATGCGCGGGTACGTCGCCTCGTCGCGCTTGATCCATTCGGGCACGTAATGCATCTGGCCGTTCTTCCAGCTACCGAACCACAGGAGCGCGACACGCAGGCCACGCTTGCGGGCGCCGGCAATCAGCGCGTCCACATTGGTCGTGTCGAAGCGGCCCTGTGCCGGCTCGAACTGCTCCCAGTACACAGGCGCTTCCACCGTATTGGCGTGCAGGGCAACCACATCGTCCAATGCCTTGGGTAATACCGCCGGCCATGCGCTGGAGTTATGCAACTGCGCGGCCAGGATGGTATACGGCGCACCATCGACAAACAGCGCGTGGCGGCCATCCTTGGTGACGAGGCGCGGCAGTTCTTCGGCGGCCGCAAGCAACGGTGCGTTGCCAGCCAGCAATGCCAGCGACCACAGCAGACCCGCCACCCGGCTGCGCCGCTGCGGCTTGAATCGAGCAAACAAACGCATCATTGCACCTCCGATGGCAGGGAATTCCAGTGCGGCGTGGGCTCGTTGCGCAGGTGGCGCACGAAGAAGTCGTACTGGCGACGTTGCACGTAATCGATCGGCCCGCTGGAGCGGCCAACCGAATGCTCGCCACCCGGCACGGTGAGCAGGTCGAATTCCTTGCCGGCCTTGATCAGGGCATCGACGACTTGTGCGGTGGACGCCGGATCCACATTGCTGTCCTGCTCGCCCACGATCAGCAGCAGGTCGCCCTGCAGCCTGCTCGCATTGACCACGCCCGAGGCTGCGACGTAGCTGGCATCCACCGGCCAGCCCATCCACTGCTCGTTCCAGCTGATCTTGTCCATGCGGTTGTCGTAGCACCCGGCGAACGCAACGCCCACCTTGTAGAACTCCGGGTGACGCTCGAGCGCTCCCAGCGTGCTCTGCCCGCCGGCCGATGCACCGTAGATGCCGACGCGGCTGATGTCGTAGGACGGGTCCTTGGCCGCCAGCGCACGATGCCAGGCAATGCGGTCGGCAAACCCTGAATCGCCCAGGTTTTTCCACGCGACATCATGAAACGCCTTGGAGCGGTTGGCGGTCCCCATGCCGTCGATCATCACCACGATGAAACCCAGATCGGCCTGCGCCTGCATGCCGATCTGCTTGTCGCCGCCGGAGTGATAACCGAACGGCCAGAACGTCTTGGGCACGAAGGAATCGTGCGGCCCCGCATAGATGTTTTCGATCACCGGATAGGTCTTGCGCGGATCGTAGTCGCGCGGACGCACCACCATGCCCCAGATATCGGTGGTGCCGTCGCGCCCCTTGGCCACGAAGGTCTCCGGCGCGCGCCAGCCGGCGGCCTGCAGCTTGTCGATCGTGCCACGCTCCACGGTGTGCAGCAGCTGGCCATCGATGGCGTGCAGCTCCATCACCGGCGGCAGGTCCGGACGCGAATAGACATCGACGTAATGCAGGCCATCATCGGCAATGGCCACGTCGTGGTCGGCATCGGCGTGGGTCAGGCGGGTCAACCGGCGGCCGTCGAAATCAACGCTGTAGAGCTGCCGGTCGTACGGGTCCTTGCCCGCATCCATCCCGCTGGCAGTGAACCAGATGCGGCGTTGCGCATCGTCCACGCGCAGCACATCGCGCACCACCCACGGCCCGCGGGTGAGCTGGCGCTTCACCTTGCCGCTGCGTCCATCCAACAGATACAGGTGCCGCCAGCCATCGCGCTCGGAGATCGACAGCACCTCATCGCCACGCCCGTCTACGTCGTGGCGAAAGCTGCGGTCGGCATACACGAAGGTGCGGGCGTCTTCGCCGACTGCCACGCGCGCGCGCGCGCTGCGTGCATCCACCGCAATCACGCGCATGCGCTGGAAGCCGCGTTGCACATAGTCGAACGCGACACTGCGCCCGTCGCTGCGCCACTGCAGCGGCGACAACGAATACGGGTTGTCGAACAACGCCGTGTCCACGTCGCGACGTGTTCCGTCCAGGGAGAACAGCACCGGCCGTTCCACATCCACCGCATCGCCCGGCTTGGGATACAACTGGGTGTGCACCACCGGTTGCCCGCCGCCGGCAGGCGCGGCTTCGACGCGGGTGACACGGCGAGCCAGCCCCGGACGCACGCGATACACCGCCAGCTGCCGCGAATCCGGCGACCAGGCAACACTCTCCAGATCGAAATAGTCATCGGCACGACCGTCGCTGCTGAGCCGGGTGACCTGCCCGTCGGCGACACGGCGCAACACCAGGTTCCAACCATCGGCCAACACCTCCCACCTGGCATCCGGCGAGCGACGCGGCGTGGTGTCGGCCGGCACCAGCGGGTCGCGCACCACGCCGAAACCGCGTGGGCGTGAAGTGGCCTGCAGCCGAGCATCGGGCGCGCAGTGGTAGGTGGTCAGGGTGCAACGCCAGGGCGCATCGTCCAGTGCGAAGACAATGGCGCCATCGCTGCGTTCGCCCTCGGTTGAAAACGAAAACTGCTCGAACGGCAGACGCAGCGCCGCATAGGGCTTGCCGGTTGCCGCACTCAGGCCCTGCGCCACGCGTGCCTGATCGAAGGCCGGCTGCTTCTGCAAGGTGGCCACATCGGCACTGACAAACGCAAAGCCGCCCGGCACCGTCTTGCGGTAATAGAACCTGCCATTGTCCTGCCATTGCGCCGGCCAGGCGACATTCTCCGTCAGCGTGATCCACTGCTCGCGCAAACCCAGCGAACGATGGTAATCGGCAACGCTGGGCGCAGCCTGCACAGCACCCGACAACACCATCATGTACCCGGCCAGCGCAGACCATCGACGCAAACCAAATGCGCGGCGGCGCACATCACTCACCATCGTCCTCCTCCAGCGCAAGCTCGTCGCTGCGCAAACCGCTGCGTGCGCCCCAGTGATAAATGCAGAACGCGATGACCGCCACGCTCAACGTATCGAAGGGATGCGCAATCCAGCCATGTCCACCGAACGTGCCCGCCCACGACACCAGCATCACCAGCACGAAGAACACGATCAGCCACAGCGACGCGCGTACCTGCCGCACCAGGCGCGCGCGGCCCTGGCGCGAAGGCAGGCGAAATAGCACGTACAGCACGAACGCCAGCACCTGCAAGCCGAGCAACCACGACAAGGTCGGCCAGGTGGACCAGTACACGATCAACGCCGCAACCATGAACGACAGCGGCCCCATCACCGGCAGGCCACGCACGAAAAATGGGCGTGGCAAGTCCGGCGCGCTGCGGCGCAGGGCCGCCACCGTGATCGGCGCCACCGCATAGCTCAGCACCAAGGCGGCCGACACCACCCCGATCAGCGTTTCCCACGAGGGAAACGGCAGCGTCCAGAAGATCGACAACCCCAGGCTCAACCACAGTGCCGGACGCGGGATGCCCGACGCCGGGTCCACCCGCGTCAGCACCGGCAAGAACCCGCCACTGCGCGCCCAGCCGTACACCACGCGCGGCGTGGCATTCATGTAGATGTTGCCGGTGCCGCTGGGCGAGACCATCGCATCGCAGATCACCAGCGCAGCCAGCCACGCCATGCCCAAGGCCAGGGCGATGTCGTGGTACGGCAGCGAGAAGGCCTTGTCGATGCCCGCCCAGCCTTGCGCGAGCTGTGCGGCCGGGATGCTGCCCAGGAACGCCAGCTGCAGCAGCACATAAATCACCGTGGACAGCGCCACTGACAGGATCAGCGCAATCGGAATATTGCGCTGCGGGTCGCGCACCTCGCTGGCCACCGACACGATCGGCGTCAGGCCCAGGTACGCAAAGATGATGCCGCCGGCGGAGATCGCCGCTTCCACCCCCGCCATCCCCGACGGCGCGAACCCATGCACGCTCAGATTGCCGGCATCGAAGTGCTGCATCAGCAGCACGATCACCAGGATCGGCACCAGAAACTTGAAGATGCTGACGATGTTGTTGGCCAGCGCGAAGGTCTTGACGCTGAAATAGTTGAGTACGAAGAACAGCACCAGCAAGGCCAGCTGCACCAGCCAACCCGCGACGCTGGGATGGGTACTGTTCGGCTGGCTCAACCATGGGAACCACGCCGCTGCGTATTGCCGCGCCGCCTCCACTTCGATCGCGATCAGGCTGGAGAACGCGATCAAGGTGATGAAGCCGGTCAGCGAACCGAGCAAGGCGCCATGCGAATACTCCGGGTAGCGCACCACTCCGCCGGCGCGCGGCAATGCCGCGCCAAGTTCGCAATACACCAGCCCAAGCAGCAGCACCGCGATACCGCCGAGTATCCACGACACGATGCCGGCCGGCCCCGCGATCGATGAGACATGGCTGGCCGAAAACAACCACCCGGAACCGAAGATCGAACCCAGCCCGATAAAGGTCAGGTCGGTGAGGCTGAGGCGCTTGTGGAACTTGCCTTGCGTGGTCGCAGCGTGTGTGGTCATACGTCGCCCCGAAGTGTGGAAAGCGCGGTTACTGCACGTAGAGCATCACGTGCGCGCACGTGTCAGTCACTGGCAGAGGCCTTCGCCTCTGCCGATGCCTCTGCCGGGTCATCCGGCGGGTATGGCGACACGCCGCCATCGGCGATGAAGCGGTCGATGCGCGCTTCCAGCACCGGCAATGGCACCGAACCGGTCTGCAGTACCGCATCGTGGAAGTTGCGCAGGTCGAACTTTTCGCCCAGCGCGGCTTCTGCCTTGCGGCGTAGCTCCAATATTTTCAGCTCGCCCAGGTAATACGACAGCGCCTGCCCCGGCCAGGCGATGTAGCGGTCCACCTCGGTGGTGACTTCGTGCTCGCTGAGCGCAGTGTTGTCGCGCAGGTAGGCCTGCGCCTGCTCGCGCGTCCAGCCCTTGTTGTGGATGCCGGTATCGATCACCAGGCGGCAGGCGCGCCACATCTGGTAGGTCAGGTAACCGAAGCGGTCATAGGGCGTGTCGTACATGCCCATTTCCTGGCCCAGATACTCCGAATACAGCGCCCAACCTTCACCGTAGGCGGAGATGAAGCCGTAGCGACGGAACTCCGGCAAGCCTTGCGCCTCTGCCGCGAGCGGCATCTGCAATGCGTGACCGGGCGAGGATTCGTGCAAGGTCAGCGCGGTCAGGTTGTACAGCGGCCGCGACGGCAGGTTGTAGGTATTGACCAGATAGATGCCCGGCCCACCGCGACCGCCGGTGTAGAACGGCGCCAGCTCCGGCGGCACCGGCTCGATGGCGAAGCGACGGCGCGGCAGCCGGCCGATGTAATCGCCCACCTTGGCGTCCACGCGCTTGGCGATCCAGGCCGCCTGCTTGAGCAACTCTTCCGGCGTCTTGGCGTAGAACTGCGGGTCGGTCCGCAGGAAGTGCAGAAACGCCGGGAATACCGCCTGCCCGGCCGGCGGCTTGAAGCCGCTGGCCGCGATGGTCTGGTCCATCTGCGTGCGCAGCTTGGCCACCTCCTGCAAGCCGATCTGATGGATCTGGTCGGGGCTCAAATCCAGCGTAGTGAACTCGCGAATCTGCGCACGGTAATACGCCTGCCCGTCCGGCAACGCTTCGCCGGCCAGCGTGGTGCGTGCGCGCGGCTGGTAGTCATTGCGGATGAAATCCAGCAGCTTGGCGTATGCCGGAACCACCTGTGTATCGATGGCCTTGACTGCCTGCTGGCGCAGCTGCGCCTGCACATCGGCCGGCAGCGTCGCCGGCATCTGCTTGAACGGCGCGTAGAACGGGTTGGCCTCGCCTTTGGCCTGCGCCACATCGGCGATGGACTGGTCGCGCCCGGTCATCGTGACCCGCGGCTGGGTGAAACCGCGCGCCAGCCCGGCGCGCATATTGTCGGTGTGCTCGGCGAAATAGCGCGGGATGTCGGCCAGCATCTTCAGATAACGCTGGTAATCCTCGCGCGTGCGCAGCGTGGCCTCGGCGCTGAAGCCCAGATCGCTCCAGAACGCCGAGTCGCTGTTGAACGGCATTTCCCAGGCGCGAAAATGCTGCTGGTCCAGCAGTACCTGCAATTGCTGCCGATACACCTGGTAGCTCACCTGATCTTCGGCCGACAACTGTGCCTGCGGGATGGCATCCAGTTCCTTCAACACCTGTTGCCAATACGCCGTGCGCTGGTTCTGCGTGGCGACATCGACCTTGGGCAGATGGTCGGCCTGTTGCTCCTGTGTGGCCTGGTTGTCTTCATCCACCGCGCCCGAGGCCTGCGCCTGGCGCCAGCGCCACTCGCGTGTGTACAAGGCCTTGAAGCGTGCCGCTGCGGTGTTCTGCGTGGCCGCAGACGCAGCCTCGGCCGCGTGCACAGGCAGGGCCAGCCCGCCCAGGCAGGCTGCAATCAACAGGGTCAATGTGCTCGCGCGTAACGCGCTGGTGGTCCTCATGGGTGTGCCTCCGGCGCCGCCTTGGCCTGCGCAATCCACTGCCGCACACGTTGCTGCAACAGTGCCAGCGGCATCGCGCCGCCGCCCAGCACCGCATCGTGGAAGGCACGCACATCGAAGCGCTCACCGAGTTCCTTCTCGGCTTCCGCACGCAGCGCCAGGATCTGCAGCTGGCCGAGCTTGTACCCCAGCGCCTGGCCCGGCCACACGATGTAGCGATCGGTTTCGGACTGGATGCTGGGCTCGTCGTCGGACGGATGTGCGTGGAAGAAATCCACCATTTGCTGGCGGTTCCAGTGCTTGTAGTGCACGCCGGTGTCGAGCACCAACCGGTTGGCGCGCAGCAATTCGCCGGAAAGGCGCCCATAGTCGTTATACGGGTCCTTGAAGAAACCGATCTCCTTGCCCAGGCGCTCGGCATACAGCGCCCAACCTTCGATATAGGCGTTGTAGACGGCCTGCTGGCGGAACGGCGGCAACGGCAAGGTCTGCGCAAGCGAGATCTGCAGGTGATGCCCGGGCACGCCTTCGTGGTAGGCGGTGGTTTCGATATTGATCAACGTGCGGCTGGCGAAGTCGCTGGTGTTGACCTTCACGATCGCCGGCTTGGTGCCTTCCGGATTGCTCTGCCAGTATTCGGCGCCCGGTGCGGTACGCCGGAACGCCGGCATCGCCTGCACTTCCAGCGGGGTCTTGGGCAGATGGCCGAACAACTTCGGCAGCTGCGGTTCCATCGCTGCGATGTACTGGCGGTAGTGCTGCAGGATCTGCTCGCCCGAGGTGGCGAAGTGTCGCTTGTCGGTCTCCACCGCCGTGCGGAAGCTGGTCAGGTCTGCAAACCCCTGCGCCTTGGCGATCACCGTCATCTCGCCTTCGATACGCGCCACTTCCTGCAGGCCGATCTGGTGGATTTGCTCCGGCGCCATGTCGGTGGTGGTCTGGGTGTGGATGGCGTAGCGGTAGCGGCGCTCGCCATCGGGCAGCGACCAGATGCCTTCGGAGCTGCGGCCTTGCGCGGCGTATTCGTCGCGCACGAAGGCGGACAGCTTGCCGTAGGCCGGGCGGACCTGCTGGTCGATCGCGGCCAGCAACTGCTTGCGTAGTGCGGCGCGCTGCTCGGCCGGCACCGCCGCATCGAGTTTTTTCAACGGCGACGCGAACGGGCTCTGCTCGCCGGTGAGCGCGGCGATCTTGTCGATCTGCTCGGGCAGGCGCTCCAGCAGATAACGCGGCTGCACCAGCCCCTCCTTGGCTCCCTGCCGCGACACCGCGATGACCTGCTCGATCACGCTCGGAATGGCCTGCAGCCGCGCGATGTAGTCCTGGTAATCCTTGACGTTTTCGAACGGAAACGCATCGCCATATCCGGCCAAGGCCAGCTGGATTCCACCGATCGGCTCCAGCGGCATCGCATAGGTCTTCAGGTCGATGCCCTCCAGCTTGTCGCGCAACTGGCCCACCATCATCTGCAGGCTGAGCTGGCGTTGCTCGTCCAGTGACTTGGCGTCCACCGCTTCGAACTGCTCAAGCAGGTCGACGGTCGCGGCGCGCTCTGCGTGCACGGCCGCAAGCGAATACTCGCTCCAGCGATCGTTGTAACGCCTGTCGCCGATGATGCTGGCGAACTCCGGGTTGTGCTGTAGCTGGTATTGCCACTGCTTGTCCAGCAGCGCATCGAAGGCCTTGGCGGCTTGCTCGCCGGTTGGCGCAGCGGTGGCTGCAGCCGCCGTTTCCGCTGCGGGCGGCGCCGGCTTGCAGGCTGTGAACAAGGCAGCGGCCAGCAGGCCGATGGCGACGGGACGCAGGTGGTTCATGCAGTTACTCCAAGATGCAATGGCGACTGTAGGAGCGCGCCTGAGCGCGACGGCTTTATCGGGACTGCCCGTCGCGCCCGGGTGCGCTCCTACGCGTGCGTGAGCCTGTACCGGCTCATGCAAACGGTTGGTCGATCGCCGGCGACGGCGGGGTGAACCACTGCGCGCCGGCATCGGTGACATGGAAATGGTCTTCCAGACGTACGCCGAACTGCTCGGGCACCACGATCATCGGCTCGTTGCTGGCGCACATGCCCGGCTGCAGCGGCAGTGCGTTGCCGCGCACCAGATACGGCGCCTCATGAATCGCCAGGCCGCAGCCATGACCGGTGCGATGCGGCAAGCCGGGCAGACGATACTCCGGGCCAAGCCCTGCCGCCTCCAGCACCGTGCGCGCGGCCTGGTCCACCGCCTCGCAGGCGACGCCTGGGCGGATCGCCGCGAATGCCGCGGCCTGCGCGGCCTGCTCCAGGTCCCAGATGCGCCGTTGCGCATCGCTGGGCGTGCCGTAACTCCAGGTGCGAGTGATGTCGGAGTGGTAGCCCTGCACGGTGCAGCCGGTGTCGATCAGTACCAGCTCGCCTTCGCGCAGCTGCTGCACACCGGGAATGCCGTGCGGAAACGCAGTGGCATGCCCGAACTGCACGATGCAGAAGGTCGAGCCGTTGTCCGCGCCCAGCGCGCGATGCGCCTGGTCGATGAAGCGCACCAGCTGGTCGGTGCCGATGCCTTCGTGCGCGATGCCGGCGGCCAGGCGATGTACCAGCAAGGTCATGTCGCAGGCCTGCTGCATCAGTGCCAGCTCGGCGGCCGACTTGCACATGCGACAGCCATCGATGATGCCGCCCGCGTCGCGGATGGCGGTGCCCAGGTGCGCGCGCAGGCCGGTGTGCACGGCAAACGCGATCCCCGGATCCAGCGCCAGCGCGTGTGCATGGCGATCGTCCATGACCTGCACCACCAGTGCATACGGATCCTCGTGTTCTTCCCACAGCAACTTGGCCACCGGGATCTGCAGCACCGCGTCCAGCGAGCCTTCCTCGAAGGCCGGGCAGATCAGCGCCGGGTCGCCATCGATGGTGAGCAGCATCGCCACCAGCCGTTCGCTTGCCCCCCACGCCACCCCGGTGAAGTAGCGCAGCGAGGTGCCGGCGCCGACCAACAGTGCATCCACGCCGTGCGCGCGCATCAACTCACGCGCACGCTCGATGCGCTGCGCATACTCATCGGCCGCGATCGGCGCGGCGCGCTGCGTCCAGGGCGCCAGTTGCGCCTGCGCCTGCTGCAGCGACAGACCGCCAATCTGGGTGCTCATGCGCCCGCTCCCACGTCGGCGCTGCTCCACCGCCCGTCCACCAGGCGCGCCACGCCGCCGGGATTGCGCTGGCGCAGTTCCACCGGCAGCAGCGCATCCGGTACTGCGTCGTAACTGTGCAACGCCGCAAAGCGACGGATCGCGCCGGGCATGCCGACCGCAGTGAAGCCCGGATGCCCGGTGCTCGGGAATGGGCCGCCATGATTCTGCGCCGCGCTCACTGCCACCCCGGTCGGCATCTTGCTGTTGATCAGGCGCCCCACCCGCGCGCGCAGCACCGGCGCGATCGCCTGCCAGGCGGCATCGTCGCTGCCATCGCCTGCGCGGTACAACGTGCCGGTGAGGTTGCCTTCGAACGCGGCCGCCAGCTGGGCCATCTGCGCGGTATCGCGTGCGCGCACCAACAGGCTCACCGGCCCGAAGGCCTCGGTCTGCAGCGCCTGCGGGTTGGCCAGTAATCCCTGCGCATCCACGCTCAGCAAGGTAGGCGCATAGCGGAAACCGTCTTCGCCACGGTGCCCGCCGGCCAGCAGCGCCGCGCCGGCGTCACGCAGCGTCGCCACGCCGCGCTGCACGCCGTCCACCCCGGAGGCCGAGAACAGCACCATCGGCAACGCGGCATCGAAGTGCGCCTTGGTGGCGGCGACAAAGGCATCGCCCGACGCGCCGTGCGGCACCACCACCACGCCGGGGTTGGTGCAGAACTGCCCGCTGCCCATGGTGCACGAGGCGAAGAATTCCTGCGCCAGCGCATCGCCACGCTCGACCAGCGCGCCGGGCAGCAGGAACACCGGGTTGACGCTGGATAGCTCGGCGTAGAACGGCACGCCGGCCGCATCGGCAGCCGCCTTCAAGGCCAGGCCGCCGGCACGGCTGCCGGTGAACCCGATCGCCCCCAACCGCGCGTCGCCGGCCAGGCGCGCGCCGAGTGCGTTATCCAGGTGATACAGCAACTGCATCGCGGCCGCCGGCAGCCCTGCGGCCAGCAGCGCCTGATGCGCGAGCTGCGCCATGCGCTGGCTGGTGGCCGGATGCAACGGATGCGCCTTGGCAATGACCGGATTGCGCGCGGCAATGGCCGAGGCGAAATCGCTGCCGGCAATCGCATTGAACGCGAACGGGAAATTATTGGGGCCGAACACCAGCACCGGCTTGCCCAGCGGCGCCAGATGCGCGCGCAGATCGGCGGCGGTGTCGATGATGGGGTTGGTCCAGCTGTAGCTGCGCACCGCCTTGGCCGCCTGGCGCAGCTGGCCGCTGGTGCGCGGCAGCTCGTTGCCACGCAGGCGGGTGGGCGCCGGCAATGCGGTTTCTGCGTGTGCGAGCGCCACCAGGGTGTCGGCGTCGGCATCCAGCGCGTCGGCGTAGCCCTCCAGAAAGGCGGCGATGCGCTCGGCCGGTGCGGCAGCCAGTTCGGCGGCCACCGCCTGCGCGGCGCGCAGCGCGGTCTCGATGTCCTGGGCATCGCTGACCGGAAACAGCGGGCCGATCGGCTCGCCGGTGCCGGGATCGGCAGCGCGGAAGCCGCCGCTCGTCGCATGGCTGGGCTGCCATTGGCCGGCGAGCAGGACGGGTTGGAGCATGTCGTTCATTGCGGCACCTTCGATTGCATGGAATGGGCCGCTGCGCGATGTGCCGCAGCGGCTACCCAGGGAGGCGATGCGCAGGTCGCACTGCGTGCGGCCCGCACATCGATCGGCACACGCCCGCCGTAGCGGCGGCGGTGGCGTGCCGACGCGACACGCTGACAGAGTGTCGTGGCGCGCAGCGTCATGGTGCCTGCGCAATCACGACAGTTTGGGCGCGTGTGCGATGGCGTGGTCGATCACCTTCAGCGCCGCCTCGCGCTCGGCACCGGCCACCACCAGCCGCGGCGCACGCAGCTGCTCGCTGCCCATGCCCACCTTTGCCTGGACCAGTTTGATCAGCTGCACGAAGGTAGGCACGGTATCCAGCCGCAGCAGCGGCAGGAACCAGTTGTACAATTCCTTGGCCGCCGGGTAACCGCCATCGCGCGCCAGCTCGAACAGGCGTACCGATTCTTTTGGATACGCATTGACCAGGCCGGCGATCCAGCCCTTGGCGCCCATGCTCAGGCCTTCGACGATGGCATCGTCCATGCCCACCAGCAGTGCCAGGCGGTCGCCCAACAATTCCTGCAATGCGGCAAAGCGGCGCACGTCGCCGGAGGATTCCTTCACTGCCTGCAGGTTCGGGAATTCGGCGGCCAGCTCGGCGATCTGCGCCGGTCCGAAATCGGTCTTGTAGGCCACCGGATTGTTGTACAGGATCACCGGCAGATCGGTCGCGCCGATCACCGCGCGCACATGCGCGCCCATCTCGCGCCAATCGGTGGAATACACGTATGGCGGCAACACCATCAATCCGCCGCAGCCGATCTCCTTGGCCGCCTTTGCCAGCGCCACCGCTTCGCCGGTCGCCAGGCTGGCGATGCCCGGCACCACCGGCACGCGGCCGTTCAAGGCGCTGACCAGGGTGCGCAGGATCGCCAGCTTGTCGTCCACGCTCAAGGTGGCCGCTTCGCCCAACGAGCCCAGCGGCACGATCGCGGTGCAGCCGGCGTCCACCAGCTGGTTGGCGTGCTTGCCGAGGAAGTCGTGGTCGATCTCGCCGTTGGCGGTGAACGGGGTGGTGATGGCCGGCAACACGCCGTGCCAGAACGTGGCAATGCTCATGGATGATTCCCTTGCGAGTCGGAAGTGAACGGATCGGCCAGCGCCGCGAGGCGGACCGGGAACAACGGCGGCCGGCGGCCGGCGTCGGAGGAAAGATCGGGCAGGCAGCGGCCCAGTTCGGCCAGCGCGGTGCCGCAGATGCGGCCCTGGCAGGCGCCCATGCCGCAGCGCGACGCCAGCTTGGCGTCGCGTGCATCGTGGAAGCTGTCCAGCGCACCCAGCGGCACGTCTTCGCAGCGGCAGACCAGGGTGTCCGGCCGCGCCAGGGCGTGGATGCGCCGGTCCAGCGCGAACTGCTGCTGCAACAGCGTGGCGAAGGCGCGCGCCGTCCCTCGGCGCGGCTGTAGCCGCAACGCGTCGGCCGGCGCGCCGGCCGCCATATGTCCGGCCATCGCGCCTTCGACCAGCGCGCAATCGCGTCCGCCGATGCCGCAGGCTTCGCCGGCCGCGAACACCTGGGTGACGCTGGTGCGCAGCAAGGCATCCACCTGCACCTGCCGATGCGCGCCGCTGGGCTCCAGCTGGCAGCCCAGCAACTGCGCCAGCTCGGTGTTGGGTACCAGGCCGTAGCCCACCGCGAGCTGATCGCAGGCAATACGGGTGCGCCCGGCCGGCCCCTCCAGTTCCACTTCGCGCAGCTGCGTATCGCCGTGCGCGGCCACCACCACGCTGCCGGTGCGATACCCGACTCGATGCAGTTGCAGCCGCAGCGCCACTGCCTGCGCGGCTTTGCCCGGCCAGCGCCACAGCTGCGCGGCAAACGTGCGCAGTGCCGCCGCCGACGCCTGTTCGTGAATGCCCAGCAGCGTGGCGCCATGCCGCTGCAAGGTCGCAGCGCTGGCCAACAGCAACGGCCCGCTGCCGCCCACCAGCACCCGCTTGCCGGCCAGCGGCCAGCCCTGCTTGGCCAGCGCCTGCGCCGCGCCGGCGCCGGTGACGCCGGGCAGCGTCCAGCCCGGAAACGGCAGCAACAGCTCGCGCGCACCGGTGGCCAGCACCAGGGCGGCGTAATGCAGCTGCAGCGTGCCGTCCGGGCCATCGGCCAGCAGCCATCCAGGTTGCGCCAGCACGATCTGCGTGCGCGTCAGCAGCGTGATCGCGGCGGTATCGCTCACCTGCCGCAGCAACGCGCGTGCATCGGCCGGTGCGCCGTGCCGCACATCGCTGCGCCACACCTGCCCACCCGCGCGCGGCTGCATGTCCACCATGCCCACGCGCACACCATGGCCGGCAGCCGCCTGCGCCGCGGCCAGCCCGGCCGGGCCGGCACCGATCACCAGCACATCGAAATGCAGGACGCGCTCAGCCATCGGTGCGTACCTGCATGCCGTCGCGTGCCTGCACCAGGCAGGCGCGTTGCTGGCCGATCCCGTCGATGCGCACCCGGCATTCAAAGCACACGCCCATGCCGCACAGCGGCGCACGCGGCTGCCCGCTGCTCGATTGCCGGAACTGCAGCGTGGCCTGCGCCACCGCGGCCGCCACGCTGGCACCGGCAGGCACCTCCACCGGCTGCGCATCCACCTGCAGGCGCACCCTCGCGCTCATGCGGCGTGCCCCTGCGCGGCGCGTGCCGGCGCATACGGCGCAGGGTCGATGGCAGGCGTGCGCCCGAGCAGGCTGTCCACGATCACCCGTGCGCTCCCCAGCGCCGTGGTGACACCCAGCCCCTCATGCCCTGCCGCCACCCAGACATCGCGCCGGCCGGGCACCGCCCCAAGATACGGCCGCCCGTCCGGCGTGGTCGGACGCAGGCCTGTCCATACGCGGATCGCCTGCAGCTCACGCAGCACCGGCAGGTAGGCGAATGCACGCTGCAGCATTCGCTGCAGCACCGGCATCGACAGCGCGCGATCGTGCTCGCCGACCTGCCGCGACGAACCGATGAGCAATTGCCCGGTGGGCCGCGGCTGCACATTGAAGGCCACGCTGATGTCGTCGGCACCATGCGCCGAATCGGCATAGCCCAGTTCCAGCAACTGATGCCGGATCAGCCCCGGATGGCGGTCGGTGATGACCAGGTGGCCCTTGCGCGGGCGCAGGGCCAGCTCCGGCAGCAGCTGCGGCAGCGCCACGCCGCTGGCCACCAGCACCGGTCCTGACAGCTGCTGCCCATCGTCCAGGCGCACGCCCTGCTCCAGCAACTGCGCCACGCGGCGGCCAGCGAACAACCGCGCCCCCGCCGTGCAGGCCAGTCCCACCAGATGCCGGGCCACGCGCGGCGGGTAGACCACCGCTTCGTCGGGCACCCGCATGCCGCCGGCCAGGCCCGGCACCAGCTGCGGCTCCAGGGCATACAGCTGCTGCGCATCGATGGCGTCAGCGTGCAGGCCGGCCGCTGCCAGCCGCGCGATCTTGTCCGGCACCGCCGCCAGTTCGCGTGCATCGCGGGCCACCCACAAGGTGCCGCAACGGCTGAATTCGGCCTCGCTGAGCGTGGCGAAACGCTCCCACAGACGCAGCGAATAGGCCGACAGCGCCAGCTCGGCCGGGTCGTCGTCCATCGCCACCAGGTGGCCCATTGCCGCTGCCGTGGAGCCGCCACCGATCGGCCCCGGCTCCACGATCGCCACACGCAGGCCCTCGCCCGCCGCGGCCTCGGCGCAGGCGGCCCCCACGATGCCGGCGCCGATCACGATCAGGTCGTAACTGCGCCGGGTGGAGGCGGCGGAGCTGCCGGACTCGGCGCGGGCTGCGCCCACCGCAGGCGTGCTCGGCGCCGCTGCAGGACCACGCGACGACGCGGCCACTGCAGGCGCAGGCGCGGGCCGCGAGGCGTGCATCAGGCCACGATGCCCCAGGCGAACGGATCGGCCGGGTCGATGACCAGCTGCGAGCGGGCAGTGAGATGCGCCTGCCCGCTGATGCGCGGCGCAATGCCACGCACGCTCAGCCGATAACTGCCCTCGAAGGCGCTGCCCAGGATGCCTTGCTGCAGCCAGCGTTCGCCTTCGCCCAGCTTGCCGTCTGCGGCCAGGCAGGCCAGCTTGGCGCTGGTGCCGGTGCCGCAGGGCGAACGGTCGTAGGCCAGCCCCGGGCACAGCACGAAATTGCGCGCCATGCCGCTGCCGTCGGGCGCGGCGTCGTTGACTTCGATGTGATCGATTTCGCCACTAGCCTCCCCCGTGATCCCGGCCGCTTCCAGCGCCAGCCGGATCGCCTCGGTATACGCGGTGAGCTCGCGCTGATGCGCCAGGTCCAGCACGCACGGCGCCTGTTCGGTGATGAAGAACCAGTTACCGCCCCAGGCCACATCGCCGCGCACGCGCCCGTAGCCCGGCACGTCCACCTCCACTCCGGCGGCGGCGCGATAGCTCTCGACATTGTCCACCCACACCGTGCCGTCGGCGGCCAGCTCCACTCCCACGGTGCCAACCGGGGTTTCGATGCGGTGCTGCCCTGGCCCGATCCGCCCCAGTTCCGCCAGCGTGCGCACCACCCCGATGGTGCCGTGGCCGCACATGCCCAGATAGCCCACGTTGTTGAAGAAGATCACCCCGGTGCAGGCGCTCGGGTCCCGCGGCGGCAGCAACAGCGCGCCCACCATGGTGTCCGAGCCGCGCGGTTCGCAGGCAATGGCGCTGCGCCAGCGGTCAAAGTCGCGGCCAAAGCGCTCGCGACACTGCGCCAGGTCGCCCTCGCCCAAGTCGGGGAAGCCGGAGAGCACCACCCGGGTAGGTTCGCCGGCGGTGTGGGAGTCGATGACGTCGATGGTGTGCATGGCCCATGCTCCCACCGCCGGCCCGCGAACGACTAGCGTGCAATGCGAAGTGAAAATGCGGAAATCCGCACAATCGCCGAGCTGCTTCAGGGCCGCGCGTTTGCGCTAGGATCAGTCACGGGCTGCACCTCTCGTACAGCCGTCCAACCGTGACTGCCACCATGACCCCGATGGACCTCAACCTTCCCGCGCTGGAAATGCAGACGCTGTTCGATGCGCTGCCGGACGTGGTGTTCTTCATCAAGGATGGCGAAGGCCGCTACACCCATTGCAATCTCACCCTGGTGCGCCGGCTCGGGCGCAAGCTGCGCAGCGAGATCATCGGTCGCTCGCCGCTGGAAGTGTTCCCGCTGCCGCTGGGCGGCAGTTACATGATGCAGGACCGTCGCGTGCTGCTCGGCGAACTCATCGACAACCAGCTGGAAGTGCACCTGTATCCCAACCGGTTGCCTGGCTGGTGCTTGACCTTCAAACGCCCGCTGTGCGAGGCCAACGAGGTGATCGGCGTGGTCGGCATCTCGCGCGACCTGGGCCAGCCCGATAGCCGTCATTCGGCCTACGAACGGCTCAGCCAGGTGATGGACCACATGCAGGCCAACTTCGGCGACAACCTGCGCGTGCAGGCGCTGGCCGACCTGGCCGGGCTATCGGTAGCCCAGCTGGAGCGGCACTTCCGCCGCGTGTTCCAGGTCACTCCGCAGCAGCTGCTGACCAAGCTGCGCATCGAATCGGCGATGCGGCTGCTGTACGGCGACGACAGTATCGCCAGCATCGGCCAGCGCTGCGGCTTCGCCGACCAGAGCGCGTTCGCGCGCCAGTTCAAGGCCACCGTCGGCATGACGCCGCGCGATTATCGTGCCCTCAAGGGACAGTTGTAAGTTCGCATCGACGCTCTGAAACAGAGCTGCACAAATGCCGAATTCGGCAGCATGGCGGGGCTCGCTGAGATCAGGGTTGGTGCCGATCTGACCGCGCAGCACTGAAGGGCGCGTCAAGGTGCGCCGGGACCCGGATGGTAGAATTCCCGGTTTCCCCTACTGCGTTGCCAATGGCCAGCTTTTTCCGCCGCAACACGCCCACCACACCCAACAGTTCGCGTACGTCGCGCTACAGCCTGGAAGAGCTGGCAGCCGCTTTTCCCACCGCACCGGCTGCCGCCACGCCTGCCTCGCCGCTCGAGGCCGTGCCGCCTGCGCAGACCGGCACAGCGCCGGCCACCGCAACGCCGGCCACCGCAACGCCGGTCACGCCCGCGCCAGCCGCAACGCCTGCGCCGGCGGCAGACACCCCGAAGCCGGCTGCCACTACCCCAGCCGACGAGCTTGCGCGCGACATCGCTGCACGCACCGGCCAGGCACAGAGCATCGCTGCGGTGCCGACCGCGCCGACACCGCCTGCCGCAGCCGCACCCGCCGCCCTGCAGGCCCTGCCGGATCCGGCACCGAGCGCTGCGCCAACCCTGCCGACTCCGGTGGTGGTGGTTCCGCCAATGGTCGTGCAGCCGCAGCACGTACCGAACGCGCCTGCTGCCGCGCCCTCTCCTGCGGCAGCTCCGCCAACGCAGCCGGCAGCACCAGCACCAGCCACCACACCATCGGGCGCAGCAACTGCTGCGGCCATCCCTGCGGCCATCCCGCCGCTCGCCGCTGCGCCGGCCATCGTGCCGCCGGCAGCACCCCCAACGGCCTTCGCAACCCCTGCCGCCGCTCCCGCAAGCGCCGTTCCGGTGGTCAGCGCACCCGCCATCGTCAGCAGCCCGGTACCGGCCACGCAGGACAGCGACAGCATCGTCGGCCAGCACGATGCCCTGCCCGCTGCCCCGGCCGGCAAACCCGGCTGGCGTGAGCGGCTGCGCAACAGCAGCTTCGCGCGCAGCTTCGGTGGCCTGTTCTCGCGCAACCCCAAGCTCGACGACGACCTGCTCGACGAGATCGAAACCGCGCTGATCACCGCCGACGTCGGCATCGGCGCCGCCACCGCGCTGGTGGAAGGCTTGCGCAAGCGCATGAAGTCGCGCGAATTCGCCGACGCACAGGCCATGTTCAAGGCCTTGCGCGCCGATCTCATCGCGCTGCTGCAGCCGGTCTCCAGGCCGCTGGTGATCGACCGCTCGCTCAAGCCGTTCGTGGTGCTGACCGTCGGCGTCAACGGCGTCGGCAAGACCACCACCATCGGCAAGCTCGCCAAGCGCTTCAAGGACGAAGGCCATAGCCTGATGCTGGCCGCCGGCGACACCTTCCGCGCCGCCGCGGTGGCGCAGCTGCAGGCCTGGGGCGACCGCAATGGCGTGGCAGTGATTGCGCAGGGGCAGAATGCCGACGCCGCCTCGGTGGCCTTCGATGCGCTGCAGGCCGCCAAGGCACGCGGTACGGATGTGCTGATCGCCGACACCGCCGGCCGCCTGCACACCCAGACCGGGCTGATGAACGAGCTCGGCAAGATCCGCCGCGTGCTCGGCAAGATCGACACCGCTGCTCCGCACGAAGTGCTGATGGTCATCGACGGCACCACCGGCCAGAACGCCATTTCGCAGCTGCGCCAGTTCCATGCGGCGGTCGGCGTCACCGGCCTGGTGGTGACCAAGCTCGATGGCACTGCCAAGGGCGGCGTGGTGTTCGCGCTGGCGCGCGAGTTCAACATCCCGATCCGCTTCGCCGGCATCGGCGAACGCCCGGAAGACCTGCGCGTGTTCGACCCGGTGGCGTTCGTGGATGCCTTGTTGCCGGAAGCGCTGGGCGGTTGATTGAAAGCCGGCACCGGGGACCGGGGACAGCGGCCGCAATCCGCGCAACCGAACCACTGCCGTCACGTCAGGCGGGCTGGGCGCGTGATGGGCATCGGGGGATACGGCGAGGCGGCGCCACGACATCGCAGTGCCTTGGCATATCGGCAACGCGGCGCGATCACGCTGCCGCTGCGCTGGGATTGTTGTGCAAGAGGGGCGCCCTCCGCGACATGGTCGGGCAGACCATGATGGCCGCCGACGCGCGCGATCGTTCGCTCTTGCGCTCTCAACGTCGCTCCTGAGTACGCCTCAGAGGCCAGCAAAACGACTGCGCTCACCAGGCGGGCGCGGCCGATGCTCGGAATCGGCATGGACCGCTCGTACACTGCGGTTCCTCCGCGCCGTCAACTCCCGCCTGACGACTGCTCGCTACGTTCTGTTCGCCGCTCTTACTCCCTCCCAGCCAGCAGACCCCATGCCAGCCGATCACGCCGCTCCCATTGCCGACGCCTTTGTCGACCGCCTGCTGCACTGGTTCGACGGCCACGGCCGCCACGATCTGCCCTGGCAGCATCCGCGTGCGCCGTACCGGGTCTGGTTGTCGGAAATCATGCTGCAGCAGACCCAGGTTGCGGTGGTCATTCCCTACTTCCAGAAGTTCGTCGCGCGCTTTCCAACCCTGCCCGATCTGGCCGCCGCCGATAACGACAGCGTCATGGCGCACTGGGCCGGACTGGGCTACTACGCGCGGGCGCGCAACCTGCATGCCGCCGCCCGGCAATGCGTTGCCTTGCACGGCGGCGAGTTGCCACGCGATGTCGATGCCTTGCTTGCGCTGCCCGGCATCGGCCGCAGCACCGCCGGCGCGATCCTCAGCCAGGCCTGGAACGCGCGTTTCCCGATCATGGACGGCAACGTCAAGCGCGTATTGACGCGCTTCCACGGCATTGCCGGCTATCCCGGGCTGCCGGTGGTGGAAAAGCAGCTATGGCAGCTGGCGACCATGCACGTTGCACAGGTCCCCGACGGCCGCCTGGCCGACTACACCCAGGCGCAGATGGATTTCGGCGCCACCTTGTGCACACGCGCCCGGCCGGCCTGCATCGTGTGCCCACTGCAGCAGGCGTGCGTCGCGCGCCGCGAAGGGCTGGTGCATGCATTGCCCACGCCCAAACCGGGGAAGGTGTTGCCCGAACGCGAAGCCACTGCGCTGCTGCTGGAAAACACGCAGGGCGAGATCCTGCTGCAGCGGCGTCCGCCCACCGGCATCTGGGCCTCGCTATGGACGCTGCCACAGGCCGAGACCGACAGTGGCATGCGCGCCTGGTTTGCCGGCCATGTCGACGGCGACTACGAGCGCGCCGACGCGCTGCCGCTGCTGGTGCATACCTTCAGCCATTACCGCCTGCATCTGCAGCCGTTGCGCCTGCGCAAGGTCGCGCTGCGCGCAGCGGTGCGCGACAATGACGATCTGCGTTGGGTGGCCCGCGCCGATCTCGCATCGCTGGGCCTGCCCGCACCGATCCGCAAGCTGCTCGCTACGCTCTAACCGCTTCGAAGGAAATCGCATGTCCCGCACCGTGTTCTGCCAGTACCAGCAATGCGATACCGAAGGCCTGGATTTCGTGCCCTACCCCGGGGAACTTGGCCAGCGCGTGTTCGCGCAGATCGGCAAGAGCGCCTGGCAGGCGTGGCTGGCGCACCAGACCATGCTGATCAACGAAAACCGGCTGTCGCCGCGCGACCCCAAGCACCGCGCCTTTCTCGAAACCGAGCTGCAGAAGTTTCTGTTCGAGCGCAATGCCGACAAGCCGGAAGGGTATGTGGCGCCGCTGAGCGACAAATAGGCGGACCGGGATTCGTGATTCGGGATTGAAGATGTCGGACGCGATGGGTCGGAACCGAATGAAGCGAACCTCCTGCTGAGACGATCTACCCCAGTCGGTCGGTTGGGCTGCTACCCCCTCAGCCCACCCCGGTCGGCCCATCCAGCAGCATGCGGATGCGCTTGAGCAATTCTTTTTGCGTGTACGGCTTGTTGACCACATCGAACTCTGCCCCGCCCACATCGGTGCGCTGGATGCTGGCATCGGCATAGCCGGTGGTCAGCAGCACCTTGATTCTGGGCAGCATGCGGCGCGCTTCACGCGCGAGCACCACCCCGTTCATGCCACCGGGCATGATCAGGTCGGTGAACAAGGCATCCACCTCCGGGTGCTGCTCCAGCAACTCCACTGCCTCGCGTCCGCTCGATGCGGAGAGGATGCGGTAACCGGCGTTTTCCAGGAACATCCTGGCCACCACTGCCACATCCTGCTTGTCTTCCACCACCAGGATGGTCTCGTTGCCACCCTTGTCGATCGCACGGCTCTTGGCGGCCTGCAGATCGTTCTCGAACTCGCTGGACGCCGGGAAATACAGACGCACCGTGGTGCCCTCGCCCACTTCGCTGTAGATGCGCACGGTGCCGCCGGACTGCTTGACGAAGCCGTATACCATCGACAACCCCAGACCGGTGCCCTGGCCTTCGTCCTTGGTGGTGAAGAACGGCTCCATCACCCGGCTGGCCACCTCCGGCGGCATGCCCGAACCGGTGTCGCTGACCGCAATGCTGACGTAGCGGCCGGGTGCCAGCTGGTGGTGCATCGCCAGATCTTGGTTGGTGATCTCCACGTTCTGCGTCTGCACGATGACCTCCTTGCGCTCGGACTGCGCCATCGCATCGCGCGCATTGATCAGCACGTTCAACAGCGCCACTTCGGCCTGCGTGGTGTCGATCTGGCAGTTCCACAGCCCCTCTTCCAGCGATTGGCGCAGGCTGATGCCGCCGCCCAGCGCGCGTTCGGCCATGCTGTTCATGCCCGACACCAGACCATTGAGGTTGACCACCCGCCCGCGCAATTTCTGCTTGCGCGAAAACGCCAGCAATTGCTGGGTCAACGTGGCGGCCTTGGCTGCGGCGGTTGCGGCATGCTCGGCACTGAAGGCGATGCGTTCGGCATTCTTGGCGGCATCGCCGGACGCCATCATCTGGATCACTTCCAGATGCCCGGACATCACCTGCAGCAGATTGTTGAAATCGTGCGCGATTCCGCCGGTCAGCTGCCCCAGCGCCTCCATCTTCTGCGCCTGACGCAGCGCATCTTCGGCGTCGCGGCGACGACTCACGTCAAGCTGCGAGCCGAAGAAATACACCAGGTTGCCCTGATCGTCGAACACCGGCGAGACGAACAGCGCATTCCAGAACGAGGAGCCGTCCTTGCGGTAATTCAGCACTTCGGTGGCGAATTCGCGGCGGTTCTCGATCGACTCGCGCACGTCCTGCACGCTGGCCGGATCGGTCTCCGGACCCTGCAGGAAACGGCAGTTGTTACCGATGATTTCCTCGGCCGAATACCCGGTCATTTCCAGGAAGGCGCGGTTGGCGAACACGATCGGGTTGTCCGGCAGATGCGGGTCGGTCACCGTCATCGGCATGCGGGTGGTTTCCACCGCGGCAAAGAAGATATCCGAGCGGTGCTTCTCGACAGGCAGGCTACGAGATTCGCTGATCATGGGCGCCCGCAGCTCTTCGTGACGGGAATCGTTCAAGTGGTGTTCTCCGCGGGGCCATTCCCGTGCCCACAGTCTAGTTGGCTTCGGTGAGTTGGTTCCTCACATCGATGAGCCTTCCCCTTACGACCACGCCCAACCATGCAACCGAATCGGCCGTTACCTTACACCGCCAGATCGGCGGCATCGACTGCACGCCACGCTCACACCCATGCACGTGCCGTGTGCGCGCGCTACGAGCGATCCTGGTCATCGTGCCTTGGCGCACTGCGATCGAGAAAACCGATCACCGATCACGTCGCCCGGGCGACCAAACCGCAACGCCCCCCCTGGTGCGGAGCAGGCCAGCCGCCCCACCCCGGCCTGCGCAACGGAATCTGCACTATTCCCAGGCAGATTGTCTGGCGCGGTCAGCAAACCACACTGCTACACAGCGTGACTACTCACCGGCGGTTTCGCTGGTGCGGTATTCCTTGGGATCCAGAAACTCCGCCAGGCACGATCCCACCCGCAACGCCTGCTCGCGCG